>NZ_JASHIV010000002.1:0-490446 GCF_030733525.1 Bacillus sp. MMSF_3328 | reverse complement strand
AAAGGAGCAGTCATGTATCCCGGGAGGAGTGCAGGATACATGAGTGAGATGAAAAAGGAGCAGTCATGTATCCCGGGAGGAGTGCGGGATACATGAGTGGGATGAAAAAGGAGCAGTCATGTATCCCGGGGGGAGTGCGGGATACATGAGTGGGATGGAAAAGGAGCAGCCGTGTATCCCGGGGGAGTGCGGGATGCATGAGTGGGTCGAAAAAGGAGCAGTCATGTATCCCGTGAGGAGTGCGGGATACATGAGTGAGATGAAAAAGGAGCAGTCATGTATCCGAGGAAGAGTGCGGGATACATAACTGAGTGCAAAACGACGGAGTTATGTATCCAAAGTTTGAGAGAAAAAAAAGTATACACCCCTGCCCAAAACCTAAATGCTCTTTCCCAGCCCCAAACTAAAACATTTTTTCACCCGCCCCCTCCGTCCATCTAAAAAAAGAATACAACCCAACCAGGCTCATATATATAATAGTAAAAACAAGCTCAAACTCCACTGGTGTTAAAATTATATTTCATAAAAGTAAATATGTTATTGAACTAATATTTCATACCCTCTATAATGAAATTAGAACTAGTACATCAGTGACAGGAGGGCCATAGGAATGAAAGAGAACTTAACCTCGTTAACAACAGAAACCCGGAATGAGCGGACGATGAAGATTGATACAGCTTCACCTTTGGAGATCATCACGATGATGAATGAGGAAGACAAGAAGGTGGCATTAGCGGTTGAGCAGGTTCTCCCGGATGTCGAGGTAGCAGTCGGGTTTGTATTCGAATCCCTGAAAAAGGGCGGCAGGCTCATCTATATCGGGGCTGGTACAAGCGGAAGGCTCGGTGTTTTGGATGCAGTCGAATGCCCGCCTACTTTCAGTACGGATCCTGAAACTGTCCAGGGAATCATGGCCGGGGGCAAGGATGCTTTTGTCAAGGCTGTTGAGGGGGCAGAGGATAAGCCGGAATGGGGCGAACGCGATTTAAAGGAGATTGGCCTGACACAAGATGATACTGTGATCGGGATTGCAGCGAGCGGGCGCACCCCTTATGTGGCAGGAGCGCTTAAGTATGCGAGGAGCATCGGAGCCAGGACGGTAGCACTTTCCTGCAACACCGGCGCCGTCATCAGCAAAGAAGCTGACCACAGCATCGAAGTGATTGTCGGCCCTGAGGCGCTGACAGGCTCTACAAGGCTGAAGGCGGCAACCGCCCATAAAATGATTTTGAACATGATTTCAACTGCCAGCATGATCCTGTTCGGCAAGGTTTATGAAAACCTCATGGTGGATGTTCATGTCAGCAATCATAAGCTCAAGGAGCGTGCGATCGGGATCATCAGCAAGATAACCGGCGCTGATTATAACATTTCCAGAAAAGCTCTTGAAGACAGCGGGCTTCAGGCTAAATCTGCGATCGTCATGATCAAAACAGGTAAAAGCAAAGATGAAGCTGAGAAGCTGCTCGATCAAGCCGGTGGATATGTGCGTAGGGCAGTGGAGAAAGCAGGCAACTAAAACTATCAGGGGAAGGCGCCATGTGCGGGCCTGCCCTCTGCATATCCTTTTTTGGGGGTGGTCATCAAAAAACAGCTGACAGGGGTTTTTCATAATATAGGCTTGCACTGATACTTTATCCTATTATTCTCTTAAGCTATTTTTTATGCCTTGGATGAAAACGATTCCAATAGTTTGAAAATTTGTACTGACATCAATGTTAGAAATGGGGGAAATTCAAATGGCTGGCGAAAATACAATTCTTGCAGAGAAAATACTCGATAAGCTGGGCGGGGCTTCCAATATCGGATCCTATACGCATTGCATGACCCGTCTTAGAGTAACGCCGCTTGATGAGTCATTGGTAGACAAAGCAGGACTGAAAAAAATAGATGGCGTCCTGGGACTTGTAGAAGAAGAAACACTGCAGATTATTCTGGGGCCAGGCAAGGTCAATAAGGTTACAGAAGAGTTTGGCAAACTGCTTGAAGCATCGGGCGAACTCAATCTTAATGATCGGGCAGCAAGCAAAAAGTCAGAAATCAATAAGAAAAACGCAACTCCTTTCAAACTGTTCCTTCGCAAGATAGCGAGCATCTTTATTCCGCTCATTCCGGCACTTGTTGCTTCCGGTCTGATCACTGGTATTTCGAAAGCTGTCATTCAGGCAGGCTGGCTTGACGGGGAATCACAGCTTGCCATGATCCTGACTGTAATTGGCGGGGGGCTTTTCGCATATCTCGGCATCCTGGTCGGTATTAATGCTGCAAAAGAATTTGGGGGATCACCTGCACTGGGCGGACTTGCAGGGATATTGATTATCAATCCTTCAGTCGCCGGCATTACGCTTTTTGGTGAAGCACTCGTTCCTGGCCGCGGCGGCTTGATAGGAGTACTCCTTGCTGCCATCTTTATTGCGCTGGTTGAGCAGCGGGTCAGAAAATTTGTACCGCAGTCACTGGATATTATCATTACGCCAACGGTTTCGCTGCTGATTACAGGGATCGTCACTTATGTAGTATTCATGCCTGTTGGCGGCTTTATCTCCGAAGGAATCACAAAAGGTTTGCTTTCTGTTCTTGATATTGGCGGCGTGGTTGCCGGATTCGTCCTGGGCGCTACCTTCCTGCCGCTTGTAGTAACAGGGCTTCACCAGGGTCTGACGCCTGTCCACCTGGAACTGATTAATTCAATCGGCGATGATCCATTATTGCCAATCCTTGCGATGGGCGGTGCCGGCCAGGTTGGTGCAGCATTTGCCATCTATTTCAAAACCAAGAAGAAGCGCCTCAAAAGGGCAATTGGCGGTGCTCTGCCTTCCGGTATGCTTGGTATCGGCGAACCGCTGATCTTTGGTGTAACGCTTCCTCTTGGAAGGCCATTCATTACGGCCTGCCTTGGCGCAGGTGTTGGGGGCGCATTCCAGGCGCATTTCGATATTGCCACTGTTGCAATCGGAGTATCCGGCCTGCCGCTTGCCTTCATTGTTAACGCAGGCGAAATCCTTCTGTACCTTGTAGGACTTGTAATTGCTTATGCAGCAGGATTTGCCTTCACGTATCTGTTCGGCTTTAAAGATGAAATGGCTGGTGAGTTTGATTGATCGGCATTTCCTTCTATCTGAACGATCCTTCTGCTGAAGAGCGGATCAGGGATGCAGGAAGCAAGGGGGTGAAGCGGGGCTTCACCTCGCTTCATATCCCTGAAGAAAAAGGTGAGCTGGCCGCAGCGGCCAAGAGGCTGCTTTCTGCTGCAAAGGAAAGCGGCATTGATGTCTATGCGGATGTTTCCATGAATACACCAGCCCATCTGGGAGTGGCAGACCTTTTTGCATTAAAAGATCTTGGGGTAGCCGGCCTTAGGCTGGATGACTTTTTCGATCATCATCTGATAGTCTCCCTTGCAGAGGAATTCAAAATAGCTGTCAACTCCAGCATTCTTTTTGAAGAAGATCTTAAAAACCTTCTCAGTCGTGGGCTTAAACCTGATAGGCTGATCGGATGGCATAATTTTTACCCGAGACGGGAAACCGGGCTGGGTGAATCTTTTTTTCATGATCAGAACAAGCTGTTTAAAAGCCTGGGTATTCCTCTTGCTGCGTATATACCGTCCCGGGGAGAAAAACGGGGACCGCTTTATGAAGGCCTGCCGACGCTTGAAAAGCACCGTCATGCTGAACCCTTTGCTGCTTATGCGGAGTTGAAGGCTGCGGGAATTGATGATATTTATATCGGCGATCCGGATATTGGGGCAGGGCTGCTGGAGGATCTCCTGGCTTACGAAGAGGACTCAGTTATGCCGCTGAGGGCTGAGAACTTTACACTGCCTGAGGGAATATATGCAACACGTCCTGATCAGGCGAGGGATGCTGTCAGGTTCATGAATACCCGGACAACAGACCCTGTGCCCCCATTAAATTGCGGGAAGCGTGATGCTGGAACGATTACTGTTGATAATGAGCATTACGGCCGTTACAAAGGTGAAGTGCAAATAACACTGTCCGACCTTCCGGCAGATGAAAGAGTCAATATAGCAGGCAGAATAATAGAAGAAGACAGGCCGCTTCTTTCATTTATAAAGCCCGGACAAAAAATCCGCATTATCCATATTTAAAGCAGAAGCACACTCATAACGGAGTGTGCTTTTTTACTGCTTTCTTTAATTGAGCAAGCCTCTTACGCATTTCAATCAGGCATTTCCTTTGAAAAAAACCTCCCGGTAGAATATGATATCTTTAATCCTTCCTTATATCGTTAATGTAACTTTTTTTGTTACAGTTTAATAATCGGGAAGATATTTGATTTTTAACCAATACTAAACTTTGTAAAAAATGAAGGAGGAGCTGTCCATGATTATTATCCATGCCCATATTACGGTGGATCCGGCAAAGCGTGATGTTTTCCTTGAGAAAACGAAAGAGGTAGTCAAAGGGTCACAGGCTGAGGAAGGAAATATCAGCTATGATATATTTGAGAGTGCCGGGAATGAAAATTCATTTGTGATGCTTGAGAAATGGAAGGACAAGGAAGCGGTAAGGCTGCACGGGGAAACTGCCCACTTCCAGAACTATATGCAGGAAATGAAAGAAGTATTGGCAGCACCCCTGAAGGCAGAACGCTTTGAAGCGGAAGAACTTTAAAAAACACCAAAGGAGGACATCAGGTTTATGAAAGAACAATACAAGCAATTTTTTGAGTCATTTACTTTTAAAAGTGGGATTGAAGTTAAAAACAGACTGGTCATGGCACCAATGACAAATTTCTCTTCCAATGAAGATGATACTGTTTCTGATGCTGAGGCTGCATATTATGCCCGCCGGTCAAAGGGACCTGGCATGGTGATTACGGCTTGTACATATGTGACCGAGAATGGAAAAGGCTTCCCTGGGGAGTTTGCCGGCCATAAAGATGAATATGTCCCAAGCTTGAAGCGCCTAGCGGAAGACATCCAGGCAGGCGGCGCAAAAGCGATCCTGCAGATTTTCCACGGAGGAAGGGAATGCCCTCCTGAGCTCGTCCCGAATGGAGATATTGTAAGCGCCAGTGCAGTTGCAGGCTCAGGTGAAGGAAAAAAGGAACCGCGCGCGCTCAGCGGCGAGGAAGTTGAAAGCATTATTAAAGATTTCGGCGAAGCCGCAAGACGTGCAATTGAAGCAGGGTATGACGGGGTGGAAATCCATGGAGCCAACGGCTATCTGCTGCAGCAATTCTTCTCCCCTCATTCAAACCGCAGGGATGATCAATGGGGAGGCAGCCTGGAAAAGAGGCTTACTTTCCCGCTCGCTGTTGTTGATGAAGTCAAGAAGACTGTTGCGGCACACGCTAAAAAGCCGTTTGCTGTAGGCTACAGATTTTCTCCTGAAGAACCGGAAACACCGGGTATCACGATGGCGGATACGCTGGTCCTGATCGATGAGCTGGCAAAAAAAGATCTCGACTATCTCCACGTTTCACTCCAGGACTTCTGGTCAGCGCCGCGCCGCGGAGTCGAGGACACTAGGTCAAGAATCGAGATCATCCAGGAAAGAGTCGGCAGCCTTGTCCCTGTTATCGGCGTTGGTTCTCTTTATACGCCGGAAGAAGTAGAAAAAGCGTTTGGAACAGGCGTCCCTCTTATCGCGCTTGGCCGTGAGCTGATCATTGATCCTGAGTGGGTGCAAAAAGTCGAAGAGGGCAGGGAAGACGAAATCAAAACCAAAATCGATAAGGATGCCCAGCAGGAACTGACTGTTCCAGATCCGCTCTGGCAGGCCATCATTAATACCCCTGGCTGGTTCCCTGGCGTATAACACTTAAAAGGAGTTCGGATAAATGAAAGTGAAAATCAACCGCAATGCGGCTAAAGTGCTGAAAAAGATGCTGGAAACAGCAGAAGAAGGCCAGTATATCCGCGTTTTTGTGACAGAGCATCACGGAAACCACGCCCATTATGACATCAAGCTCGATACACCTGCAGAGCATGATGAAATTGTATCAACCGACAAGGATATCGACATTCTGCTCGATGCACGGGAAGATTTCCTCGATGGTGTGTGGATCCAATACTTCTTTGTTCCAAAAGAGGAATTTGTCATCTACAATCCCTTAAAAGAAAAGCATCATCATTAAAAAGAAGGCATGATTGCAGCAGCTGCTGCAATCATGCTTTTTTTTGTTTTTATTCCAATTTTTGGTGTAGCGCTAACTTTAATGCTTTTCCTGAGCAGAGAAGTACAGATTCTTGTATAATGGAAATGGTTTTTACGAAATCCGAAATATTTTGAATGGAAGCTGATGAAATGTCCTTTATAACAATTTTAATTCCGATTTTTCTTATCTTTGGCCTTGGCTATGCCGGCCAGAAAATCTTCAGGCTGGAAACGAAATCACTGTCCATCGTGGCTATTTACTTAATGACTCCCTTTCTTGCCTTCAGGACTTTCTACGAAACGGAGTTCAATCTTGATTATGCAGTCATGGCCATTTACACTATAGGGCTGGCTCTGGCAATTATTGCGATCGTGTATGCTGCGGCTTATTTTGCAGGATACAGCAGAAAGCGCACTTGCGCTATCATTTTATCCTCTGCATTCATGAATAACGGCAATTATGGAACTCCGCTAGTTCTTTTTGCATTTGGCCAGGAAGGAATAAAATACGCGATTGTGCTGATGGTCATCCAGCAGCTGCTGATGTGCACCCTGGGGGTATACTATGCAGCTAAAGGGTCTATCGAAAATGCCAGTTTCAAAACAGCCCTGAAAGAGGTTGTGAGGGTGCCGATTGTTTACGGCGCCTTGCTGGGAGCGGCATTGCAGTTTATGAACATACCTGTCAGCGGGACGCTGATGGAAGCAGTCCGGATGGTAGGAGATGCAGCCATACCAACGGTCATGATCATCCTTGGCATCACGCTCGCCAATATATCAGTAAAAAACCTGGAAATAGGCCCGCTCTCTGTCTCCCTTACCTTGAGAATGGTTGTATCTCCTTTGATCGCGCTGGCTTTAACATTTTTCCTGCCTGCGGATACTCTTCTGAAGCAGATTATGATTGTCATGGCGGCCATGCCTTCTGCTGCTAATACGACCATGTATGCCGTTCAATATGGTACAGATCCGGAGCTTGTTTCAAGCGCGACGCTTGCCAGCACTTGCCTGAGCCTCATCACCCTGCCGATCATCCTGTACAGTGTGACTTTTATGCAGTAGAAGATTAGCAGAATCTGTTTACCTCTGTCGAAAATGTGAGATAATAGATCTATCAGAGTATTCCTTTTTTTCAGCCTGTTATGGCAAAGGAGTTCTCAGGAGTTCATATTTTACTGACAGGGGAATGAGGGCTGGCATGAAAATCTGGTTTAACCGCTGGTTCACGACGGTGAGCCATTATATCACAATGATTAAGAACAATCCTGACAATAGAAGCTTTACCATATATGGGACCCATCCGGATAAGGATGCACTCTATTTGCAGGTATGCGATTTCAAAGGGACTGAGCCTGATATATCCGGTGAGGAATATATTTTGTTCTGCCTGGATTTCTGTGCCCGGAACGAGATTGATATTTTTATTCCCCGCAAGGAAAATGTCCTGATTTCACGGAATCTTCCCCGTTTTGAAGCAATAGGCGTCAAGGTGCTTGTCTGCCCGGACCCAATGCTTATGTCCTTCATGGACAATAAGGCGGCCATCTACCGGTCAATTGAGGAAAAGAATTCAGCCGGCAAGCAGCTGGTAAGCATCCCTGACTACGAAGTCGTCAATACAGCGGCAGGCTTCAAGGAAGCCTATCATAAGCTTAGGGCAGCGGGCCATAAAGTCTGCTTCAAGCCTGTTATTGGAGAAGGGGCATATGGATTCAGAGTGGTAAAGGATCGTGAAGATTCAATAGCGGAGCTGTTCGGGCAAGGGGTTGGACACCGGATTTCCTTTGCGAATGCCTGCGGGATTTTATCGCAGCAGGAAAGTTTTCCAGACCTGATGGTGCTCGAATATCTGGATGGCCCTGAGTACAGTATCGACTGCCTGGCCGACGGCGGCAAGCTGTACACCAGCATTCCAAGGAAAAAAGGGCATGGCAGGGTGAGGGAGCTGGAGGAAAACCTGCTGCTCAGCGGGATAGCCGAAAACCTTCATCGGGAATACCCGGTTCCTTATGTATTCAATGTCCAGGTCAAATATGGACAAGGTGTACCGAAGCTGCTGGAAATCAACCCGAGAATGAGCGGTGGGCTTCATATCAGCTGCCTGTCCGGCATTAACTTCCCTTATCTTGCCATTAAACTCCTCTTAAATGAAAAGATTGATCCTGCTCCCCCGAATTTCGGGATAAGGGCAAGCTATCTTGAAAAAGAGGTTATCCTAAGCTGAAAAAGGAGCTGAGATTCTCCTTTTTTATTTTTTTTTCTAATCTGAGAAGAATTGCTTTACATACCATACCAGGGTATACTACAATACAGATAAGGGGAGGGAATTTAATGGAAAAGGAATTAAATGAATTGCCGTTAGTCCCTGAGGGTGAAAGCTGCGATCATGTGAGCGGGCGGAAGAGCCATCACTCAGAAGTGACAAAGAAAAACCTTGTCACCAGGCTCAACCGGATTGAAGGCCAGATCCGGGGAATCAAAGGCCTGATTGAAAAGGATACGTATTGTGATGATGTTATTACCCAGATTTCAGCCACTCAGTCTGCTTTGAACAGCGTTGCCAAAATTCTGCTCGAAGGACACCTGAAGAGCTGTGTTGTCGAGAGGATCCAGGAGAACGATCTTGAGGTGGTTGATGAGCTGCTGGTAACTGTACAAAGACTAATGAAGAAATAAAGGAGAGATTCAGAATGGAAACAATCACATTAGAAGTAAAAGGCATGAGCTGCGGCCATTGCGTAAAAGCTGTAGAAGGAAGCGTAGGGAAGCTTGAAGGCGTATCTGCTGTAAAGGTTGATCTAGAGAATGGCAAAGTCAATGTCGAATATGATTCATCCAAAGTAAATCTAGGCGAAATTAAAGAAACAATCGATGATCAGGGCTATGATGTTGTCTAACAGCAAATAGCCTGCGGGACCGTGCTGAGGCACGTTCTCTTTTTCATCAAAATATACCCCGTATAGGTATAAGGAGATGTGAGCGATGAGCGAGCAAGCAAAAGAAACTCAGTTTGAAATAAGCGGGATGACCTGTTCAGCCTGTGCCGTAAGAATAGAAAAAGGACTCAAAAAGGTTGAAGGTGTGGAAAATGCTTCAGTCAATCTGGCTCTTGAAAAAGCGGCTGTTCAATTTGACCCTGAAAAAGTGAAGCAGGAAGATATTTTTCAAAAGGTAGAAAATCTGGGCTACAAGGTTGTGATTGAAAAGGCAGAGCTCGCCATTACAGGCATGACCTGTGCAGCCTGCTCCGCACGCATTGAAAAAGGGCTAAAGAAAATGGACGGAATCAGTGATGCAAACGTCAACCTGGCGCTGGAAAGGGCAGATGTGGTCTATAATCCTTCTGCAGTATCGCCGGCTGACCTTATTAAAAGAGTTGAAAAACTTGGCTATGGTGCTGCCCTGAGAACTGAGGAGGTGGCAGGTGAAGAGCAGGACCACCGTGAAAGAGAAATAGAGAGACAGAAAGGAAAATTCACTTTTGCTCTTATTCTTTCTCTGCCATTATTATGGGCAATGGCCGGACATTTCAGCTTTACCAGCTTCCTGTATGTGCCGGAGATGTTCATGAATCCCTGGGTGCAGCTGGCCCTTGCTGCTCCAGTCCAGTTTTTCATCGGCCGCCAGTTTTATACAGGCGCCTACAAAGCTCTTAGAAACGGCAGCGCCAATATGGATGTACTGGTTGCCCTCGGCACCTCTGCTGCCTTTTTCTACAGCTTATATTTATCAATAAAATCGATAGGTTCAGGGGGCCACTCAGTAAATCTTTATTTTGAGACCAGTGCAGTCCTGATAACGCTGATTATTCTGGGGAAACTGTTTGAAGCCAAAGCAAAAGGACGGTCTTCTGAGGCCATTAAAAAGCTGATGAATCTGCAGGCTAAAACGGCGCGCGTCATCAGGAATGGCGAGGAAATTGAAATTCCCCTGGAAAGCGTCATGCCCGGTGATATCCTTGCCGTGAAGCCAGGAGAGAAAATTCCTGCTGACGGAATGATCCTTGAGGGAAGAACCGCCGTGGATGAAAGCATGATAACAGGAGAAAGCGTACCTGCAGATAAGGAGCCCGGCGATTCAGTCATTGGGGCAACCATCAACAAAAATGGTTTCATAAAAGTGCAGGCAGCAAAAGTGGGTAAAGATACAGCCCTCGCACAAATCATCAAGGTTGTTGAGGATGCACAAGGTTCAAAGGCACCAATCCAGCGCCTTGCTGACAAGATTTCCGGGATATTTGTACCGATTGTTGTGGGGATCGCTGCCGTTGTATTCCTCATCTGGTACCTGTGGGCAGATCCAGGCAATTTTGCAGAAGCTCTTGAAAAATTGATTGCTGTTCTTGTGATAGCATGTCCCTGTGCATTGGGTTTGGCGACACCGACCTCCATCATGGCCGGCTCAGGGCGGGCTGCAGAATACGGTATCCTTTTTAAGGGCGGGGAGCATCTTGAACGGACACACCGCATTACGACGGTTGTTCTTGATAAGACTGGTACAATCACCAACGGGAAGCCGGTATTGACAGATGTGCTGACGGAAATGGATGAGACGGAGTTCCTGGCTATGGCAGGTGCGGCAGAAAAACAGTCTGAGCATCCTCTTGCCGAAGCTATAACAGCCGGAATCAAAGCACGCAATATTATAATGAAAGAAGCGGAAGAATTTGAAGCAATTCCCGGATATGGCATTAAAGCTGTTGTGGCTGGAAAGAAGCTCCTGATAGGAACCAGAAGGCTGCTCGGTGCGGATTCTATTGATTTCAGCCCTGCTGAAGCTGATCTTGAAACGCTTGAAAGCCAGGGTAAAACTGCCATGCTTGCAGCCATTGACGGTCATTTTGCAGGCATCATCGCGGTTGCAGACACAATCAAAGATACATCTGCCGAGGCAATCGCACGCCTTAAGGAGATGGGTCTTGAAGTAATCATGATGACAGGTGACAACAAGGCTACAGCCGAGGCAATCGGCAGGGAAGCTGGTGTTGATGCGGTAATATCTGAAGTCCTCCCGGAAGGAAAGGCAGAAGAAGTGAAAAGGCTGCAGAAGCAAGGGAAAATTGTGGCCATGGTGGGAGACGGAATCAATGATGCGCCGGCACTGGCTGTTGCCGACATCGGAATGGCAATCGGAACAGGCACTGATGTAGCGATGGAGGCGGCAGATATTACCCTGATCCGCGGCGACTTAAGAAGCATTTCCGATGCCATTTACATGAGCAGGAAAACAATCTCGAACATCCGGCAAAACCTCTTCTGGGCTTTTGGATATAATACGCTCGGCATCCCCTTTGCAGCACTTGGTCTGCTTGCGCCATGGCTGGCAGGGGCAGCAATGGCATTCAGTTCAGTCTCGGTTGTCCTTAATGCGCTGAGGCTGCAGCGGGTCAAATTATAAGGAGGGCTTCTGATGAAAAAGTGGGCCATATCAGCCGCAGTATACCTGCTGTTGGTGATTTGCGGCTATTATTTGTATGATACATTAATCGCTGAACCCCCTGCGGAACCAGAGCACGGTCATCAAAGCGATTAGGAAGGAATGGCATAAAGCTATTTGTTTTTAAAGCAGAGAAACAGAACAAGAGGAAAAAGCTCCATGCATCTGGGGCTTTTTCCTTTTTTATTAAGGAGGAAATCTTCTGAAGCCTTCCAGCAACAATAAATTTAATTTTTGGAATATAATAATAATAGACTTTACAAAGGGGGAAGAAAATTGGCGGAAAATATTGAACTGAAGAATAGCGTGGCGGAAGCATTAGAAAAAATAGCGGGCATTTCAGCTGTCCAAAAGGGACTATCCTTTTTAAAAAATGATAATGACCGGACATCGGCTGATCAAAAGGAGCTGACGAGCATCCCTGCACCTACCTTTGAAGAGGGGGAACGGGGGGAGTATTATAGACGAAGGCTGGAAGAGCTGGGTATTGAAGATATTTCGAAAGATGATGCAGGCAATATATTCGGCCTGAGAAAGGGAACGGGGAATGGACCAAGGATTGCGGTTTGTGCCCATCTTGATACTGTTTTTCCAGCAGGCACTGACACAGTCCCAAAAGTAAAAGACGGAAAAATTTATGCTCCCGGCATCGCTGATGACGGAAGGGGGCTGGCTGCCGTACTGACTCTAATCCGTGCGTTCAACGAAACGGGAATCGAAACGGAAGGGGATATTCTGTTTGGAGCGACGGTCGGAGAAGAAGGACTTGGGGATTTAAATGGCGTTAAGGCGCTGTTTGGACAAGATCATGGGATAGACGGTTTCATTTCCATAGAACCAGGCAGCCCTGAGCGAATTACATATCTGGCTGCAGGCAGTAAAAGATATGAGATTACCTATAAGGGCTCAGGCGGCCACAGCTTTGGGGATTTCGGGACGCCGAGCGCCATTCATGCTGCAGGAAAAGCCATTGCCGGCATAGCAGATCTTAAGGTGCCGGAAGATCCAAAAACAACTTTTAATGTAGGGATAGTATCCGGAGGGACCTCGGTCAATACGATTGCAGCGGAAGCCAGATTGATCATCGATCTTCGTTCGGTTTCCGCAGATGAGCTGGCAAGGGTTGAATCTGAAGCGCTCTCCATCATCAAGGAAGCTGCCGGCGGTGCTGATTCCGGAATTACAGTTGAAATCAAGCAGGTAGGCGACCGCCCGGCAGGCAGCCAGGATATGGAATCAGCCATTGTCCAAACGGCTGCAGAGGCTTCAAGGCAGCTAGGATTCATACCTTCGTTTGAGAAAGCCAGCAGCACCGACTCCAATGTGCCGATTGCTCTTGGAATTCCGGCTGTAACACTTGGCGGAGGAGGAAGCTTTGGGGGCATACATACACTTGAAGAGTACTTTGATCCGCAGGATGCCTATTATGGGCCACAGGCCATTTTCCTATGTATTCTGGGATTGACGGGAATCAAAGGCATTTCCAGTCCGGTCCTGGACAGCCGGCGCAAAAATAATGCAGAAGGGGGCCAATAATGGAAACATTGACGATTGATAATTTCATGAACATCAGAAACGTGAAGAATCCTGCTTATGGACCGCAGGGGAAAATGCTGAATTTCATCTCAGATGCTTCCGGGATTCCGCAAATATGGGAAATACACGCTGAAGGCGGCAACCCTAATCAGGTACTGGAAACCGCTGAAAGGATTATGTTTGTTTCCTTTATCCAAGGAACCGGTAAAAGGATTTTTGGCATGGATGAGGGTGTGAATGAAAAGCAGCAGCTTTTCCTTTTAACCGAAACTGGGGAGGTCATCCGGCTGACCGACTCGCCAGAACATATACACAAGTATGGAGGGGTATCTCCTGATGGAAAGTGGATTTCCTGGGCCAGCAACCGCCGTCATAACACCTATTTTGATATATATATTCAAAGTCTTGAAAGTTTTGAAGTTAAAATGGTGTTCCAGGGAGATGGTCATTTTTCTCCGCTTCAATGGCATCCGGAAGGAAACTCCCTGCTGATAGAGCAGGTGAACACAAATCTTGATAATGACCTTGGACTGCTGGATCTTTCAGGGGGAACAGTGCAGTGGCTCACAAAGCATGAGGGGGAAGCGGCTTTTGCCAGCCCTGCGTTCAGCTCAGATGGAAAAATGATTTATATGCTGTCCAACAGGGATCGGGAATTCATGAATCTTGCCAGACTTAATCTTGAAACACTGGAAACAAAGTGGCTGGTCGAGAAGGAGTGGGACTTGGAAGAGCTGAAGCTCAGCACTGATAAAAAGAAGATCGCTTTTTCCATCAATAAAGGAGGGGTCTCAAAAGGCGCATTATTGGATTTTGAATCGAATGAAGTGACAGAGTGGGAATCCCCTGCAGGCGTCATTACTGACTTTTCTTTCTCTCCTGATAACAGCAGGCTTGCCTTTATCCTGAATGGGCCGCAGCATCCTTCAGACATTTGGGAACTCGATCTCAGATCTCGTAAAGCTAAAAGGGCCACGTTCATTTCGCATGATCCTCTGGTAGAGGAAAAGCTGTGTGCTCCTGAACTGATTTCTTTTGCTTCCTTTGATGGCCTTGAGATTCCAGCATTCTACTATAAGCCTAAAGAGGCTGACGGAAAGCTTCCGGTGGTTGTGTTTGTCCACGGAGGGCCGGAAAGCCAGATAAGGGCTGTTTTTAATCCGTTCCTGCAGTTTTTCCTTGATAATGGATTTGCAGTATGTACGCCGAATGTCAGGGGCAGTACAGGCTATGGTAAAAGCTTTACCCATCTGGATGATGTCAGGAAGCGGATGGACTCTGTACGTGATTTAGTCCATCTTGTCGATTGGCTGAAAACAGAGGGAGGAGCTGCCGAAGATCAGATCAGCATTATGGGAAGAAGCTACGGGGGCTTTATGGTCCTGGCAGCCATCACCCACTACCCTGACATCTGGTCTTCTGCCATTGATATTGTTGGAATTTCGAGCTTCCGGACGTTCCTGCAGAATACCAGCCCGTGGAGGCGGAAAATGAGGGAAGCTGAATATGGGAGCATAGAGAATGACGGGGCCTTCTTCGATGAAATTGATCCGCTTCATAAAACAGACAGGATTCAATGTCCGCTCCTTGTTCTTCACGGTGCCAATGATCCGAGAGTGCCGATTGAGGAAACAGAGCAGATTGTGGATGATCTGAAGAATCGTAAGCATCCTGTAGAGTATATCCGTTTTGAGGATGAAGGCCATTTCTTTGTAAAAAGGGAGAATAATATTAAAGCTTATACAGCTTCATGGGATTTCCTCAAGGAATATTCCGGAAGGATCAAACATTAGGAGCTGCTGTTCCTGAAAGATTTTATAGAAGCTTTCAGGCTGCTGTATGAACCTATCGCTGAATATCCATAAAACCATCCCATAAAGAGGCCGGCCACGAAGTCATGCTTATGGCTGATCAGGACCGAAACGGGCAGTCCGCAAAGCAAGGCAACTGACGGGACTATCTTTGCAGGGATATTGAAATACAGCTTCAGCAGCTGTGTTACAATAAGACCGCAGGCACGGCAAAAACAGCATCCCAAAAGTTGGTATGTATAACAGGGAACATTGGGCCTATCACCTTTCTTCCAAGTCAGGACTGACTGTTTCAGTCTATTTTTGCCGGCAGCCAGAGAATTATACGGGGGGAAGGTCTATGTATACAGCAGCAGCTTTCATTTTTTGCTATTTAGCCGGCTGCATCAACGGGGCTTATCTTCTGGCCAGAAAGTGGCAGGGAAAAGATATCAGGCAGATGGGCAGCGGGAACGCAGGTGCAAGGAATGCTGGCCGTGAACTTGGAAAAAGAGGTTTCTTTTATACGATTTTGATTGATGCAGGGAAGACAGTGGCTGCTTTAGCTGCAGCTGATGCTTTTCTGGGGTATTCCGCACTGTTGGTCTGTGCTTTCGCTGTACTATGCGGGCATATCTGGCCGGCCCCCCTTGGATTCAGGGGAGGCAAGGGGGTTGTCGTATATCTGGCATCGGCTCTTTATTTAGCCCCCGCAAGCCTGCTGGCTGCCTTTATTGTACTGCTTGCCGGATGGAGCGTCACACGGCGCTTTACGGTTCCAGGGCTTATCGCAATGGCGGCAATGCCTGTTTCCATCTATTTATTAGCAGGAGACGTTCCAGCAGCCGTTGCATTTGTGATTATGCTCCTGATTGTGATAGCAGCACATAACGACTTTTTTTATAAGAAAGTGGCCTAGCCGAAAAGCTCTTTCCAGCCAGAAGGCTCCTCCATTTCCAGACAAAACAGTTGAGCTGGGAGCACAAATGAGGTAATATATAAATACAAGCTGCTTTGCCCGTAACCATAATAAAGTTTTAACCTTTAAGCTGTAATAGGGAGTTTTATATCGAAGCTGGAATGACAAGCCTCTGTCACATGTGACAAGGAGGACATGCAGGAAGGTTTCTGCAAACACCCACTTTGAGGAGTGGTGGTTTAAAACTTTCTTATATTTATTACGGCAAAAGTGGCTTACATAAGCATTTAGAAACCAGTTCCTTTCAGGAGCTGGTTTTTTGCTTTTATAAGGACCTCTCTAGACTAAAAAATGATGCCAAATTTCAAGAAAAATAAAGGTGTTCAAATGCTGAATAGCCAATACTTTGTATATCCACTAAACAATATAGATAAGTTTACTTCAATTCAATGCATATAAAAAGTTTACAGATTAACAAATTTTAGATAGAAAGGTGAGAATAATGACTTTGAATGCACATAAAGCAAAAATGCTGATAGACAAGTCGTTTAGAATATCCGATATTGACCCTAGGATATATGGTTCTTTCATAGAGCAGCTGGGCCGTGCCGTATATGGGGGAATATACGAACTTTCGCATTCCAGTGCTGATGAGGATGGATTCCGACAAGATGTTATAGAACTGGTAAAAGAGCTGAGGGTGCCGATTATCCGCTATCCCGGGGGGAATATGGTTTCAGCTTACAACTGGGAAGATGGAATCGGACCAAAAGAATTGAGGCCAAAACGCCTGGATTTAGCCTGGAATTCACTGGAGACAAACGAAGTTGGGACTAACGAATTTGCAGCCTGGGCGAAGAAAGTCAATGCAGAAGTCATGATGGCTGTTAACTTAGGTACCAGGGGCATTGATGCTGCACGAAATTTAGTAGAATACTGTAATCATCCCGGCGGTACTTATTGGAGTGATTTAAGAAAAGAACATGGCTATACTGACCCTCACAATATAAAGGTCTGGTGTTTGGGAAATGAAATGGATGGACCCTGGCAAATTGGCATGAAAACGGCATATGAATATGGAAGGCTAGCTGCTGAAACTGCCAAGGCGATGAAATTGGTCGATCCTTCGATTGAACTGGTCAGCTGCGGAAGCTCCGGCTCAGGCATGCCAACATTTCCTGAATGGGAAGCAGAAACACTCGAACATACATATGAAGCTGCTGATTATATATCTCTTCATCAATATTATGGGAATAGAGATAATGACTCGGCAAACTATTTGGCAAGTACACTGGACATGGATAGTTTCATTAAAACTGTTACTGCAGCATGTGATTATATGAAGGCAAAGAAACGCAGTAAAAAAACAATGAACTTGAGTTTTGACGAATGGAATGTTTGGTTTCATTCCAATGATCAGGACAAGGCAATTGAACCTTGGTCTTTGTCGCCTCCGTTATTGGAGGATATTTACACATTTGAGGATGCTCTGCTTGTAGGCAGCATGCTGAATACCCTGCTAAAGCATTCAGATCGGGTAAAGATCGCTTGTATGGCCCAGCTGGTAAATGTCATTGCACCAATTATGACAGAAACAGGAGGCGGTATTTGGAAGCAATCCATTTTCTATCCATTCTACTATACTTCTGTATATGGACGTGGTACAGCACTTCATTCGATTGTTGATTCACCCAAGTATGACAGTAAAGATTTTACTGATGTGCCATTCTTAGACCAGTCAGTGGTCTATAATGAAGAAAGTGAAGAACTGGTTATCTTTGCTGTAAATCGCAGTCTGGATACTCAATTGCTGGTTGATGTTGATATCCGGTCGTTCGAAGGGTATAAATTAGCCGAACAGATAGTACTAAAAAATGAAAATCCCAAAGCGGTAAATTCCATTAATGATGAGCAAGTTAAACCAGAGAAGGGCAATGACTCATATATTGAAAATGGAACTCTTACTGCTGTATTGCCAAAAATGTCATGGAATATGTTCAGGCTTAAGGAGCTGGAAGTTTGATATCAGAACGTTAGGTAATAAAGTTCCAAGGCAGCATGTTCACTCTCTTTTGAGGTCCTTTCCAAAGATATATGAATCAAAAGACTAAGCCGTACACTGCATTAAACCACAAAAATCCAGGGGAGAGAATTATATGTTTCTCTCCCCTGGATTTTTGTTGTGCAGCTTTATTGCGCTGTTCTTATACAGGCTCTCTGCGGTTATCGATTTTCTTTGCCATGGAAAGGGCGGCAGACAGCTTTTCCTCTATATAATAGAGGGCATCGACATCACTCCGGGTCCCATCCAGATGTTCTTCTATAACATTGCAGAGCATTCCGGCCGCCCTTGTAACATGGTCCAGGGCCGAAGCAAGCTCCCAGTCTATGCATCTGTTTGTGGTAGCGATCATTTGTATTTCTTTAAGCTGCCGATGGACATTCCGGATAGAAATGGCATCGAACTGATCATGGATCACGCTCATTTTCATTCCCCCTTTTTATTCTCCCCTTTACAAACTATGCATATCTCCTGGTTTATAGAATACGTTCGTCATCTGCGGTCAGAAGGGTACTGGAATATGTCAGTAGCCTTTCCTGTAATCAACAAGATTGCGGGCAGGCTTCTTACCTTCTAGATATTCCTTCAGGTTGGGAACCAGAATATCGTTGATGACCCTTTCATCGTAATATTCGGTTGAGCCGGAAGTGTGTGGTGTGATAATTACATTTTCCATTTCCCAGAGAGGGCTGCTCTCCTGGAGAGGTTCTTTTTCAAAAACATCCAGACCTGCTCCGGCAATCTCGCCCTCTTTAAGGGCACTGATCAGATCCTGTTCGACCAGGATTTCACCTCTGCCAATATTGATTAAGAATGCGGTGTTCTTCATTCTTTTAAACTGTGATGCGGAAAACAGAGAGTGTGTTTCATCTGTTAGAGGGAGTGTGATGACAATATAATCACAGTGAGGCAGAATATCATCCAGCTTTTCGGCAGTGTGCATTTCGTCAAAATGCTGCTCTTCTTTTCCGGAGTGCCTCACTCCAATCACTTTCATGCCAAAGGCTTTAGCAATTTTGGCTGTTTCGCAGCCAATTGCACCCGCACCGATGATACCGATGGTCTTTTTGTGGATTTCCTGGTTCATATGGCTGTGATGCCACTTCTTCTCTTCCTGGTTTCTCACATAGGTATGTATTTTCCGGGTGAGTGCGAGCATCAGGCCAAAAATAGTCTCAGAAATCGGATAAGCATGGACACCGTTCGCGCTTGTCAGGAAGACATTGTTTTTTTCCAGCTCTTCAAGCGGAAGATTATTGACGCCTGCACTCCAGGTTTGAATCCAGCGGAGGTTATTGCTGTCCGCCGCTTGGACTGTATCTTTTTTCCACCCTGCAATAATTTCAGCATCCATCAGATGGCTTTTCCAGATTTCAGGATTTTTCCCAGAGATAATATTCCAGCCCGGCATAACGTTTTTAACATTTTTTAGCAGGTCTTCACGCAGATCTTGTGTTAGTATCATTGTTTTTGTGGACAAATAAGTTACCTTCTTTCTCAATAGATGACAGAAATTTCGAATAATACCATTCTAACATCTTTGGAAAATAATAAGAAAAGAAATGCTTTTAATAGCTAAAAACGTTGAAACCTATATGGACTGGGAAAAATGGAATGGAAATACTTTAGGAAGGCTTTGGTGCCTATCCGCGATGACTTGGTTTTTTTATTGATAGGCTGCCTGAGCTTTGTATCACGCGATAGCCTAGAATATATGCAGAATACCATTAAAGCTTCTTGAAAAAGAAAGCCATTCTTTTTATAATAAAATAGACCGAATATTCTATTTTGAGAAAAACTTATATCTGGGGGGAAACCTAATGCAAACTGCCGCTGTGCTTTCATATGAAGCTGCCCTGAAGAAATTTGAAAAAATCGATGAGAAAATAACTCATTTAACAAGCATTTCAAGCCTTTTGGGCTGGGATCAGAAGGTGATGGCTCCGAAAAAAGGAAGAGGATTTTTCTCCAAGTCAATCGGGACGCTTGAAACGGAAATCTTCAAGCTTCAGGTGAGCGGGGAACTCGGAGAGGTGCTTGCCATTCTGGATGATGAAGAAAAAGCTGTTCATCTGGATGAAAGAATGCAGGCAAGGATCAGGGAAAGAAAAATGTTTTATGACAAATCAAAAAGCATCCCTGCTGACTTGTACAATGAATATAGTATTCTGACTGCAGAGGCCAACAATGCCTGGGAAGAAGCCCGGGAAAAGAATGATTTTCTGCATTACCTTCCTTACCTCGAAAAAATCATAGATTACAAAAAACAATTCATTAAGCTTTATGGCGAATATGACCATCCTTATGACGCACTCCTGGAAGATTTCGAACCAGGGCTGACAGTAAAAAAGCTGGATCCTCTTTTTTCATCCCTGCGCAAAAGCAGTGTGGAACTGCTGAAGAAAATACAAAACTCTGGTGCAGTGCTGCCGGTTGAAATTGTCAGACAGTCTTTCCCTGTTGGCAAACAGAAGGATTTCAACAGGGCAATTCTTCCTGAGATCGGCTTTGACCTGGATGCAGGCCGGCTGGATGAAACTGTCCATCCTTTTGCTCAGCCAATCAATACGAGAGATGTCAGGATTACAACCAGATATGCTGAATATAATGTATTGACCGCCCTTTTCGGCACGATCCATGAAGCGGGTCACGGAATTTATGAACAGCAGATCGATCCTGCTCTTGAAGGCACTTGCCTCAGGGAAGGGGCATCTTTCGGCATTCATGAATCACAATCGAGATTCCTTGAAAATATGGTTGGCAGAAGCAGACAGTTCTGGAGCCGCTTTTATCCTGAATTCCAGAAAACCTTTTCCGAACAGCTTGCAGATGTAACCGAAGATCAGTTTTACCAGGCGATAAATGCGGTCAATCCTTCATTTATCAGGGTGGAAGCTGATGAACTGACCTATAATCTCCATATCATGCTCCGCTATGAGATTGAAAAAAGCTTGTTCGAAGGGACGCTTTCTGCAAAAGATCTTCCGGAAGCATGGAACAAAAAAATGGAGGATTACCTGGGAATTAGACCTGAAACAGATTCAGCAGGAGTGCTTCAGGATGTACACTGGTCATTCGGCGGATTTGGCTATTTTCCTTCGTATGCTTTGGGCAATCTGTATGCAGCGCAAATCCTGGAAACAATAAAAAAACAAATCACGGATTTCGGGGAAAAGATAGCAGAAGGTGATTTCAGCACTATCATGCAATGGCTGAAAGACAATATTCATCAGTATGGAAAAACCTTCACCCCGGATGTTTTAATCCAAAAGGTGACAGGTGAAGAGCTGAATGCTGAGTATCTTATTCAATACCTTGAAGATAAATATGGGAAATTATATAATTGCTGAATAAAGGCTCTCCCTCGAGGAGGGCTTTTTTCTTGAAAGAATAATAGATAGAAGGTGATTTGTTTGAAGGCGTATTTATTTCTGTTCATTGCCATTGCAGCAGAATTATTCGGAACTTCTATGCTGAAGGCCTCTGAAGGTTTTACGAAAATATGGCCGGCCCTAGGAGTGCTCCTCGGTTTTGGAGTGGCTTTTTTTGCTTTATCTCTTTCGTTAAAAACAATCCCATTGAGCATCGCATATGCTATCTGGTCCGGAATCGGCACTGCTGCAACTGCAGTAATCGGCATATTGATTTGGAAAGAAAAGCTGAACATGCTCAGCGCTGCAGGAATCATCCTTATTATTCTTGGCGTTGTTCTCCTTAATATGGCTTCTCCATCGAGTCATGCCGGCGGGGAAGAGGCTTATACAGAAACAGTAAAAGGAAATTAATTTACAAAATATTCTATTAATTGTATAATTATCCTGATAGATAGATTGAAAGGCTTCTGGCACCTAAACTGGAAGCCATTTTCTTCTGATAAAACTCCGCATTTTTCTCTTCTTCGAACCCATCACATAAACAAACACTTACACATATATTCCATAAACCTATTCCATTCTGGAGGTGTTTCTTATGTGAATACACCACTGACAATATTATAAAAAATCCAATATTATAGAAGAATTTGCACAAGCTTTTTTATTATGGATTAAACCAGGGGAGGGGAAACTTTGGATCAGCTATATATAGAAAAATTCCTTATAAGGAGAGAAACGCTTTGCATCATGCCATTCAGTAATCTGTTTGGGGAGCGGCATGCTGAAATTGTAGGTCTGGAAGATGAATCTGTTTTGGTTAAAGGCCCCCCGCATGAGGTGATGAATGATTCCCTTCAGCAGCTGGGAAGCAATTTAAAGGGCGCTATGAAGGGCACTAAGAAAGTTTTAGGCAAAGTCAGCATGCCGCCGGTACGGCTCTGCGGCCTGCAGGATATGTTTTGGTTTCCTCACAAAGCTCCCTTTCATGAAGACACCGTATGGTTTTCGCTTCACGGGATAGAAGATGTGGCAGCCATTGGGGTGAATAAATGTGCTGTCCTGCTTATAAACGGAAAAACAGTACATCTTGATATTTCGGAAAAACTTTTCAAAAATAGGATGGCCAGGGCTGAAAGCTATAAATACCGGATTGAAAAGGCAACAGGCAGAACACTGACATATCTTTATAACCCGCCGGCTGGCTTCAAAATAAGTGAGTGAGCCAAACATATTCATGCAGAGAAAAAAATGAGAATCTTTGAGTCTTTCCCGGCATAACTCTTTTTATACACAAATTTTGAAAGGGTGAAAGTGATGGGAAGAGCTTTAGTATTTCAATCGGATTTCGGATTAGCAGATGGGGCGGTCAGTGCGATGCACGGTGTTGCTTTTTCCGTCAGCCCTGCCATTCCAATTTTCAATTTGACGCATAACATCCCTGCTTTTTCCGTATGGGAGGCATCCTGCAGGCTTAATCAGACTCTTCCATATTGGCCTGAGGGGACAGTCTTTGTTTCTGTGGTCGATCCTGGTGTCGGTTCTGAGAGGAGGAGCCTCGCAGTCAAAACAGCAACAGGACAGGTGGTCATCACGCCGGATAACGGCACATTGACACATGTCAGCATGAATGCAGGGATTGCTGAAGCAAGGGTCATTAATGAGACGATAAACAGGCTTCCAGGATCCCTGGAATCTCACACATTCCACGGCAGGGATATTTACGCGTATACAGGAGCCAGGCTGGCCAGCGGCGCAGTCAGCTTTGAAGAACTGGGGGAACATGTAGATCCCGGCGGTATTTGTATTTTGCAGGCTCCATGCGCTTCACTCAATAACGGCAAATCTGCAGGGTGTATTGAAATCATGGATGTCCGCTTCGGGAATCTGTGGACGAATATTGGGAGATCTCTGCTGATCGAGATGGGAGTGGCACACGGAGACAGACTGATAGCGGAAATTAGGGCAGGCCAATCACTTGCCTTTAGAGGGCTGGTCACTTTTGGTAAATCTTTTGCAGATGTACCTGGGGGAGAGCCTGTTGCCTATATAAACTCACTTGGGAATCTTGGGCTGGCTGTGAACCAAGGTTCTTTTGCTGAAATATTTTCGATAGGGGCAGGGCAAGATTGGACCATATCAGTTGAAAAGTCAGAATTCCGGGAGATGCTGCAGAAAAACCTTGCAAGTGGGATTGCTGCTACATGAGAGAGGATAAGGGAGTGCGGGAAAGCAGCTTGCTCTTTTTGACGGCCTTTGGCACGCCAAGGTGATAACAGCCAATTCCATAAGCAATGAGAAAGACCTGGAAGGGTCTTTTTTCTTTTGGGCAGGTTTTATTTGAAAACCGAATGAATAGGAGAAACCTTTGGAGGAGAAGAGGCAGCCAGGAAGGTTAACGCTGGTCTGAGTGCTTGAAGCGGAATGAGGTACTCAAAAGTCTGATGCGCCGATCAGAATTCCCCATGCAGGACAAATGAGGTACTCAAGAGAGTGGATGCACCGACCGGAGTACCTCATACAGCACATATGAGGTACTCAAGAAAGCAGATATGCCGATCAGAGTGCCCCATACAGGACAAGTGAGGTACTCAAGAGAGTGGATGCACCGATCTGAGTTCCTCAAGCGGGCAAAGGGGCAGATGGCTTACTGGAGAAAGGGTCAACATTGTTCTGACTCCCCTATACGAGCACAATCTGCACGCCCATGCTGATGTTAACATGTATATATAGGAAAAAATATCATATTCACTTTATATCTCCGTTCAATCCCACAAACGTGAAATCAGCCTTCCTAACCATAATAACGGGTTTAATAATTGGCTGAGTCCCTCTGATAGAATTTCCTTCAAAATCGAGTCTTTTTGTTTTCCGGCCGCCTGCTTGCCTTTTTTCCTTCTTTTTCTATTCGCCATAGTTTCACCAGCCTTAGTGTGGTTGTCGCAAATTGGAATAATGAGTTACTGTAACCAATATTATACAAAAGAAAACTTCCTGCTTACTATATGCTATTTTACCCGGATGAATGTATGGAGAAAAAAATGTCTAAATGGCACGTTTAGATAGATTTTCGCTGTTTTTCTGTAAAATAAAGGTATATAAAGCATAAAAACTAGGAGAAAAGTGGTTTAATGTCATGATTGAAATATAACTGTAATATAATTATTACCTGTTTGAAAGATTTGGGTGTTATACTTCTAATTGTGAAAAAAAGGTTTAAATTGGTTAATTTAATAGAATTTTGTCACAGAACAATCGAATTTAAAATTTAAAATACATATAGTTTGCCGTTGGCTTTTGCAATTAGATAAAGAGAGAGTCTTATAGCTTGGCAAAGGGAAGCAGGGGGAAGAGAGCGATGAAAAAGAAATTAGTAGTGCTGAACACGACAATTATGCTTGGCCTGGGAAGTGCATTTTCCATCCCGGCAGTTAATGCGGATACATTACACAGCAAAAAAGCTCAAATCCAGGAACAGCGTTCTGGAATCCAGGCCAATATTTCAAAGGCAGCTCAAGAGATTGCAAAAGCTCAGAATGAATTGGAAAAATTGAATGCACAAATTGCACGCGTCAATCAGGCAATCAAGGATAATAACAGCAAGATTGCGACAACAAAAGAACAAATTGCTGCTACAAATGCTGAGATTGAAGAACTGAAGAAAGAAGTAGCTGTCATTCAGGAACGCATTGAGAAGAGGAACGAAGTCCTGAAGGAAAGGGCCAAGTCATTCCAGGAAAGCGGTGCTTCAGTAGGCTATCTTGAAGTGCTGATGGGTTCCACAAGCTTCAGTGATTTCATTGACCGCGTAGGAGCGGTAGCTAAGATTGTCGAGGCTGACAGAGGTTTGATGGAAGAGCATGAAGCGGATAAGAAGGAGCTCGAAGAAAAGAAGGCTTCTGTTGAGCAAAAACTGGCAGGCCTCAATGAAATGAAGACAGAACTTGAAGGCATGCAGGCTCAGATTCTTGAACAGAAGGCCCAGATCGATGTACTGAAGGCTGAGGTCCAGCAAAAGGAAAAGCAGGCTACTGCCCTGAAAGCGGACTTGCTTCAAAAAGATGCTTCACTGGCATCGGAACTGACTTCAATTGACAACGCGATTGCGCAGGAAAGAAAGCGCCAGGCTGCCGAAGCTGCAAAAGCAGTGCAAAGGAGCTACAGCTCTAATACAGCAGCATCTTCTAACAGCGGATCAAGCAGCAATAATGGAACAAGCAATAACGGCGGAAGCAGCAGTACTCAGTCGTTCGCGCCTGCTCCGAAGGCAAACGGCAATATCAATACTGCCATCACCGCAGGTTATAAATATATCGGAAACTCTGTCTATGTTTTCGGTGGAGGAAGAACTGCATCTGATGTTGCCAACGGCCGTTTTGACTGCTCAGGCTTCGTACACTGGGCTTTCGCACAGGCTGGCATTAGTGTCGGTTCAAGCACTGATTCTCTTAAAAACTCAGGCACCCGCGTTTCCACAAGCGAAATGCAGCCAGGAGACCTTGTATTCTTCAACACTTATAAAACAGATGGACATGTTGGAATATATATTGGCGGCGGTAAATTCATCGGATCACAAAGCTCGACAGGCGTAGCAATTGCCAATATGTCAAGCGGCTATTGGGCACAGAAATTCAACGGGCGTGTAGTAAGGGTCCGTTAATAAAATATTCTTGAAAAAAGGAGAGGGCATTCAAGCCCTCTCCTTTTTTGTTGTTCAGGATATTATAAATTGTATGTCTTGTGGATTATTTTCGATTTTTGATCAACTTTCAGCAGCTGCGCCGAGATCACAAGTCTAACCTCCCAATAAGGCAAAGAACGCCTTTCTGGGAGGTTCGTCTTAAGGCCCCCAGGATGTGGGTCTCAAGACGTTTCCGCAGGATGTGTGTTCTTAGTCTGCGTTCCTTTAGGTGCAAGGTGCTTGCGCTATGTTCAGTTAAGATTTTTTTTTGAGATTTTGGTTACCGGCCAGCAGCTGCTCTCAGAGGCCATAAATCACGTATAAACTTTCAGGCGGCTTTTTTTGCATAGTATATAGATGTATTAGTGGGCAGAGTTGGTTTAATGGCAGCTTCTAACTGGTAAACTGGTAAACTACCTTGTTACCCCCTGCTCTCCATATGATAGTTCTATTTACCTATTATTATTTTTGAAAAATGAATATTTTCTGTTTATTTTATTGAATATCCTTTATTCTCTGCCGATAATAGTAAAAAAGGATGATTCAGGGGGCTATAATGATTACTATTTTAAGAAATTGGAATTTGGGAAAGAAATACATAGCTGTCTTCGCTGTTACTATTTGCTTATTCATTTTATCAGCAGCAGTCGTTTTCAATCAGTTTTCTTTGATTAAGAGTGATGTTGCTTCCATTGATGAGAACAGCATGCGCGCTGTTCAGCTGACAGAGATGGGCTCCATTTACCGCTCAAAGACGATCATGGTGCTGGATTATGTTCAGGTACGCTCACAGAGAATCGTTGAAAACTATGATAAGCAGTCGGGCGAATTCCTTCAGCTGCATGAGGCATTGAAAGAAAGCATGAGAACGAAGGAGGAGCAGGAGCTCTATGCTAAGTTCATTGAAAGCGATGAGAGGCTTAATGAACAGTTTAAAAAACAGCTTATACCAAATATCGAAAGCAATGCCAAGGTTTTGACGGTCCTGAATGATATCCGCACCAAGAGGGATACTGTTATCGCACGCTTGAATGAATTAAGAGAAAGTGTGGAGGCCGGGAAAAACCAGTCAATTGCCAGTACTGAAGAAAGGCTTCAGGCAAGCATCATCATTTTAATTGCTTCTATCCTTGTTTCTTCTGCTTCTGGTTTTGCATTCATCATTCTAATTAACAGGACAGTCAAGAAAAATCTCAGGGCAGTAGTGGATAGTGCCAGGCGGGTGTCATCAGGTAATCTTTCAGGAACCCCGCTCGCTTGGAAGGGTAAAGATGAAATCGGTATCCTGGCGAGTGCCATGGACGATATGAAAGAAAATCTCCTCCAGATGGTAGGCTCCATTCAGGAAGCTGCAGGTTCGGTACAGACCCAAAGCAGTATCCTGACAAAGTCTGCCAACGAGGTAGCCGCAGGAGGCCGGCAAATATCGGCAACAATGGAGGAACTGGCTTCCGGGACTGACCAGCAGGCACTGGCCGCATCTGATCTTTCTGAAACAATGGCCAGATTCTCACAGAGCATCAAGGCTGCACATAATTTTGGAATATCTATGTCGGATACTGCCGGGAATGTATTAAAGGAAGCTTCCATTGGCATGGAGAGAATGGAGCAGGCGGGAAAGGATATGACACAGATTCATGACACCGTCGAGGCCTCTGTTTCCAAAGTTGGCGATCTTGAAAAGCAGTCAGGGGAGATTGCTTCCCTTGTTGAAGTGATCCAGGGTATTGCAGACCAGACGAATCTGCTGGCGCTGAACGCTGCGATTGAGGCGGCGAGAGCAGGAGACAGCGGAAAAGGGTTTGCCGTCGTTGCCAAGGAAGTGAAAGTACTTGCCCAGCAGGTAACCTCATCACTGGTTCATATTACAGATATCGTAGCCAGCATTCAGAGAGAATCAAAGCAAATTGCCGTTGCTTTGAAGAACAGCTACTTACAGGTTCAGCGGGGCACCGGAAGCCTGAAGGATACTGAAGAGACTTTCAGCACCCTGAAAGGATCCATCCTTTCTCTGGGAGAGACAATTTCCAAAATGAGCAGCACCCTTGAGGAGGCTAATACGAATACATCTGCCATCAGCCAGTCGGTTGAAACGATAGCATCGGTGTCCGAAGAAGCTGCAGCAGGTGTAGAAGAAACAGCTGCAACCATCATCCAATCCAATTCAGTGATGAACGATGTTGAACAAAATGCCAACAGTCTGGCAGACTTGGCAAAGCAGCTCAATCAGCTTGTCAGCCGATTTAAAATATAAGAAATGGCCCGCAAATCCAGCGGGCCATTTCTTATATTTGCTCTGCAGCAGCGGCGGGGCAGCACCTGTCACATGTGCTCTGTTGCCGGATGAAAATCTTTTGCAGGCACACCTTGTACGCGCAAAGCTCCTTTTATGCTTTATTAGCTAATGAACGGAATATCTGTGTTCTAATGCTTCCCTGTACAATGTTTTGGATGAAAAAATCGCCTATCAGCTTAACATAGTCTTCATCGTCAAAAAGCCTTTTATTCTGAAGCTCCATTTCTGCCAGGCCTTCATAGGTGCACAGAAATGCATATGTATGGTCCGGCCCTGTGACAGGAGTCAGGATTTCTACTTTGTGATCGTACATTTCATTTCTGTGCTGCTGGATTGCTTTTATATTTTCAATAGCTTCTTCAAACTTGTCCTGCTTAAGTTCAAAGGTTTGGTAGACAAAGACAGACATTTCAAACACTCCTTATGCATTAAGGATGACAGCAATTATAGCTTTCACGGAAAAAGAATTTTTATACGGTGAAAAGGGAGAATAATGTTGAATAGGTTTATGCTTTGTATATTCTTCTAATATTGGGTATGATGGAAGAAAAAACTCTTGGAGGCAAACTGTGTTTATTGCAATAATTTTCTTTTTGTTTATGTCCTTTTTCTTGTCGGGGAGTGAAACGGCGCTGACTGCCGTTAATAAAATGAAGCTGAAGACAAGAGCTGAAAATGATGATCATAAAGCCCAAAAGCTTCTTGATACTGTAGCAAAGCCGGATGAACTGATCACCGCTATCCTGATTGGCAATAATATCGCCAATATCATGCTTCCTACATTGGTCACCATCGTGGCAATCAATTATGGAATTAATGTAGGGATTGCGACCGGTATATTGACAGTCGTCCTGATCATTTTCGCAGAAGTGCTTCCTAAATCCATTGCTGCAACTTTTGCAGATAAAATTGCTTTCATCGTGTTCCCGGTTATCCGTTTTCTGATGATGATTCTGAAGCCATTAACATTTTTGCTGTCAAGATTCACAAGGGGAGTCATCCGTCTGCTTTCGAAGGACAGCGAAGCAGAAGTCAGCTTTTCCAAGGAAGAACTGATCACAATGGTGGATATTGCTACAACAGAAGGGACATTTAATAATGAAGAAACAACGAGGATCAAAGGAGTCATTGATTTCTTTGAACTTGATGTGCGAGATGCCCTGAAAACACCGCGGACTGAGATCATCGGCATTCCTGCTGACTCTTCATATGAAGAGGCGAGGGATATCGTATTGCACAGCCATTATACACGGTATCCTGTGTACAAAGAGAATATGGACAATATTGTCGGGGTTTTTCACAGCAAACAGCTCCTGTCCTGGTCCCTCGACCTTTCAAATGCACTGGATGAATATACAGATAATGACCCTTTATTCATATACGAATTCCATTCAATAGAAAGGGTCTTTAAGCTTATGATGAAAGAGCGCAAGCATATTGCTATCGTCCTTGATGAATACGGAGGTACACGCGGGATCATTACGCATGAAGACATCATTGAGGCAATGATCGGGCAGGAAATCAATGACGAAACCGATGATGAAGAAGTGCTGATAGAGGAACTTACCGACTCTCATATTGTCTGCAGCGGAAAGCTGTCCCTCCATCGCCTTAACGAGGCCTTCAAAACGAAGATACCGGAAGAAGAGGATGTTTTGTCCGGTTTCCTGCTGAAGGAATTAGGCTATTTTCCTGAAGAAGGAGAAACTTATGACTACCATCATCTGCGCTTTACAGTAAAGGAAATAGAAGACAATAAAGTCAAGCAGATCGAGATAACAAAACAGGCTGGTACAGTTGAATAGATAAACGATCGGATTCTGCCGGGAAATGGCAGAATCTTTTTTATTGGGAGCTGGAAAGCACACATTGTGATTTTGATAAAAAATCTCATTACTTTTTTCTCTGATAAAAAGGGTTTTGCAGGACAGAGAGCAAATAGAAACTAGAGCCAAAAGAAAAAGGTGAAAATATGAACCCAGAACAGATGAAGGCTGCAGATAAGGCGATTGATTATATGAAGCAGCATCTTGAGGAAGAGATCACCACAAAAGAGCTTGCCGAATTAACAGGCTACAGCCTTTTTCATTTCACGAGGATCTTTAAAAAGGCGACAGGAATCTCTCCGAGGCATTTCCTTAGTGCGTTGAGAATCGAGATGGGGAAGGAAGAACTGGCAAGGAAATCTTCACTGACTAAGGCAATGATTGCTTCAGGGTATCTTAGCCCGGGTACGTTTCAAACCCGCTTTAAAAATCATGTGGGAATCAGCCCTAAACGATACGAAGCCAGTATGGAAATGCTGCAGAAAATGATGGATGAGACGAAAACGCTGCTCCCTGAGAGAATGGAATCAGAGGCACCGGGAAGCCGGGCAAAAGTAAGCTGTCTTATCCAGGTTCCCCCGGGATTCAGGGGAATTATTTTTGCAGGACTGTTTCCTGAGCCGATTCCCGATCAGAGGCCTGTCAAAGGGACTGCTTTCAGCCATAACAGCCCTCAATGCATTTTCACAGACATCCCGGAAGGAACTTATTATCTGCTGGCAGCAGGGCTGGAGTGGAGCATGAATCCCCTCAGGTATTTTCAGCCGGAAACATTCCTTAGGGGGAAATGGGAAGGAACGGTGGAAATCAAGAAAAACACGGACTGCAAGGCCACCGTTCAGCTGAGGGAGCCGCTGCCCCATGATCCGCCAATCTTATTCAATCTTCCTCTCTTGCTGTTTGAAAAAATAACCAACAAAGCAAACTAGAAGAATTTTTAGGAAAAGTAAGGCAGTATAATCAGGAAAAAGGAGGAGAATGCCGTGCCTATTAAAACTGATATCATCATTCAGGCTGACAAAAGCTTAGTTTGGAGAGCGTGGACCGAATCAGATAGAATAACCGAGTGGTTTGCCCCGGAAGCAGTGATCGAACCGGCAGCAGGAGGGCGGTTCGAATTATATTTCAATCCCTCAGATAAGAGCAGCATGAATACGAAAGGATGCAAAATCCTCAGTATCTTAGAAGAAGAGAAGCTTATGTTTGAATGGAAAGGGCCTGATGCTTTTGCCGGTCTAATGAATAGTGATCATAATCTGACTAAAGTAACCGTAATTCTGGAGGATATTCCGGAAGGTGTACAAATCTCGCTGCAGCATGATGGCTGGGGAGAGAGCGGGCAGTGGGATCAGGCAAAACAATGGCATATAGCGGCCTGGGACCAAATGCTGGCGAGCCTGAAGAAGAGTATTGAATCCGGCAAAGGATTACTTTGCTGCCAATAAGGAAGGGGTAACAGTAATGGCTCAATTATGTGCAATAGGGATTTATGTACCGGACTTAACAAAAGCACTCCGGTTTTATACAGAAGTACTCGATTTCGAAGTAAACAAACAGTATGGCCCGAAAATAGTGTCGCTTGCACACGGGGAACTGCCAATTATTCTGGAAGAAAGTGAAGGTGCTGATTATATAGATAGAAAGTCAGCGACAGGGCCGGTGCTAGTGCTTCAAACGGAAAACATTGAAAATGAAGTCAATCGCCTGAAATCCAAAGGTGCTGATTTACTGATGGAAGAGCCGGCAGCTTGTCCGCCGGGGAAATATATAAGTTTCAGAGATCCGTTCGGCAATATATTAGAATATTTGCAGTTTGATTGAGGAGAATCCAACTTTCTCCTCTTTTTTTGTTTGCCTGGAAAACTTACACTGGAGCTGAAAAATTTGAAAGGAGGAGGGGTTTTATGAAATCGCTTCCAGTAATGCTGCTGCTCTTTTTCTTTACTGCTCCGCTGGTATCATCTGCCGGAGGGGGCGGAGGAAGCGGGGGGAGCCCGGGGCGATGGTATCCCGGAGAAAGTCCCAATATAGTAGATCCAGCTCTTCCGCCGCTCGTGTTTATCCACGGCTACAGCAATTCTGCGAATGTCTGGCTGGAGGAAAATGATATGCCTGAAATAGCAAGGGAATATGGATATCAGACCGCATATGCCGATCTTTATCCGGATCGGGATATGTGGGAAAACGGAATGATGCTGGCAGGCATGCTTGAAGAAATCTATTATCATTTCGGGCAGAAAAAACTGGCAGTCGTCGCCTACAGCAAGGGCGGTGTGGATAGTCAGACAGCCCTCGTCCATAATGAAGCATATCCTTATGTCTCCCGAGTAATCACCCTATCTACTCCCCACAGCGGCACACAGCTCGCAGACCTTGCCAATAGCAGTGCTGCCGGCTGGCTTTCTGAACTCCTCGGCACCCGCAATGATGCAACTGCCTCACTTCAGACAGGATATATGAGCTATTACCGCAGTTTGACAGACTCCCATTCGAACGCACAGCGGATTCCCTTTTACACAATCGGTGGGACCGGCTGGGGGAGCTTTGGATCGGCAACATATTGGGGAGGCTTGTATTTGAGCCAGTATGGCAGGAATGATGGCGTCGTCCCCCTAATCAGTTCGAGGCTTTCAGGCTCCCCTGTCATAGCTGAGCATTCCTGGAATCATTCAAGCATAAAGCAAGGGTCTGTCATATTTCCAGAGCTGAATCCCTTTTTAACTGCTACTTCTTTCCAAAAAGATCATTATTCCCCCTTGTTAACTGATACGGATTTTTCCCAGGCTGACAGCATGATCATCCACGGTGGAATGGGAGATGAGATGCTTGAAGATTCCTTTCTTATTGAAAATGAAGTAAAGGCAGCCTCAGTGTCTGTGTTGAGCAGCAAACGCCTTCCTGACCTGGTGATAGTGGATGAGCAGGGCAATAGTTATACAGCCGGCAGAACTTATAAAGATGCTTCAGGATTTTTTTCAGGGGCATATGTTACTGAATTTACTATAAAAAATCCTGTACCAGGCAGATGGACTGTGAGCAGCAAAACGGGACGCACCGGATTTCTGTATACGGTCAGCCTCGAGAGAGATAGTAGCATTCCAGGGATTAGCAAAGAGCTGAACAGCTGGAAAAGTGCGCAGGCAGGCAGGAAGTACAAAACAGAATGGATTCATACCAAAGGCAAGGGAGACGGCTATTCAACCTTCCGCGGCCTAAAAGCGGGGCTTCCTGATGCTTCAGATTTCAAAGAGGAAGGCATATACAGCCTCACCATCCAAATTACCGGCAAAACCGGCCAGGGTAAAGCATTTGAAAGGAGTATGGTTAAATCTATCTATGTAGATGGAGCAGGCAAAATTTATAAGTAGGATAAAGTATCATAGCCTTCTTATTAAAAGATATGATTCAAGGCATCGGCATTCGCTGGTGCCTTGATTTTTAACTATTCGGTATTTTTGAAACTATCGGTTCTAAATATATTGAATAAAAGTTTCGGATAATTTAAAATATTTAATAATACGCCATATCTTTGTAAGGGAGATGTCTATGGAACATATTAATCTATCCGGAAGAAAGAGGGAGAGCTACAAGCTGGAGTTCAGCCATTCCCTTTTATGGGAGTGCGCCCTTGGCATAGCAGCAGTGACCAACGGGGCGCTGATTGACACGCTTGAGCATTCAGCAAAACTTTCAGGAATCAGGTCGGGGGCCTCTCGCGGCCTTAAGGATCAGCTGGATCATATTGAAAAGAATAATACATGGAAGTCGCTGCTTCAGCTTCTGCATCATGTGGAAGCCCGCACCCTGCAGGAATTTATTTCATCTGTAGAGAAAATGGATGGAAAAGAGCTGAAGCAGATCTGTCTGCCTTTTCTGGGCCAGGAAAAAGAAGAAGCGAGGAAGCGTGCAGCCTCCGGGCATGCTGAATCCCTTGAAGAATTAATCCGTCATGTGGAAGGGCATAAATTTTTCCAGGCATATATCGCCTATATCTTTAAGGAATCGCCAGGGAAACTGAAGAAGCATTTTATTGCCAGTATGGAAGGCTGGTACCTGGCAGCCATTGAACCGGATAAACACAGGCTTTCAGCGATACTGGAAAAAGATGTTCATGACAAAAAACTGCTGGCTGCCAGGACGTCCTCTGAAGACCTTGCTGAACAGGCAACAGGGGGAATTGCCTACCTTCCAGAGCCTGGTGTTTTTACTGTCAGGCTGATTCCGCAATATGTGTACCGTCCCTGGACCATTGAAGCAGATCTGGAAGGTACAAAGGTATTTTATTATCCGGTTTCAAACAGCAGCCTGCCGGCTGATGTGCCGGACAGTCCGGATTATTTCCTGGTTCAAAAGCAAAAGGCGCTCGGTGATGAATTCAGGCTACGAATTGTCAAGCTCCTTTTCAAGGAGGACCTGCCATTGCAGGATATTACCGAGGAGCTGAATATCGGGAAATCGACTGTACACCATCATCTTAAGATTCTCAGGGCAGCCAAGCTAGCAGAAGTGCACAATCATAAATACAGGCTGAAAAAAGAAGCGGTCCTTTCTTTGGGAAGAGAGCTCGAGAGGTATCTGAGGGGTGGATGTGAATGATCTGGAAACTGAAGCCGTTCCGTTATTTATGGGCAGGTGCAGCCGCTTCAGAAGCAGGGGGAGCACTCGGCACCTTCTGTAATTCGATCATGGTATATGAATTGACAGGATCAAAGCTGGCTCTTGGCAGCATGTGGCTGCTGTATTATCTGCCCTCCCTCATCCTTCAGCTTATTTCAGGGCCATTTATCGACAAATGGAGCCGCAAGTGGATCATGGTAGTCTCACAATGGACAAGAAGTCTTTTTTTTCTTCTTCCTTTTGTGATGATCAGTACCAGCCAGCTTGAAGTTTGGCATATTTACGCTGCCCAGATCGCTGTAGGGCTGGTGTCTCCATTTTATGTCCCGGCAAGCCAGGCCTTACTTCCTTCGCTGATAAAAGGAGACAGTCTGCAGTCTGCCAACGCTGTACTCGACGGTACAGTCAGACTGCTGTCCATGATCATCCCGATGACGGGCGGGGTTGTTATTGAGAGAGCAGGGACAGAGGTGAGTCTGCTGCTCGTGACAATTTTTCTGCTGATAAGCGGCAGCTTTCTTTTATTTATTGCAGAACCAGAAGAAGAAAGGACCATCAGAAAAACATGGCTTGAAGAATTCAAGGAGGGAATCTTCTATTATATTAGGAACCCTCTGCTGCTGTGGCTTGGGATTTTCCTTGCTTTCGTCCAGTTTGGGGTAGGAGCCGCCATGGTCCTTAATCTTCCGTATATAACTGACGAACTTTCAGAGAGCTACGGCAGCTACGGCCTCTTTATGGCGGGCTTTCCGGTGGGCTATCTTGCCGGCACGCTTCTTGTCGGGAAGGTGCGAATAAGCAATCGCCGCACTTCTATCCTTGGCGCGCTAATGGCAGGAGGATCGACTTATATCCTGCTGGCGTTTAACGCCAGTCTTGCAGCCGCGGTAGCGATTGAAGCAGCTGCCGGAATTTTTATGGCATTTTTCAATATACAAAGTACAGTCATCTATCAGCAGACGGTACCGGACTATTTGAGAGGAAAAGTTTTCTCGGCCAGGCTGTTCATCATCAGGGGGGCGATGCCCTTGGGAGTGCTTGCAGGAACTCTTTTGGGAAGCCTTTGGGGAGTCAGGCCCATGTTCCTCCTTATTGGGATATTGATCATCACAGCATCTGCAATAGGACTCCTTCATCCTTATTTTGCATTTCTAAATAATCAGACCGGTCATCAGGTACAACGAACTGAAACGGAATAACCTGGGTAGAGGGACGTATGTGCCTCCATAAGGATACTAGCTTTATGCTGAAAAGGGGAATGGATTGCTGGTCAAAAGAATAAAAAAAGTGAATATATTTATATAAAAATAGACTTAGTTTTTTGCTGTATTTACAAGGAGGAAATTTTTATGCTTAAACGGGTAGACGGAAGGAGAGGCGCATGGAAGCGTGTAACCGACAGAGCTTATTCACAATGCTGGCTCGATGCTAAAGAATTCACGGGCCACTTAGCTCTCATTGAGTTGATCAAAGTTACGGAAAAACTGACAGTCAAATACGAAGAAAAAGAGATATGCATTGCTGCCGATGGCTACAGCTGGCTTCAGCATTTTCCGGAGGGAAAATTTTATACGGTAACGACCATGATGGATGAGAACGGAGAAATTCTCCAATGGTATATCGATATCTGTCATGAGATTGGACTCGAAGAAAATATTCCCTGGATGGATGATCTGTTCCTGGATATCGTTGTACTGCCAGCAGGAAATGTATATCTGCTGGATGAAGAAGAACTGGAGGATGCACATAATATCGGCATAATAACTAGAGAAATGTATAATCTTGCAAGGAATCAGGCTAGTGAACTGATGGGTGCAATCCAGGCCGGCAGCTTCCCGCTATTAAATTTGGCAAAAGAGCATGCTGAAATCGTGAAAAGAGAAGGTTTTTCAGAGCCTGTTAGACCAGATAGCAAAAGACGGTGAACAGAACACTCACTCTGGAGAATGTTCTTCACCGCCTTCTTTTTCCTTTAATGAGTCAGAGCTTTCTTCTTCGCTGCCGGAAAAGTCCTGTGGACTGATGCCGCCTCCGTAGGTTGCGCCGATATTCATCTGGCCGCTGAGTTCCTTTACTCCCAGCTGATTGATATTATTGGTCAATTCGTATTTATCGACTATGAACCTGTCAATATGGAATTCCTGAAAAATGACAGGCGGAGAGCTCTTGGGGTCAGTCTGGGCAGAAGGTATGTCCACATGGGGATTTTCTTTTGTGACAGCATATAAAGCAGAGATTTCCCGCCTCAGTTCTGAATTCTCTTTCTCCAGGCGGGAAAGGGCATTTTCAGTATTCCGGAGACGCTGCTCCAGGTTTCCTATCTGTTGGAGACAGCGGCCGAGTGCTGCATCAATCATTTTTTCAACCTGATTATTTTCTAGAGCAGGACCGGGGGTTTGTTTTATGCCAGCGGCAGGTGTCCGGGCTGTGAATTTCTTTTTCAGGGCGACCAGGCTGCCCAATTCTTTCTCGATGGTTAGGAAACGCCTGATATGGACATCGCATGTCCTGATTTTTTTAGACTCTTCTTCAAGAGATTCAATCCTAGATTCAAGCCCGGCCAGACGGTCACCGTGATCCTTGCTAAATAAATGTTTAAACGCCATATCTCATCACACCATTAAGTCCTTGTTTTTCATTCAATCGGTATCTGTTCCTCTGGCTGGGAGATCTTCCCGTAGCTGATCTCCAGGAGGCCGTTGATAAATTTTGCTGAAAGTTTATTATCATTGGGAATGGCAGGAAGTTTTACAGCTCTTTCAAAATTCCCATGGAATCTTTCTTTTTGAATATTCTTTATACCGCTGTATGGTACGTAAATAGTTCCCCTGATGATCAGCCTGTCACCCTGGAGGAACAGCTGGACATCCTCCCTTTGGATGCCTGGCAGACCTGCCAGCAGGATGATTTGTGTTTCTGTTTCGTATATATCCACTAGCGGAAATTCGGCTGACTTCCGGTAGCCGGCTTCCCCCGGCTCGCCGGCAAAGCTGTTGAAAGCCGCAGATTCCCCGAATTGGCCTCCTGGCCCCTGTTCAAATACCTGGTTCCAAAAATCCCCGCCCTGCACCTTCTGGGCAAGCTCCATCCATTGCTTCATTTTTTCGAGGTCCATCCTATCACCTGCTTTATAAGTTTCCAGGGATCATTGTTTATTATTTATCTTATTTTCAGATATGCTATTCATGCCAAAATGATTGGAAGTTTAGCTGTTTCAAAGAAAATCAGACACATTTTTTTAATAGCTATTGGTATTCTTCTTCCTGTGCCATAATTGAATCAGTTAAAGAGGAGGAGTAAATATGATAATCAGGAAGCTGCTGGCAGAAGACGCAGAAGAATACAAAAAGCTGCGGCTTGAAGCACTGCAAAATAAACCGGAAGCATTTGCTTCCAGTTATGAAGAAGAATGCGGAAACCCTGCCGATTTCTACGCCAAGCGTTTTGCCTCAGGTCTCTCTGCAGAGTTTGGCATATTTGAGAAAGGAGCTTTGGCCGGAACGGCAGCTTTGATCAAGGAGACTAAATTAAAGCTTAAGCATCGGGCCATAATTGCAGCCGTGTACGTAAAGCCTGAATATAGGGGCAGGGGAGCTGCAAGGAAGCTGATTGAAGCTGCTCTTTCTGAAGCCTCTGGTGACCATAATATAGAACAGGTCACCCTCTCAGTTGAAAGTGGGAATGAGCCTGCCAAAAGGCTGTATGCGTCATTTGGATTTACTGTATATGGTGTTGAAAAAAGGGCATTGAAAATGGGTGAAAACTATTATGACGAAGACCATATGATTCTTTATCTGAGTTGAGGAGGCGAGAGCCTTCTTATTTTGTTTTCGTTGTAATTATAATTACCTTTAAAAGTAAGTTTGTGTTGCTTTATAAAGTAATTTATATTACTCTTAAGAAGGAGGTGGAATATTTGGAAAATTTAAGCCTGAATGTTGCCTTGCTTCGGAGAAAAGTCCCGAATTTAACTGCAGCCGCCAAGTCAGTCGGACTTCGTCCGGCCACAGTCTCCAATTTATGCACCGGCAAGATCCCGGTAGGAAGGGCAGAGGTCAAGACAATTGCTGCGCTTGCTGAACTGGCAGAATGCAGACTGGATGATTTGATCATTAGAGGGGAGAAGGCAGAGATGATTGAAACGAAGATCAAGGCGCTCGATCTGTTTGCACCACTGGCTAAAGGAGGGACAGCCGGTCTTGTCGCAAGGCCGGGAATGGGGCAGCTTGTCCTCCTGACAGAGATATTTTTCCGGCTGAAGAAGGAAGGCTACAAGACAATCCTGCTCATTCCGGAAGGGGAGTATCCAGAACTCCAGGATATTCTGATCAACACCGATTTTTCTGCCGCAACCATTGAGGACGCATACCAACTTCTCACTGACCATTCAAAAAATCAAGATGTTCTGTTTGCTGCTGACAGAGCACATGTGGTAAACGGAACCATACATGATTTGCAGGGCAGGCTGGATGCTGGCGGTCCGGGCTCAGTAACGACCTTCCTCCTCGATTTAAAAGGGGAGGCAGTAGATGAAGAATTTCCTTACGGGCCGCTGGAAACCTTATGGCAGTTTGATGCCGACCTTGCTGCCAGGCATTTATATCCTGCCGTGAATCCTATTTATTCTGCCTCATCTGTCCTTGAGGGGGCATATCTGGATCAGGCCCATCTGACCATCCAGCAGAAGGCGCAAAAGCTCCTTCGCCGATATAAGGAGTTAAAGGCGCTTGTCCAAGCCGGGGGAATAAAGAGGCTTCCATCTTCTGAAACACTGGGGTATCAGCGCGGGGCATTGCTGGAAGCCTATCTGACCCAGCCATTTTATACAGCAGAAGCATTTACAGGCCAAAAAGGGAAATCGGTGTCTCTTCAGGAAAACCTGTCTGACGTCCGAAAAATCCTGGATGGCGGTGCAGATGCTTATTCGGCAGATGAGCTGGCCTATATTGGAAGCCTGGCCAGCCATCAGGAGAAAGAATCATAAGAAAAAGCCCGCTCCAGCGGGCTTTTTCTATATCACACTGTTTTTCACTGAGTTGGAATCATTCAGGTCAGGATCGGCAATCCAGGATATAGGGATATTCACAGGTGAGACGTCTCCATTTTGTTCGCCAAATCCCTGGTTTCTCTTATACGAGATGAACTGGTCGATAAATTGGTTCGGCCCCATATTCACAATAGAAGCATGGTCAAGCACATTGACCTTTAAGGCGAGAAGATTTACCACCATGGGGGCAAATATCACTGGCATCACTCCCTACAGATTTGGAATTCTCGCAGAATCGAAGGTCGAATTGGAGTCAAGCTGATCACGGTCATCAACGATTCCCTTTGTACCGATAAATCCGCTTGCATCCCCAAAATTCTGTCCGTAGCCCTGATTCTTTTTATCCGAATTATGCCACTCGGCAAGAAGGTTCTGGCCGATATTGACAGCGGAAGCGTTCTCGAAAGAATTGATCTTGATTGCGCAGATGTTGATATTGATAAATGGCGCAGGAGCCGGCAATTATATCTCCCCCTTTGTTTGCTTCTAAGTATATTCAGCTCAGCATAATTTATGATAAACGGGCGTTGAGAAGAAAAGGGGGAAAAGCATGTTCTATCCTGCGCGTGTAACCATAGGCAAGACATCAATAAGAAGTTCTGATCATGGTAATGGCATAGTATTTGGCCAGAATATTACGGTTAACAAAGCCGTGAATGGAAAGAAAAATCAGGGATTTGGACAGCAGTCTGCTGACGGGGTTTTTCTGGCGATGCCGGCAGGTGTAGTGTGGGATGGTGAGCAGGATGACAGCAGAAGTGTGAAAAATAACAACATCTAGCTAGGCCACAAAGGTCCGCAGAATTTTAGAATAACTGTCCAAGTCGCTGCATACCTATAAAGTATATACCTCCGAAAGCAAAAGCCCTGCTGCTAAAAGTACGGGGCTTTTGCTTTATGGTTCTAATCAGAGGAATTATTTGCTATAATAAACTTGACGAAAATGATTATCATTATTGATGAGGTGCTTGCTGTAATGAATATTGAACAATTGGTTACCACTAGAAGAACAATTAAAAAGTTTAAAGCAGATCCAGTGGATGAGGCGCTGTTCATGAAGTGGCTTCAAGCGGCCAGCCTTGCTCCCAACCATAAAATGACTGAGCCTTGGGATATTATTTTTGCCGGCCCGGAGACACGCGGAAAGCTGAAGCATAAAACAGATTTTGGCGGAGCGCCGGAAGTGATGGCCGTCACAGTCAAGCATGGGAAAACTGATCTGGAGACAGTTGAAAATACAGCTGCCGTTGCATGCTTTATCCAGAATTTCATGCTGCAGGCATGGGATGAGGGAGTTGGGACTTTCTGGTGTTCTCTTGGTGCTTCAAAGGCTGCGAGGGAAGTGCTCGGAGTTGAGGAAGGGAGCGAAGTAGTCGGCATCATCGCTTTTGGCTACCCTGAAGAAATCCCGGCTATCAAAGATCGCATCAGCATTGAAGATAAGATTAAAAAGCTTCCATAAATAATGGATAGAAGGACAAGGCAATTGCCTGTCCTTTTTTATTTTGGCAAATTCGGCTGAAAACTATAAAAAGAATACCTCTAAATCTTAAGAGACAGAAAGCAAAATCCCTTTATCGCCTTCATTTTTCGGCTATAATGAATCTAGCAGAAAATACAGGGGGCATTAAAATAATGAAACTAGTTGAATATAGCCGGAGAAGGGTAGGATGACGGAAGATTTCTGGTCGCCCGTCCGGCTGTCGATTTCTGTGGCTGCCATTTCATTGGCCATTGTTTTTGCTGCAGGCATTCTTCTGGCAAGATTGCTTGCATTTAAAAAATTTAAAGGAAAGCCGCTTATAGAAACCATCCTCCTCCTGCCTCTCGTACTCCCCCCATCAGTGGTCGGATTCCTGCTGATCATCGTGTTTGGAAAGCAGTCATTCTTTGGGAGAGCGATAGAAATCTTTATTGGGCAGCCGGTTATATTTACATGGCTGGCAGCCGTAATCGCGTCCAGTGTTGTCGCCTTTCCTTTGATGTACCAGTCTGCAAAGACAGGCTTTGAAACGATCGAGAAGGAAATAGAGGATGCTTCAAGAGTTGATGGAGCTTCAGAGGTGAAGGTTTTTCTCTATATAGCACTGCCGCTGTCGGCCAAAGCACTGGCAGCCGGAGCCATACTCAGCTTTGCCAGAGCACTTGGGGAGTTTGGGGCAACACTGATGTTTGCCGGCAATATTCCCGGCAAAACACAAACGATTCCGACGGCCATTTATTTTGCCATTGACTCGGGCAATATGGAGATGGCTTGGCTTTGGACGGCAGTCATGATCGGCATTTCCTTTATCATGCTTGCAGCAGTCAATGCTTTCAGCAAATAAAAATTTCGGTATACGAAATTTTCACGCAGAGAAACAGGGTTTTTGCTGTCATGCCAAGAATATATAATTAGTCCGAAAACCAGAGGAGGAAAAGCATGACAGCAGAACAGTTTTTACAAAAGCAAAACGAAGCCTTGCAAAAGCTCCAGAAAAAGCGCGCTGAAGCTTCATGGAAAGCTTCTACAACTGGAGAAGATGAATGGAACAGGAAGACAGCTGAGGCACAGACGGAGGTCAGCCTCTACTTATCAGATTCTGAAAGATTTCAAGAGGTAAAGGAATTCCTCGAAAGCGGGGAACTAAAGCAGCTTGAACAAAGGCAGCTGCAGCTGCTGAAGAACAGCATGGTAAAAAATCAGCTTGACGCAGATGTACTTAAGGAACTTTCTGAAAGAAGCTCAGAGTTAGTAGGTGTCTTCAATACATACAGAGCCGTTCTGGATGGAAGGGAAGTGTCGGAAAATGACATCAGGAAAATCCTTACAGATAGCAAGGATAACGAGCTGCGTGAGAGGGCCTGGCATGCAAGCAAGACAATTGGCAGCAAAGTCGAAAAGAAGCTAATTGACCTTGTGAAATTAAGGAACCAAACAGCCATGAAGCTTGGCTACAGAAATTTTCATGAAATGAGCTTTGAACTCCAGGAGCTGGACAGGGACGTTATTTTTGCTATCTTCGATGAGCTGAAGAAAATTTCGGATGAACCATTCCATCAGCTGAAGCGGGAAATGGATGAGGAAATTGCAGAACGCCTTTCCATATCAATAGATGAAATCAGGCCTTGGCATTATGCGGATCCATTCTTTCAGGAGGCTCCTCCTTCTAAAGCACTGAACCTGGATTCTTACTATGAAGGGAAGAATCTGGAGGAGCTGACAGCTGCTACATTTGCTTCCATGGGAATGGAGATAGGGGATATGCTGGAAAACAGCGATTTATACCCGCGGGAAAAGAAAAATCAGCATGCATTCTGTACAGATATTGACAGGGGAGGGGACGTTAGGGTCCTGTGCAACAACAGCAGCAGTGACTACTGGTCGACCACCATGCTGCATGAGTTCGGGCATGCCGTATATTTCAAATATATTGACCGGGATCTTCCTTTCCTGCTCAGAGCACCGGCACATACATTGACGACTGAAGCGATTGCGATGCTTTACGGACGGATGGGCCGGAATCCGGAGTGGCTGGGGAAATTCCTCGGCATTAATGAGCAGGAATTAAAAGAACTGGCTGGCGAGCTGAAATTGGCGCTCAGAAGGCAGATGCTCATTTCAGCCCGCTGGTTCATCACTTTTTCGCTGTTTGAAAAAGAACTATATGAAAATCCGGACCAGGATCTGAACCGTCTCTGGTGGAAAATCGTCAAAGAGGTCCAATTCCTGAATCCGCCGGGAAATCAGGATATCCCGCACTGGGCAGCTAAGATCCACTTTACCCTTGTGCCTGTATACTATCAAAATTATCTGTTGGGGGAACTTACAACCTCACAGCTGGAACAGCATATCAAGAAAAATCTGAAGGGTGATATTCTTTCTAAAGAAGCAGGAAGCTATCTGCTTGAAGAATTTTTCAAGCCGGGAGCGGCCCTCCACTGGAATGAAAAGATAGAAAAAGCAACCGGCGAAAAACTCAACCCGCAGCATTTCATAGACCAATTCGTAAGGGATCTGCAGCAGGCATAACAGAAAAAAGGCCGCTTTCTTTACAGGAAGCGGCTTTTATAATGGAAAGGAAGGAAACTTTTATATGAAAGTAAACGTCTATATAGTACATGCATTCTGCAGGGACAATAAGGGAGGAAACCCGGCAGGAGTGGTTCTCGACACAGATGGCCTGAGCACCGTCCAGATGCAGAAAGTTGCCTCAATGGCGGGATTTTCTGAAACGGCATTTATCAGCCGTTCAAGAGCAGGTGAAATATCCTTGAGGTACTTTACACCGGAGAACGAAGTCGACCTTTGCGGACACGCTACTGTCGCCTCCTTCCATCTGCTTGTCAAGGCAGGCAGGATTCCCCCTGGAGAGCACACATTTGAATGTCATGCAGGCCTTCTTAAAGCAAGAGCGAGTGACACGGGAGAGATCTTCCTTGAACAGCCTCTTCCGAAAATGGGAACAGCTCTTCCTCCAGAAGAGGCTGCAGCTTCCTTGGGAATCAGCCTTGATGATCTTGCTGAAGGTCTTCCGGTCCAGATAGTTTCTGCCGGACTGCCGGACATTATGGTCCCTATCCGTTCCCGTGATGTTCTGGAATCGATCCGGCCTGATCTCGTGCGGGTGGCTGAGATCAGCAGAAAGTATCAGGCAATAGGGTATCATCTGTTTGCTTTCAATGAAAAAGGCAGTCCTGCGGCAGTCTGCCGCAATCTTTCTCCTGCAGCCGGCATACCAGAGGAAAGTGCGACAGGAACTGCCAGCGGCGCTCTATGCGGCTATCTTTATCATCATCAAAAAATTGCAGCCGGCCCTCATTTTTTTCACCAGGGAGAAACAATGGGGCTGCCCTCTATCATAAAGGCAAATCTATCAGCCGCAGATGATTCAGGGGAAATTGAAAGACTGGAAATTGGCGGTGCGGCGAAAGTGAAAGACAAGATGGTGATGCACATTTAATGCTGTATACATAAAAATTTTCGACAGCATCCCATGCAGCCAGCTTAAATCCACAGCAATAGACGTCCAATCTTCTGCCTGTGCTTCACTGAGTGTCATAGTTTGTAAAGAAAGCTCGCTATTTGTTCATATCTTTTAGGCGGAAAATGGTTTAAGATAGAAATAAGTTAATAGACGGACTTTTTAGAAAAAACAATAATGGTATTGTCAGTCAAACTTCAGACTCAGAATGATAGATGGAGGGATATGAGTGAGTGCAAGCATCGCAGTAAAACTGATAGAAGACTATTCAAACTATGAAGACGAAACACTGGTGGTCCTTTTTCAAAATGGGGATGGTATGGCATCTGAATATCTTATGAAAAAATACAGGCACTTTGTCAGGGCGAAGGCGAGCAAATTCTTTTTGATCGGCGGAGACAAAGATGATCTTTTTCAGGAAGGCATGATCGGGCTATATAAAGCCATCCGTGATTTCAAGGAGGACAAGCTTGCTTCATTCAAAGTGTTTGCTGAGCTGTGCATTACAAGGCAGATCATCACCGCTGTAAAAACGGCCACCCGCCAGAAGCAAATGCCGCTTAATTCCTATATTTCACTGGACAAGCCGATATATGAAGATGAATCCAAGCACACACTCATGGATATCCTCCCGGGAACCATGGTTACAGATCCGGCCATTCTGATTGTGAACCAGGAGAACACTGCAGACATCGAAGAGAAAATAGCCGAGAAGCTGAGCGATCTGGAACGGAAGGTTCTCGATCTATACGTTGCCGGCCACTCTTATATTGAGATCTCTGAGGAACTGGATACTCACGTCAAATCAATCGACAACGCCCTCCAGCGCGTTAAACGAAAACTTGACCGCTATCTTGAAAGACGTGAGCTGGTCATTTAAGGAACGGGGAGCTCCCTTTGGAAACAGGGGGCTTTTTTCTTTGGAAGCAGAGTTGTGAATTGTCCTATCGTACGGGGATCCAATAAAAAATGAAATCCCGGCAAACGCCGGGATTTCCGATCAATATTCTTCCCTTCTGGCAGATGGTTCATCTCCTGGAGTATCTCCAAGCTGGTTCCCTTCATGGGAAGGGCGAAGCAGTTCATCTTCTTCAATGGTGTTATCAACAAACAGGACATATTGCCCGTCAAATACCCTCTGCGCAAACTCTTCTGCATCTTTATCAGCTGCACCATAGCTCGCGTATTCATCGTTTGAGTGGATACCTGAGCTGGTTCCCGGATCTGCACCTAAAAACAAGGCTTTAGCGGAATCCAGAAAGCGCTGGTTTCCGAGTTCCTGTGAGCCGATGATTTTGGCAATGGCCCCGTATGTTTCAGCAAGTGCTTCAATATTGGATCCGTCCTTTGAAACGATTACCAGCTTTCTGCTGTTATAGCCGTTGTCCTTAGCTGAAGAGAGTGCTTCCGTAAGCTCCTCGATCGAATCATAGCCGCCAATCAATTGATTATTCATGAATATTCTCCTCCAGTAGATTAATAGAATTACTTCTATCATTCCCTGGTTTTCCTGGGAAGAAACGTTGGGAAGCTTTTCCCACAATACAGGGGATTTTTTGAAAAACCTGTTGTTAAAGCTTATTGGGATACATTTCTGCAGGTCCTGCATTAACTAATTAACTCTGGATGATGTCCCATGCTTTATAATGCGATATAATAGAGACATCGTAACTAGGAGGAATCGACACATGAAGCCATTTGACAAAATTTCTTCATATTTCAAGACCTATGCACAATCACTGGCAGATGAATTGGTGGATAGCATCGTTCAGGAATTTGACTTTGAGGTGCCAAAGGAAGAAATTCAGAATGCCAAAAAGACTTATGAATCTTTTATGAAGTTTATTGGGGAGTCCATTGTGTCCGAAACTGAGAAGATGCCTGAAGGCTTGCTGGATTGGAGTAAGGAAAATGGAGAACGGCAGGCAAAGAAAGGCGGCCGCATCTCGGACATTGTAATGCGCTATCCTGATTCCAGGCAAGTGTTTATCGACAAAGTGACCAGGATAGGAAAAGAATTTGATTTAGGCATGGACGAAGTTGTACTTCTGATAAAAAAGGTAAATTTGATTCTGGATATCAGCATCAATGAAACTGTATTTGCTTTTGAACGATTTTCCGGATTACTTTTGGAAAAAGCACGGGATGAGGTCAATGAACTGACTGCACCTGTTGTTCCGATACAAGATGGCATTGCCGTTCTTCCGCTGATTGGCTCAATTGATTATGACCGGGCCAAGCTGATTATGGAAAAAGTGGTGCCGGAAATTAAAAAACTGCAGATAGAATGCCTGATCATGGACTTTTCCGGCATTGTCAATATAGACGCCCAAATCGCAAAGTATGTATTTGATATCCGGAGTGTGCTCCGTCTAGTAGGGGTGAATACAATCGCTTCAGGGGTCCGGCCGGATCTTGCGCAGCAGGCTGTTACAGAAGGAATCGATCTTACCTCTGTACCGACCTTTGCAAATGTAAAGCAGGCCATTGAGAGCCTTGAGGAAGAATGATTAGAAAAGGGTGAACCGTCCTGGTTCGCCCTTTTTGTGTACAGAAATTATCCGGATGGTGCATCAGTGTCTTCTGTCAGTGTTATTTTGGACAGCTCTGTTAGTATGGTGGCAGCACCTATGATTTGTTTTGTGCTGTCAAAGAGTGGGTGGGCAAAGATCATATATGTATAAAGATAATTGTCCGGAAGTGAAAAGGAGACTGTTTTTCGGATTGAAATCTGTCTTTCTATGACAGTTCTTTTCATTTGTGCATACATTTGTCCCCCTATCCCAAGGCCAAGCTCATCGTCCCGTTTCCCTATGAGAGATTCAGGCGGGAATAAGGGATGGTAATTGAAAATCCATGTATATTTTAAATCCATGTCACAATGAGCGATGATCATGGGTGCAGCCTCCAGGGCATAACGGAAAGGACTTTCATCATCCGCATTAAAGGCAGAAGAGTGGAAGTTCAGGATCTGGGCAATCTTTTGCCTGATTTCCTCACTGGGATTCCTCACCCCGCTTTCAATTTGTGCATAATAAGCCCTGTCGATGAACGCCTTTGTAGCCACGGTCTCCTGGGTCAGCTTTCTGGCTTTTCTTATTTTAATTAACCAATCTCGTTTATGTTGTTTATACATGGCTCTAGGTTATCATGTATCACTGATAATGGGCGTGGCTTTTGAGACACAGGCTGCATATTTGATGGAGAAAAGGGTAGATGTATAAATTACTTAAAAGAATCTGGCTTTATTTAATGAATGGTCAGAAGTTAGAGTACGGATGAATGATGAAATGAAAGAGAGGGTATAAGTCTTTTATACATAATGAAAGTGATGTGATACTTTGCCAGGCTCTAAATGGTTTAAAATCGGCTATGGAATTATTATAGTGATGGTTATTATCTTCCTCGCAACGAAAATCGATTTTATTTTTACACCGATTGAAATATTCTTTGAAACTTTATTTATGCCTTTTCTGATATCGGGGGTTATTTATTATCTGCTGCGCCCGATCGTTTATTTCCTTAATAGGAAAAAGGTTCCAAAGGTTGTTTCCATCCTCTTGATCTACCTTATCGTCATTGGAGGGACAGCCGCACTTGTGTACTTTGTGGGGCCCGAGCTGCAGCGCCAGTTCAAAGATCTGATGGACAATTACCCGCAATATATAGAGGGGCTTAGAAACAAAGCGGATGAGCTTCAGAACAGCGCATGGTTTTCCCGTTTCCAGGAAAACGATTATATTACCTTCGACTATATTACAGAACAGATGAGTTCATATTTCAAATCAAACTTCTCGGATTTAAGCTCCCGCCTGACGGGTGTGTTCAGCATCGTCACGAGTGTTGTAACCGTAATTGTAACAGTGCCTTTCATTGTCTTTTATCTCCTGAAGGACAGCGAAGGGGCTTCAAAGGGCATGGTCAGATATTTGCCGTATTTCCAGGCTGCAGAGACAAGGAAAATACTAAAGGATATGGATGAAGCCCTCAGCTCCTATATACAGGGCCAGGCAATCGTCAGCTTCATTGTGGGTGTCATGATGTATATCGGCTATCTGATTATTGGAATCAATTATTCTCTTATTCTGGCTATTGTGGCCATGTTAACAAATGTCATTCCCTTCCTGGGGCCATTTCTTGCCCTAGTCCCGGCAGTCATCGTAGGGTTTACTATGTCGCCTTTTATGGCGCTGAAAGTCATTCTCGTGGTGATAGTGGTCCAGCAAATAGACGGAAATGTATCTTCTCCGCTCATCATGGGGAGAAAGCTGGATGTCCATCCGCTTACCATTATCCTGATCCTGTTGGTTGCGGGCAATCTTGCTGGTCTGATCGGGATGATCGTCGCTGTTCCTGCCTATGCAATCATCAAGGTCATCATCAGCCATGCCTACAGGCTTTATACATTGAAGAAGGCTGACCGTGACCAGATTATCCAGGTTGAAGATTAATGGTTTCAATCATGCAGAAAAACGGGAACAGAATAGTACAACCCATACAACAGGAGGAAGCTGCATGAACCGATATAAAATTGTATATAAAAACCGTGAGGACCAATTCATCAGCACTGAATTTTATGCAGACTGCATCACTGACCTGATTCCGCAGCTTACAAATCTTGAGAGGAAATTCAAAATTGTAGAAGTAAAGAATATGATGTACGCACAAAGAAAATGAAAAGAAAGCAGCGCTGAATGCCGGCGCTGCTTTTTCATGCTTATCAGCAGGAAGCGGAAGGCCTGGAGTCGAATCTTTACTGTTATGAAAAATTGAGGGGGAAGAAGTATGGCTTTCAAAGAAAGTGCGCCGGAGAAATCGTATAAGCTTAAGGAGAGATTAGAAGAATTATATGATGCTGCACTAACAGAATCGGAACTAATGAATTTGGCAAAAGCTATGCTTGAAGAAATTGGATCAGCTGATCCATATCTGCAGGATCATCTGATTTACTCCAGTTTTGCCCGGCTTATTGGAGAAGGCAGCTTTTCACATATAATGCTTGAAAAAATCCTTGCCGTCTGCCAGGATGACAGTCATTTATTTTACCATCTCGGGGCAGAGGGAGATGACAGCGTGTTTACCCGCAGTTTTTCTTCCCTGGTGCTGGCATTGGTTATTCAAAAAGATGCTGCAGAGAGATTTCTCTCCGATCAAACAGTTCAGTATACATATGGAAAAACATTGGAATATATGAAGAAAGAAAAAGACCTTCGGGGGTATGTGCAAGAAAAGGGCTGGGCACACAGCATGGCTCATGCAGCAGACCTCTTAAATGAGCTCGTCCGCCACCCGGTTATCTCCTGCAGCGGGCAGCTGCTCTTACAGGGGATGGATGTGATTTTTCATTGTGTATCAAGGAACGACGGCGTTTATACTGATGATGAACCCGAACGGCTCATTTTCCCGCTCACGGCTATCTTCGAAAAATCAAATGAAAACACCTTGGCCAATAAATTGAATGAGCTGTCTCTATACGAGGAGGACACCAGAAAAAGCAAAAGTGATGGAAACGCCTATTATCATCTCAGGACCAATTTGATGATGTTTTATAAATCATTGTATTTCAGACTGAAATGGATTGATATATTTCCTGCTGGAAGGGATCTCCTTGAAGCGCATATCCGGAGACTCCATATTGAAGTCTATGGGGAGAAATTCTAAGAAGGGAATACAAAAGGAGGAGAAGAATCTGCTTCTCCTCTAAAATCTTTCATTTTTGGCAGAAGGGCTGAAAACAGGGAAAGAAAAGTAAAAGGTGGTGCCTGCCCCGACTTTGCTCTCGACTTTGATTGTTCCCTTCATAGCTTTGACGATGCTGAATACAACCATCATCCCCAAGCCGGTCCCTTTTGAGCCTTTCGTAGAATAATAAGGCTCGCCGAGCTTCTGCAGCTGTTCAGGAGTCATACCGACGCCGGTATCCTTGACCGATATTGAAATCTGGCTTTTCGTATAATTGGTCTCGACAAGGAGGTCGCCGCCTTTAGGCATCGCTTCAATGGCATTTTTCAGGACATTGAGAATCGACTGGTGGAATTTCTGCCGGTCTCCTTCAATGGAACCAAGGATGGCAAAATTGGCTGTAATTCTGACAGAATTCTGATTAGCGAGTGGTGTCAGAATGTTGATTACCTGCGTGATTTCTTTTTTTACGTTAATTTCCTCTATATAGTCGAGGGAAGGTTTTGTGAAAGTTAAATAATCTTTTATAACCCTTTCTGCTGATTCAAGCTCGCCTTTAACGATATGCAGATACTCCCTTCTTTTTTCAAGGGGCTGAGGGTGCTCGATCAATAGCTGTACAAAGCCTGCCGCAGCTGTCAAAGGGTTGCGGATTTCATGTGAAATCGCGGCACCCATCTGCTCAACAGCTTCCAGCTTTTCAGTTTTTATCAGTTTCTTCTTGAGCTCAAGATCCTTTCTGACATATTCAATGATATAGGATATCATTGCGACCCCGACAGTCGGAACCGCCAGATGAGCGGCCCAGGCATCAAGCCTGCTTTCAGGTGAAGACCATATCTCCATAGCGATGACTGTCACTACACTTAAAATAACAGTCAAGAGGACCGAAAAGGCAATCCTTTTTGGCGGAGGCTGTATTTTGAATCTAGGATAAATGCGCCAAAGTAAAAATCCGAGCGGCACATACAAAAGAACATTGAGCCAGAAACCGGTACCAAGTCCAAAGAACGAGCGGAAGACAATGGCAATCACGCTGAGCCAAAGGCCAAGGCCGGCATACAAGCCGCCGATCAGGACCGGGATGAGCCTCAGGTCAAACTGGAAGTCGGACGAGGATTTAAAAGAAAACTGCAGGCTCATCCAAAGCATCAGTGATAGCCATATAAGGGACGACACGCGGGAAAAAGAGATTCTTTGCCTTCTCTCTGACCAAACCAATGAGAAAAAAAGAAGAATGATAATCAACGCCAAATTGAAAAACAAGTGCCTGGTTATTTCCATTTATTTCACCGCATTTTTGTATGTATATTAAAAATATTATAATTTTTTGTCAAAAGAAACAATACAATTAGCTTAATTTGACGAATATATTAACAGTTTCCCTAAAATAGTCATATAAAGACTAGGGCAGCTTTTAAGCCAGCAAGCATTTAATGCCTGTCTGGGAAAGACAGTTTGCTTAGTCTATCAAACAATCCAAATGGTGAAAAAGAGAGGAAATATTAAAAACTGCTAAAAAAATGAACCTTTTTCCAGCCTCTTCCGTATTATGGTTAGAACGAGAATGATAGGAGGCACAGTTTTGGATCCCATTTTGAAGCTGGACAATGTAAAAAAAGTGATCAAAGGAAAAGAAATCATCAAAGGACTCAGTTTTTCTGTAAACGAAGGAGAGGTATTCGGCTTTCTCGGCCCCAATGGCGCCGGTAAAACGACGACGATCAGGATGATTGTCGGCCTGATCGGGATTACAGAGGGTGACGTGGTTGTCTGCGGGAAAAGCATCCGCAAGGACTTTGCCGGTGCCGTTAGCCACATTGGTGCAATTGTGGAGAACCCGGAAATGTACAAGTTTCTGACCGGCTACCAGAACCTTATGCAATATGCACGGATGCAAAAAGATATCTCTAAAAAGAAGATTGACGAAGTAGTTGGGCTGGTCGGTCTGCAGGATAGGATCCATGACAAGGTGCGCACCTATTCGCTCGGTATGCGGCAGCGGCTCGGACTGGCGCAATGCCTGCTTCATGATCCGAAACTCCTGATCCTGGATGAGCCGACGAACGGCCTGGATCCTGCCGGGATAAGGGAAATCAGGGACCATCTGAAAATGCTCACCAGGGAAAAAGGCATGAGTGTTATCGTATCGAGCCACTTGCTATCAGAAATGGAAATGATGTGCGACCGGATTGCCATCATCCAGGATGGCCGGCTGGCAGAAGTGCAGCAGGTAAATGATTTTGTGCAGACCGGGTCGGTTTACGCTTTTGAAACAGGCGATCTCAGCCAGGCATTGTCTCTTTTAGAAGACAAATTCGGCATTGTCCGCACAGCAGATGGTTTTACAGCGGGCTGCACAAGAGACGAAGTGCCTGTTATCGTCGAAAGCCTTGTTGAACGCGGAATAGCGGTCTACGGGGTGAGAGCGGCTTCGCAAACATTGGAAGACAGATTCCTTGAAGTGACGGGTGGGGGTGTCAAGCATGGGTAGTTTAATCAAGAATGAATGGATAAAAATTTTCCGCAGAACAGGTACGCTTGTTATGGTCGGGCTTGTTATACTCTTTACAATGGTCTATGCCGGATTTGAGAAATATGACCAAGTAAAGAATGGCGGAGAGGAGCCGCAGGCTGACTGGAAACAGACTATGGAACAAAGCATCCAGACTGACAAAACTGAGATGGAAGAAAATTTCAACGCCAATCTGGATATGTTCTATAAACGGCAAATTGCCATCAAGGAATACCAGATTGAGAATGATATCCCTCCCCAAACCGGATATTCGGTATGGTCTTTCGTAGAGAAAGCCCAGGCATTGATATCCTTTGCAGGCCTCTTTACCATCATCGTAGCTGCAGGCATCGTCGCCTCTGAATTTTCATGGGGAACAATCAAGCTCCTGCTGATCCGTCCAATCAGCAGATCGAAAATCCTCCTGTCCAAATACATAACCGTCTTTTTGTTCGGGCTTTTCATGCTGGCTTTGATATACGGGCTGGCCACATTGCTCGGTGTGATTCTGTTCGGTCTTCCATCTGAACAAATTCCTCATCTTGCCTATTCGGGTGGAGAAGTGGTTGAAAGGGGCATAGCGGGACATCTCGCAGTTTCCTATCTGCTCGCAAGTATTGATGTGCTGCTTGTCGCAACGATGGCATTCATGATATCAGCGGTTTTTCGCAACAGTTCACTTGCCATCGGCCTTTCCCTGTTTCTGCTTTTCACAGGAGGGACGGCAACATTTATTCTGGCAGGTCTTTTCGATTGGGCAAAATATATTCTTTTTGCCAACACGGATCTGACTGTTTATTTCGACGGAGTACCACCTGTGGAAGGAATGACGCTCACCTTTTCGGTCATCGTCCTGCTTGTGTATTTCACCATTTTCCATGCGCTTGCCTTCTGGCTGTTCAATAAAAGGGATGTATCAGCATAAAAGAGGAAGCCGGACATTTTCTGTCCGGCTTATTTAGTTAGCAGAAGAATGAGTTAAGATCTTAATGGTCAAAGCGTGAGGGTGCTAGTCAGGGGAACTAAGACCGTCTAAATTGAAAAAAGGGAATCAGAGGGTGTTAGTCAGGGGAACTAGGACCGTCTAAATTGGAAAAAGGGAATCAGAGGGTGTTAGTCAGGGGAACTAAGACCGTCTAAATTGAAAAAAGAGAATCAGAGGGTGTTAGTCGGGGGAACTAGGACCGTCTAAATTGGAAAAAGAGAATCAGAGGGTGTTAGTCCAAGAAACTAGAGCCCTCTAAACTGAAAAAGAGTCATAGACGGTGCTTCTGAAAAGAACTTCTGCCCACTAAGCCCCAAAAAAAGGGGATGATGCCAGCTCGAACGCCTGAATCCACTCCTTCAATCAAAAAAGCTATAATATCAGAAAATATAGACAACAACCAGCGGAAGTTATAATATACCAATTATCAAAGGAGGGAAATCGTATGGGTGATTGCTTTATTTGCAATAAGCACCAGGGGAAAATCAACACTTCAGGAAGTGTAATCTATGAGGATGAGTTTGTTTATGTTGGACATATTGACGGAGGCGGAAAGCCCGTTTATCTTGGACATTTGATGATTGACTTGAAAAGGCATGCACCGACACTGGCGGATTTAACGATGGGGGAAGCTTCGGCTTTTGGGAAATCTATGGCGAGGATTAGCCGGGCCTTAAAGGAAAGCGAGGGAGCAGAGCATATTTATTCTCTTGTATCAGGTAACGCCGTTCCTCATCTGCATATGCATTTGGTGCCGCGCTACCCGGGCACACCGGAAAAACACTGGGGGCCAATGAGTGTGTATGACTGGGAGCATGCTCCGATGGGAGATGAAGAGGAGGTCAGTGAAATCTGCCGCAGGATCAAGTCTTACCTCGAGGAGCAAAAACATGATTGATATTTGCTGGACCGGGAAGGAAGCCCCTTACCTGGATGATCCAGATGTCAGGCAGGAAGCCCACATCACGATAGGGCGGTTTGGCGGAAATACAGAGGCCGGCCAGTATAAAAATGAGGATGGCTGCCTTGTCTGGGCTGATGGAAATCGGGAATGGGAGTTTGCCATAATACTGGATGCCCATGAATCAGCAGAAAGTGCAGAGCTGGTCCTGCAGCATATTCAGTCAAAAAAGGCAGACATATTAGAAATACTGATGCTTCCAGCTGATGCTGCGATACCTGGTGTGGAAAAGTTTATATTGGCCCTTCTGGCTTCTGAAGCGTTCAGGTTGGAATGCAGCAAGGTACAAGGAGAAACGGCCTGCCTGTTTGCTTTTCGGAAAGGTCAGTATCTTTGGTGGCTGTCTATCGGTGATTGTGTGCTATTCCTCTTTCACCCCGAACTGGCGGCTATGGGGCAGCATCAGCTGAACCAGCGGCAATTTTTTGAATGGACAGGAAGGGCCAATGCTTTTGATTTGTCTGTTCCCTGTTATACAACAGGAAGGAGGGAGCTCAGAGCAGGCATAAATACCATCTTCCTTACGACCGATGGCCTCCTTGAATGCCCTGGATTGCCGTATGAAAACCCGGAAAAGATCATGTCGGCATTGAAGTATGCTTCAGATGGGCAGGGTGTGAAAGAAATGCTAGATGTAATTAAGGCACATCAAGTCCGGGACAGTACTACGATCATCTCCTGGGAGGCGAGTTCTTCCAGCAGGCCATTAATGCCGGGAAACCTTTCAAGCAAGGGATAAAATTCCGCAGGATGGGCAACATACAGGCGGAGGGCTGCCGATGGCCAAGTTAAAGCATATACAGCAGGATACCAATATTGAAAGCTACTATATAACCTTATGTGATGTTTATTTTTATCATCTCCCCGGAGAATCGGAAAAGGAAGAGCAGCGGCTGGAGGCTGCTGTTGAAACTTTATCGAGCTTGATTTATCATGCCATCAGCATAGACGGGACAACAATCAGGGAAATGGACAACAGCCGGTATGAGAAGGAGTACAAGCGGTTCTATACAGATATTATGAGGGCGATCAGAGAATGTTCGCAGAACGAAGTGGACTTTGGCGAATTTCTCGAAATATTGGACGAAATTATCAGCGCCGCCATTCTTCTTGCTAATGCATTCGAAAAAATTGATAAGGTAAAAGAAGAAGCCGCACAAGAAAATGAAGAAGAGGAAGAAGAATGACCGGTTCCGGATAGGGCCGGTCTTATTTCTGTTCATTAAAGTTTTAATTTTAAAAAAATAATTGTAAAGACTTCTTTTTTTATGCTATTCTGTACTATAACAGATTAGAGAAACAGCGTTGTGTAATATAAATCAAAGGAGGATAAGGATGGCAAACTATCGGAAAATCGGAAACTTGCAGGTGGATGAGGCTCTGCATCAATTTTTACAGAAGGAGGCGCTTCCCGGGACCGGCCTGGAAGAAAAAGCATTCTGGAATGGTTTTGAACAGCTGATTGAAGTGCTTACACCAGAGAACAAAAGACTGCTGGCCAAAAGGGAGGAGCTGCAAAGGGAGCTTGACCGCTACCATTCTGAAAAACGCGATGACTTCAGCTTTGAGGCGTATAAACAGTTCCTGCTCGATCTCGGTTACCTGCTCCCGGAGCCGGGAGAATTCAAGATCCGCACGGAAAATGTGGATGACGAGATTGCTCTGCAGGCAGGTCCGCAGCTGGTTGTGCCGGTCAATAACAGCAGATACAGCATCAATGCGGCCAATGCACGCTGGGGGAGCTTGTATGACGCCTTATATGGGACAGATGCGATCAGTGAAGAAGGCGGAGCAGAAAGGTCAATCGAGTATAATCGTGTGCGCGGAAATAAAGTAATTGAATTCGCAAAGGGATTTCTTGATCAGGCTGCCGCTCTTGACGGTGCCTCCCATAAGGAAGCTGTCAGGTATTCAGCGAAGGAAGGCAGTTTGGTCATTACTTTGAAGGATGGGTCATCCTCAAAATTAAAAGATCAGGAAGCTTTTGCCGGTTACAGGGGAGATAAGGATCATCCCGAGGCTGTATTGCTGAAGCATCATGGACTTCATTTTGAGATCCAGATTGACCGTGCATCTGATATTGGAAAAAGTGATCCGGCAGGCATAAAAGATATTCTTTTGGAAGCAGCTGTTACAGTGATCATGGATTGCGAGGACTCAGTTGCGGCTGTTGATGCGGAGGACAAGGTGCTCGTATACAGGAATTGGCTAGGGTTGATGAAAGGGGAGCTCAGCGCAGATTTCTCAAAGGGCGGTAAGATCATATCTAGGAAACTGAACGGTGTCAGGCACTATCGGGATCCTGAAGGCAATCTTTTTTCCCTGCCAGGCAGATCGCTTCTGTTTGTCCGCAATGTCGGCCATCTGATGACCAATCCGGCAGTTCTGGATAAGGAAGGAAATGAAGTGCACGAAGGAATCCTTGATGCTGTCTTTACGAGTCTGGCAGGGATGCATTCTCTTTTAAACACAGAGGAACCGGCTAACTCCAGGAAAGGGTCTATTTATATCGTTAAGCCTAAAATGCATGGGCCGGAGGAAGTTGCGTATGCAGGGGAGCTTTTTGATAAAACAGAGGATTTGCTCGGGCTTGATAGGAATACCTTGAAGATCGGCCTGATGGATGAAGAGCGCAGAACCTCACTGAATTTAAAGAGTTGTATAAAAGAAGTCAAAGACCGCATCGTGTTCATCAATACAGGCTTCCTTGACCGGACAGGGGACGAAATCCATTCAAGCATGGAAGCGGGCCCGATGGTGCGTAAAGGAGAAATGAAAAAGTCCAATTGGCTGCAGGCATACGAAACATCCAATGTTTCAACAGGACTGTCAGCCGGTTTTTCAGGCAAGGCTCAAATAGGCAAAGGCATGTGGGCTATGCCTGACAAAATGAAAGAGATGCTCGAGCAGAAGGGTGCCCAGCTCAAGACCGGGGCTAATACTGCCTGGGTGCCGTCACCGTCAGCGGCCGTCCTTCATGCATTGCATTACCATCAGATTAATGTAAAAGGTATCCAGGAAAAAGAGTGTCAAAACCCGTCCCTGTATAGAGATGAAATGCTGTCAATACCGGTGGAAACCTGCGGATCCTGGTCATCTGAAGAAATCCAGGTGGAAATCGAAAATAATGCCCAGGGTATTCTTGGATATGTGGTCCGCTGGGTGGAACAGGGCATTGGCTGCTCAAAAGTGCCGGATATTCATGATGTCGGCCTGATGGAGGACCGTGCCACTTTGAGGATATCAAGCCAGCATGTGGCCAACTGGATCCACCATAAAATTGTTTCTAGAGAGCAGGTCATGAATGCACTAAAGAAAATGGCGAAGATAGTTGATGCACAAAATGAGAATGAGCCGGGCTATAAGAGGATGTCTGATGATTTCAGCACTTCAGTGGCATTTCAGGCGGCCTGTGAGCTGATCTTTGAGGGGAGAAATCAGCCTAATGGCTATACAGAGCCTATTTTGCATAAAAGGAGACTGGAGGCAAAGTCGAAAATGGCTGTCCGGCAGTAAGGTAGAACGGATTTAAAAACCAATATAGTAAGTCAGCAGGCAGCGCCGCCGTTTTCATCCGGCTCGTCAGTGTGACATGGAGTGATTCCTTGTGCATCCGCACTCAGCTGCTGATTGCTTCTGCGGGATGGTCTTGGCAAGCGCTTGAAGAAAATTGACCGTTTCGGATTCTCTCAGGTAAAATTTAGCTATTCTTACAGAAATTGAGGGGATCTTATTGAAGCATATGAAACTGGTATTAGTATTGACTGGCCTGATCATGATGAGCGCTGCCTGTTCCGGAGCAGCGGAAAGCGAGCCAGCTTCAGATAAAATGACAGCAGCTCCTGTAAAAAATGCAATAGAGGAAGTGGATGCTGCAGGGGAGGAAAAGGATGCTGAAGAGGCGGCAGAGAAGGAAAGCTTTATCGCCAACGGAAAGGAATGGCAGCTCGGATTTACCGATTCTCAAAACGGGCTGCTCAAAGAATATGTCCTTGCGGGAGAAACGGTCGACAACTGGTCTGAGCTGATCACAGTCCAGCGCTTCAGCAATCCGAATGGGGCTCGTGTACAGGATTATGCTGCTCAATTTAAAGCTGCTCTTGAGAAGTCTGTAGCCGGAAATCTCCGTTTTCAGATCTTAACGGAAGATGCTAAGAATCTGTTTTACGAATTCGAGGTGACAGACGATGCAGTCCATCCTGACCAGTATGAAACAGGCAGGATTGAAAGCGAGGGAGGGGAAATTTGGTTCGTGCACTATGCCATTAAGGTCCCTGAAATAGATAAGAGTGAAAAAGACGCCTGGCTGAATATTATGTCAACAGATGATCTGAAGAACTGGGGAAAATAAGAAAAAAACGAAGCAGCGATGCTTCGTTTTTTCGTTCATAGGTTATTTATAAAAAACCTTATCTGTATTATATTTGGCCTGGAGAGTATTGATGATATAGGTCTCATAAATTTCTCTGTCCATTGGGTCTTCTACATAAATCAAGGCAATTTTGTATACATCATGGCGGACATCCTTGATCGGTGAAACAGTGTCTTCAAAATGCTTCTTTACACGCTGCCTCAGTTTACGGGCTTTTCCTACAAACATCAGGTCCTCATTTGAATCAAGGAACAGGATCAATCCTCCTTTATCACGGGGGATTCGGTGGTAATCCGTAAAGCCGTAAAGATTGCTCAGTACGGAGGAGGTCTGTTCATCGGCATGCTTGTTTTTAGTCAGAGTCAAATCCGGATTTGGAATTTCAATTTTTATCATCTTCAGTCACTTCCTTTTCTTTAACTTGTAAATGGTATCATACCGGAAGCCTGATATCCACTATATCCTGATTATTTTACCCTTATATCAAGGATAAAAAAGGTTTTTCAATTTTTCTCTTCTTAAAGTGTCACAGTTTTGTCTTAAAGGCGACTAAGTATATAGAATATGAAAAGCAGGTGAGTGTGTGGGGAATCACAAGGAAAGGCTGATCCTTGAATGGTATGAGCAATACGGCACAGAACTGTTCCGGTTTGTTTGGATTATGCTCGGAACAAAAGAGGGATGTGATGATATTGTACACGATACTTTTCTGAAAGCCTGGTCGGCCATAGATAGATTCGAGGAGAAATCGTCTGTGAAAACCTGGCTGTTTGCCATCGCCAAGCATAAGGTGCTCGATGAAATCCGCCGGCAGAAAAGGAGGAGGATTTTTCTCAGGAGATTAGCGGAAAGCTATATTCCATCTGGTTTGGATGTACAGAAGATTGTGGAGCTGAAGGAGGAAGCAAAAGAACTGATGAAACAGATCCAGGAGCTGAAGCCCAACTACAGGATTGTCATTATTTTAAGCAAGGTAGAGGAATGTACTTCGAAGGAAATCGCTGAAATCCTGGGCTGGTCGGAAGCGAAGGTACGCAAAACTCTTTCGCGCGCCATACAAATGCTGAAGAAGGAAAAGTGGATGAAAGGAGGCGATGGAATTGAAAGGTCAATATGATGACCACGAGTGGAATGCTCTTCGTGAGCTTGTGCCTGGCAAAGATGAAAGCGAGCAATTGAAAAGGAGAATCATGCATTCTGCAAGGAAGGGCAGTCACATAGGGCCAAATTTTTTCAGGGCAGGCTCAATTGCGGCGGCATGCCTGCTTTTCATTATTTGCGGAGCTCTGCTTTTGCTTTCCCTGCAGGAGTCAAAACTGCCAAAAGATGCTTCTTTTATTATGCTGGGTGGCCACCCCTATACTTGGGACCTGCCGGGGATTAAAGTGAAAACATCGCAAGGTGAACTTGAGTTTTTAAGGGGAGCGGAGGGGACGGAAACCAAGGCGGGCTTTGGCAAAAACATATCAGACCAGGACATGGACAGCATCGTATCTTCCCGCCCAATGTACGTCAGGCAAGAACTGGAGCATTTCCCTTATAAAACTATAATGTACATTGAGCATGTCAAGATGATGGATACGGCTCTCCGCTATCATTTTTTCATCCAGCCCGATGGCGAAGACTGGGTTTACTTCTCCTTTGATTATCCTAAATTTGAGTATGCAGAAATATTTCAGGCTATTGCCAGCTTGCGGTTCAAAGACGTCGAACCTCACATTCATCCGGAGCCCCTTTATGTCACCCATGGATATGGAGAGATATTGTATCCGGTTGGCCTGACGCCGGTCACTGTCAGCTCCGGGTATGAAGAATACCGGTGGGAGGAGGCTTCGAGCCGCAACCTTTCGGATTATTTAAAAGCTTTAGAGAACAGCCCGGCAGGATGGGAGAAACAGGAATCAGTCGGCAGTTCCGCTAATTATATATCCCAATCCGGACTTGTGGAAGTAGCCATCCGCCTGGAAGGCAATATACTCACATACACGATTCACTATAACAAACAGGAATAATTGCAGGCTGTTCAGTCGCAGCATTTTTTATCAATTATAATGAAAGCCCCGGCATGACTGGTGTGGGGGCTTTTTGTAGGTGGTCTATAACTGGTATAGGTGCCTGTCACCTAAAAAATGACATATTTTGTTGTTTTCATTTTTGTAAAAAGGGTAAAGAGTAGTAAATAATTCAAATTGTAAGAGGGCGATTATGAACAGCATAGAATACTACATTTTTTTAGAGGAAATCCAACGGATGAAAAAAGAATATAACAGATGTAAAGACAAAGCCTTAAAGTCAGAAATTGTTAAGGATATCGAGCTATTGCAGACTGCGATCAACTGCGTAAGATAAAATGAAATCGTCTAAACCATGAGTTAGGCGATTTTTTGTTTTTTTATAAAGCCGGCATTCTGCCGGCCTTTGTCATTTATTGAAGAAATACTGATAAAAAAGGACATCCTGCCATTCCCCGAATTTAAAGCCGACTTCCTTAAATATGCCGATATAGTGAAATCCGAGCCTTTCGTGGAGCCTGACGCTTGCCTCATTTCCGGCAGTGAGGCCGCTGATGATGGTATGGTAGTCCAGGCTGGCTGCGCGGGAGAGCATATCCTCTACCAGACCCTTCCCGATCCCTTTCCCTCTGAAGCGGGATGATATGTATACAGAAAGCTCTGCTGTTTTCTCATAGGCCTGTTTATCGCGGAATGGTCCAATGGAGCAGTAGCCTGCAATTTGGCCATCTTCCTCTGCAACCGTCAGGGGATATCTGCCGCCGTATTTTTCGAACCAGGCCGTCCGATGTTCCAGGCTTTGTTCTTCGAGGTCAAAAGTTGCTGTCAGTGTGCGGATTGCTTCATTATAAATATCAAGAATGTCCGGCAAATCTTCTTTTACTGCTTCACGGATTATCATTTCATTATCCCTCCTGGTACTTATTTTAAAAGAGCAGAAGAAGGAGGGGAAGTTAATTGTCTTATTTCCTGACGACGAAAGGTCTCGGAGTTATCAGCTTTAGAAAGCCGGTATTACGGAATAAAGCTGCTTGCGCAAGGCAAGCAGCTTCATTGCCTATTCCTTCAGCTGATCCACAGTTCCCTCATTATAATCATCCCCGACTTGTTCATGGGTTTCAGCGAGACCCTGCTCCAGCTGGGAGTTCCCTTCATAATCGGATGCATTGAAGTATCTGGCGGCAATCTGTGTTGTATCAGGTTGGTTTTTCTTATTATTTTTCAATCGTTCCGCCTCCTTTCATCCATAGTATAAGTAAATTCAAGACAGATTATTTGGCTAGCGGGAATGTACATAATTGGAATCAGGAAAGGGGAAATTACAGTGGAGGAGGTGAGCCTCATGGCTAAAAATCAAAAGGGTGAAGACCGTACAAACGATCTTGGAAGATTTGCCGGAATATCCAAGGAATATGACTTTGAAACAGGAGCGCTTGATACAGCGGTACCACAAAGTCAAAGGAAGAGTGATCAGAAGAAATAGCACTATACAGGGTATTTCTTTAAGATAGAAAGCGGACTGGGAACTTTTTCAGAAATAGCGCTTCGAGCAGAGCTGGCTGGGACCGCTATTTTGGTGTTTTGCTGAAATAGTGGTTCCAGCGGTGCTGGCTAGGACCGCTATTTGGGATCTCTTAGGTGAAATAGTGGTTGCAGCGAGGCTGGCTAGGACCGCTATTTTTGATCTTGGGTGAAATAGTGGTTCCAGCGGTGCTGGCTAGGACCGCTATTTGCTGAAATAGTGGTTCCAGCAGAGCCTGCTGCAACCACTATTACGAATCATAGCTGAGCTTTATTTCCTGCCATTCTATTGAACCTATAACTTAAATCATTTCCGCCCCTGTTTCTTTTTGGCGTCGTTCTTCTGGAAAGCAGACTCCGTTTCATGGTCTTTTTGGATTTGTTCAATGCTTGAATTTTGGATGCCCTTTTTTGCCACTGCTATCACCGCCTCTCCATATTGATCCTTATATAGGTTGGCATTTCACTATGATTTTCATTCCCGATCAGCTGATTCAGCCAGGTGAAAATACTCCCGGTCAAAAATGCGGTAATAGATGGATGCAGGAATTTTATCATAATACGGCTGCACACTTGAAATCACTTCTTTTTGGGTCCGGTGGGCGAGGAGGACTTTTTTTCGTGAAGCAGCTTCAGTTGCCATCGGGAAAGCGATATCGGGCTCTGGAAGACCCTTGCTGGTATCCTTGGGATACTTCTCCTTGAAAGTTGGAGAGAGCTTAAGGGCCACTTCAATCATCGGCTTCGGCAGAGTAACCATATAATGCCTTTTAACAGAAGAATTCCCCTTGGAAAGCTCTTCCTTTGCCACTTCCCGCACCAGCTGGCCTGTAACCACATGGTCTGGATGGCCGTATAAGCCAATTTCATCATCATAAGAAATCAATACTGTCGGCTTAATCTCTGTAATCAAGTCTCTGATAACCTGTTTAATCTCCTCACCATTCACTTCTTCTAAGCCTCCATCTGGAAAGTCAAAAATCTCCAGACGGTCCACGCCAATAATTTCAGCAGATTTCTTCACTTCCTTTGTGCGTTCAGCCCCAAGCTTATCCCTTGGGACAACCCCTCCGTCAGGACCTGCTTCGCCCCTGGTGAATACCGCGAGTGCAGTAAATGCATCCTTCTGTTTCCCCAGCTTAGAAAAGGTTCCGCTGACCATAATTTCATCGTCAGGGTGTGCAAACAGAGCAAGCACTCTTTTCGGCTCATTCTCCGGGAAAAGCTCCTGTGACACAGTCACTTCGCCGTCATTGACATAATAGTTGGCATAAATGACGGCAGAAACAGAGCCGAGCAGTAGAAAGATGAAGAGGATACCCAACAAAACCACCAGCCTTTTTAGTGTTTTTATTTTCATATCAGACGTTCACTCCTTAAAGGTTGTGCTAGTCCAGTATATGAGTCGGGGATCAAAGAGATGTAAACAATAATAAACAGGTAAATAGAGCGTTTTTTCTTTCATCGAAAAATAAAAGAGACGCAAAATTTGCGCCTCCTACAACAGCTTTATATACTTTTCTTCATTCCGCATTTCCGGCATTCACGGAGAAAAATAAAATCCTTCACCGAGCTTTTGAACAAGGTATTATCGCAATTATCGCATCTCCCGCTTTTTTCGTCAGGATAATCCTTGTAGTCATACACAATACTTGTGTCAAATCCTTTTAGTTCGGTTGTTTCAGTCATGTAATTCACCCGCAAGTTAATTTTTATCTTTTTATCTTAGCAAACTTGGTGCTTTTTCGGAAGGGGAAAATAAGGATGGCTGTTTAGGAAAGACCGAGTATAACTAATGAGCAAGGCCTTTTTAAACTTCCCTAACACCCATCCGTTCTCGCTTAATCCCATACCAAACCAAAAAAGATCCCCCAATAACAAACAGCGGTTCCAGCCAGTTGGCTTCAGGCCCGTTGGTGATCCGGTGGAGCTGGAAGATCCAGTGGAATACGGCGATGTCGAAGCTCAGGAACAAACCTGTTGCCGCTGTGAATCCATTGAAAAAGGCAGCGGTAAACAGGCGGTGGAAGATGAGCATCAGTATGCCCAGTACACAGACGCCAAAAAATACAGCCCCAATCCGTTCCATGCTGGTTTCGGCCTTTAGGCCATAAGCAAAGGCGTCAATCAGATGGAACAGGTTATCAGCAGCGATGATTCCAATTATAATGCCAAGCAATCTCATAAAAACACTCCTTCTCATTTACCAGAAAGTATATTGTACTATCTTTTTTGTAAAAGAGTCATAGTTTTTTTGAAGACTTCCTTCAACTCCCACTAGGACTTAGGGAATGAGACACTTATACTGGTTAAGTAGGAGGAGATGTGCGAATGTCATTATATTTTTTCTTGATTATTTCTGTCTACCTTGTCTATTCACTGTTTAAAGCAAATAAAAACACAAGTAAAATAGCTGTCAGGACAGTATCAGTCGAACGGCCAGATATTGTGCTTGCCAGCAATAAGATAAAGATTCTTCATTTGTCTGATCTGCATTTGGAGAATATCTCAATCAGCCCAAAGGAACTTTATGAGAGAATAGCCGGAAAGGATATCGACCTTATTGCCCTGACGGGGGATTTCATGGACCGAAAAAGGAGTTTGCCGAAACTGGCCCCTTACCTGCAAATGTTTAATAAACTCGAACCGCGATATGGCATGTACGCTGTTTTTGGCAATCATGATTATGTCCTGAAGGGAAAGAATTTTGCAGCCTTAAAAAAGATCCTTGAGGAAAACGGGTGCAGGACACTGCAGAATGAGCATTCGGTCATTGATATTAATGGAGAAAAGTTAAATATAATTGGAATTGATAATTACAGTACCAAGCATCATGATGTGGCTAAATCATATTTAGGAGTGTCTGATGGGTATAATCTGGTGCTTACGCATGATCCAAATGTTGTCCTTGAGATGAAGGACTATAAATATGATTATCTTTTATCCGGCCACTTCCACGGCGGCCAGATTCACTGGCCCAAACCGTATCACCTGGCTAAGATGGGAAAGCTGGTGCGCATGAATATGGTCAAAGGCTTGCACTATCATAACGGCATGCCTTTCTATATCAGCGAGGGGCTGGGGCAGACAGGGGTTAATATCCGCATCGGCAGCCGGCCTGAAATTACTTTTCATGAGATTGCATAATTTGTAGAAGGGCGCATGAAGAGCATGCGCCTTTTTGGTGTGTCGAGGGATAGTAAATTTGTCTTTCTGAGGAAATGATAAACTTTTGGACCACCTGTTCAGGTGTGTGCTTTATATCGGCATGAGTCACTTTAAGGCTGGAAGAATTGGGTGCAGAGTGCTTCATTTCACCGACATGAGTCATTCTAAGGCTGGAAGAATAAGTGCAGAGTGCTTCAAACCAGCGACATGAGTCACTCTAAGGCTGGAAGTACAGGTGCAGAGTGCTTCATTTCAGCGACATGAGTCACTCTAAGGCTGGAAGTATAGGTGCAGAGTGCTTCATTTCAGCGACATGAGTCACTCTAAGGCTGGAAGTATAAGTGCAGAGTGCTTCATTTCAGCGACATGAGTCACTCTAAGGCTGGAAGTATAGTGCAGAGTACTTCATATCAGGGTTATGAGACACTCTAAATCTGGAAATATAGGTGCAGAGTGCCTCATACCACCAACACCATCTTCCATCCAGAACCCTCAGCTCTTCACGCTCCCCATCCCTCCATATTCCATCCGCCGGTAAACCCCCGGTGCCCTGCCATGCATTTTGCTGAACACCCGGTGAAAATAGGGGTAGGTGCCAAACCCGCACTCTTCCGCAATCTGCTCCAGTGTCATGGTGGTATATTTCATCCTTTCCTCAGCAGCCGCGAGCCTGATTTCCATGGCATATTCCATGATCGTTTTCCCTGTGCTTTCCTTGAAGAGATGCACAGCACGCGAAACGCTCAATCCGGCATGGGCAGCTGCTTCTTCTACTTTAAAAGATGAAAGCGCATGCTCCTCAATGAACCTGAGCATCCTTGTGACTGCATATGGCCTGTGGGCAGAAAGAGACGATTCCTTCAGCGATCTTTCAAGCAAGATGCAGAGTGAGCGGAGAAGGTAGTCGGACAGTTCATTAAACTCTTCCTTCGAAGGACGCCTTAATTCAATGATCAGATGTCTCCAGAGGGAAAGCAGCCGCTCATCTGCATCAATCCGTGCCACATCCGGTTTATTAGATCTCTTCCACCAATCTTCAATCCATTTACCCTCACAGATAAGATGATAGTCGCCGCTCAAAATAGCCTTATCAGGAAGAAGGCTGTCGACCATCAGTTCATAATGATCCCCAGGCTTGATGAGAAGCAGGTCGCCTTTTTCCAATTTTCTGCGATTGCCTCTGACGATCGCTTCGCATGCTCCTTCTGTCTGCAGACGGATCAGGTAGGAAGGGTAGCCGGACTTATGATGAGAATAAAAGGGCTGTGTATGGTATGAATAGCCGCAAAATAATGTATCCGTTTTCAAAAAATGACCCCCTTCACTCAAAATAGCAAAATAGTGCATGTTTTAATCATATCATGAATGTTCAAATAATTGATGGTCACTTATGATGGAATCAAATAGTTTATTTTGAAATTATTCGGAAGCGAGGGGATCAAGATGTCGGGAATACCAATTGCAGTACAGCTCTATACACTTCGTGAAGAAACGGAGAAAGATTTTGCGGGAACCCTGAAGAAAGTGGCAGAACTCGGTTTTGACGGGGTGGAATTTGCAGGTTTTGGAGGGCTGAGTGCAGAAAAAGTGAAGGAATTGACTGACGACCTTAATCTTGCGCCGGTATCTGCCCATATCCCTCTGGCCGATCTTAAGGACAACCTGAACAATGTGATTTCCGATCTTAAAACGGTTGGAATTCAATATGCAGTTTGCCCTTACCTTATGCCGGATCAGCGTACAGAGGAAAGCTATCAATCACTCATTCCCCTGCTGAACGAAGCAGGCCGGAAGCTGAAGGATGCAGGAATCACCTTATGCTACCATAACCATGATTTCGAGCTTGAAATATTGAGTGACGGGAGGATGGCGCTTGAGGCCATTTTTGATGACAGCGACCCTGAACTGCTCCAGACAGAACTGGATGTCTACTGGCTGGCAAAAGCAAAGGAAGATCCGGCTGCCTGGATCAAAAGGTACAAAGGCAGGTCACCGCTTGTGCATCTGAAGGATATGACAAAAGATGAAGAACAGTTCTTCGCGGAGCTTGGGACGGGAAGCATCGACCTGGAGGAAATCCTCAGTCTTGGGGATGAAGCAGGAGTAAAGTGGTGGGTAGTAGAACAGGATGCAACCCGCTTAACGCCATTTGAAAGCATTGAAATCAGCATTAAGTACCTAAAAAAACAATTATCCATTAAAGGAGTTTGATCCTTATGACTACATTAAAAGCTGCTGTTATCGGCTGCGGAAGCATTGCCCAATATCGCCACCTGCCGGAATATGCCGCAAATCCATTGGTAGAAATCGCTGCTGTATGCGACAGCAACCTGGAAAGAGCAGAAGAGACAGCTGCAAAATATGGGGCCAGGGCATTCACCGATTATAAAGAAGCGATTGAAATGGAAGGAATCGATCTGGTCAGTGTTTGCCTGCCGAATTTCCTCCATGCAGAAGTTACGCTGGCAGCCCTGAATGCAGGCCGCCATGTATTGTGTGAAAAGCCTATGGCTGCATCAAGGGAAGAAGCAGAAGCAATGAATGAGGCTGCAAGGGCAAACGGAAAAAAACTCATGATTGCCCACAACCAGCGCTTCACTGCTGCGCATCAGAAAGCAAAGGAACTTATTGAGAGCGGCAAGCTGGGCAGGATTTTCAGCTTCAGAACAACTTTCGGGCATGCCGGCCCAGAAGGATGGAGTGCGGATGGCGCTGACAGCTGGTTCTTTAATAAAAAAGAAGCTTTTATCGGTGCCATGGGCGATCTTGGCGTACATAAAGCCGATTTATTGCGCTATCTGCTCGGAGAATTTACTGAAGTCGGTGCGCTGATCGCGACCAACGCGAAGGAAAATACAGAAGTGGACGATAATGCGGTCTGTGTTCTCCGATCAGAGTCAGGAGCAGTCGGCACACTGGCAGCAAGCTGGTCATATATGGGCGGAAGCGACAACTCCACTGTCATCTACGGGGAAAAAGGGACCCTCCATCTTGAAGCAGATCCGGAATACTCCCTGATAGAGGTTTACCGTGACGGCAGTTCGGTTCAGCATAAGCTGGACAAAATCCAGACAAATGAGGAAGGCGGACAGACAACTTCCCATGTGATCAATCATTTTGTTAAAAGTGTAGCAGAAGACAAGGAGCCGCTGATCAGCGGAGAAGAAGGCTTAAAGAGCCTTGAAATCATCCTTGCTGCAATCGAATCACAGAAAACTAAGCAGATTGTTCCTCTTAAGAAGGGGGTCCTGGCAGAATGAAGCTCGGTGTTTTTGCAGTCTTATTTTCACAAAAATCTTTCGAAGAAATGCTCGATCATGTAAAAGGAGCTGGTCTTGACGCTGTTGAAATCGGCACAGGCTGCTATCCTGGAAATGCACATTGCCCATTGGACGAATTGCTTGAGGATGAGGCAAAAAGAAAAGCTTACCTGGAAGCAGTAACATCAAGAGGGCTGACAATCAGCGCATTCAGCTGCCACGGGAATCCGATTTCCCCTGATAAAGCTTTTGCTGAAGAATCTGATGAGGTACTCCGTAAAACCATCAAGCTTGCTTCACTCCTCGGTGTACCAGTCGTCAATGCCTTTTCCGGCACAGCAGGCGACAGTGAAGAAGCAAAACAGCCAAACTGGCCAGTTGTACCTTGGCCGGCTGAATATGGGGATGTCCTGAAATGGCAATGGGAAAACAAGCTAATACCATATTGGAAGGAAATCGGCACTTTAGCAGAAGAGCATAATGTTAAAATTGGACTGGAGCTGCATGGCGGCTTCCTTGTCCACACACCTTACACCATGCTGAAGCTTCGCGAGGAAACAAGCCCGGCCATCGGGGCGAATCTTGATCCAAGCCACTTGTGGTGGCAGGGAATCGATCCGGTCGCAGCGATTAAGATTCTCGGGAAAGCCGGTGCCATTCATCATTTTCATGCCAAGGACACCTATATTGATCAGGATAATGTCAATATGTATGGACTGACAGACATGCAGCCATATGGGGAAGTTCAGACACGCGCCTGGACGTTCCGCAGCGTCGGATGCGGCCACAGCATCCAGGAATGGAGCGATATGATGAGCGCCCTGAGGCTGTATGGCTATGACTATGTTGTCAGCATCGAGCATGAAGATCCGCTGATGTCGATTGATGAAGGGTTTGCACGCGCAGTGAAGAACCTGAATGAAGTTCTGATCCGGGAAACACCTGGGGATATGTGGTGGGCGTAATGATGTTCAGTAGCAAGTAGCTAAGTTTATGAGCAGGGTATCCAGGATGGATGCCCCGCTTTTTTTGTTTTGTGCCTTCTCAAGATGAATTGGAGCCTATAATAAGTAGGTGAGGTTTTAACCCATATCTCTCTTAAGGTTAGGAGATGTTAGATAAGAATTATTGTCGAATGGCATAAGTTGATTGACAATTGTTAGAAATCTAATACACTAAAATTAGTTTATCCAAGGGTTATCATCGAAATATTCTTTTATCATTGCTGCTCCACAATTCTGTTTGCCTGTTTCCAATCCTCTTTTTTTCACTACATTTACCACTCATTATTTTCCAAAGTCATTCAAAAATCGTCCTATTAAAACAAATGAATCAAGAATGGATATGATTCATTGGAAGCTTTTAAAGCCTATGCTGTTCATTTTCTTATTGATAGGAGAGGGATATATGGGATTTGAAGAAGAATATCAGGCATTTTTACATTCACACTTACAGGCAAGAACCGGTGAGCGGCTGCGGCGCCTGGAAGAAGGTCACAAACATGCTGAAATGCTGTTTTTGAAGCAAGTGTGGTGGCCAGTATTTTACCAGTTTAATTATCTACACCCTGAATATGAAATTGATAATTCCAATGATGGGAAAAGGTATTTGGATTTTGCTTATATCCGTCCCGGCATCAAGGTTTGTTTAGAGGTCGACGGGTATGGCCCTCACCTAAAGAACATCAGCAGATGGCAATTTTCCGACAGCCTGGAACGTCAAAACCAGCTGGTGATTGATAGATGGACCGTCATCCGCTTTTCTTTTGATCAAGTAAAAGAGAATCCCCGCAGATGCCAACAGGTTGTTCAGCAAGTGATAGGCAGATGGATGGGTGATGAGCTGGACCAAACTTCTTTGTCCTTTCTTGAAAAGGAAGTGCTTCGGCTAGTGATTCGAAAAGGAGAAGACATATCTCCAAAAGAAGTCGAGAAGTATCTAAAACTAAGTGCCAAGACAGTAAAAAAGGTACTTTCCCAACTGGTCGAAAAAAAGATGCTGATCCCCGCATCTGGCACTCAGAGGATTCGATCTTATCGGGTAAGGTATCAGGTCAAGAACCCAGTCTAATTAATAGACGGAAGAATTCCTCTTAAATAGAAATTTCTATAAAAAACAGCTCAAATAGACGGAGAAATTCCGCTTATTGGCTCCAAAAACGTAATAATGTGGTATTTTATTTTGCATAACCGGAAAATCTCCCCTTATTTACCTCGAATTGAGCTCTATTCTGTATTTAGCTGGAAAATCTCCGCTTATTTTTTTCTATTTGATGCATTGAGGACCCATTTGTAATGCTGTTCTAAAAATTTGGAGTCAATCTTTCTGCTTCCACTAAAGTTGCAGTATTAGTGCAATCCATATTATATTTGCACCTGGATACTGTGAATGAGAAAATTAGTTTCAGATTGACAGGAGCAAAGAAAAATAGAAGATTGGTGGACATCAAAGGATATATACTCAAATGGAGTTTCGTTCCTGCCTGTCAGCATGGAAGCAGGTCTTAACTGTTTTTATTGAACGATTCCTCAAAAATAAATAATAAACATAGAGTTGCTGGGTAAGGAGCTATGTCTAAATGAATGAATACGTAATTGGTGTAGATATAGGCGCTACAAATATTCGAGTTGGACTTATCGGAAAAGAGCTGTCGGTGATCCGTATGGAGACGGCAGTAACCAGGAGTTTTAAAACGGCAGATGACATGTTTAGTGAAATCTTCCGGATGGCTGAAAGGGTCGATCCTCAGAAAAATGCTAAGAAAATTGGAATTGCCCTGCCTGTCCCATGGAATGAACAGACACAAGTAATAAAAGATGCGGACAACATTCCTGTTCTTGACGGAATAAGAATTGAGTACATACAATCCTGCTTTCCTGGGCTTGAGGTTTACTTTGACAATGATGTCAACGCAGCAGGGTTGCTGGAAGCCGAACAGGGTGCTGCTGCAGGAAAAAGCTATTCTATCTACATGACAGTGAGCACTGGCATTGGGATGAGTGTTTACTATAACGGTCAAATGATCAGGGGGGACAATGGATATGCAGGCGAAGCGGGCAGAATGATCATCGGCCAGGCAAGCGAAGAAAAGGGGACCAAGGAAATGACACTGGAATCTCTTTGCAGCGGCAGGGCTCTTGATGCCAGGAGTAAGCTAATATATGGTGAAAGTGCGGACGCAGAATATCTGTTTGAAAAATTTAAAGATAAGGAAAAGATGGCTGTTAAAGTGATCTATGATTGGATTGAGCATTTTTCCAGTGCTGTCGCCTCCATCGTTCAGCTCATGGATCCAGGGGCAATTGTCCTTGGCGGAGCTGTAATCTGCTGCAATCCCTGGCTGATAGATGAGATTAACCATAAAATGAAGGAAAAATTATATGCCAATCTAAGAGGCAAAATAAAGCTTGGCATCTGTGAGTTTGGGGGAGAAGCAGGGGTGATCGGTGCTGGCTATATGGCGTTAAACCAAGCAAAAGAATAAATTTGAATTCTGTCCTTCCTTTACCCGCTGTACAAAAAACTGATTCATAAGCCATGTCAACAAGACAGCTAAATGGATAACTGTCTTGTTTGTACAGCATTTTTAAGGTGGGCCAGCAGTTCAGCGGAAACAATACTTGGCTGATCAATCATTGAAATAATAGCTTGCAGTGGGTATCAGCCTGAAAACTGAATGTGGAGCATGCTGATGCTGAAGCAGCCCCCAATAGGGAACCGGGTACCGGTCATGCTGCCCCAAACAAAAGGGTTGCCGGACATTCTATTTTAGGCAAATAGGGAACCAGATCCTCAGTTTGGTGATAGTTTAATGCAAAAGAAGCCTGCTGCAGCTCTTCAGGACCTGTTTGAGTAGAAAGGCAAAGTGAATTTCCTGTTCAGCTCCGGCTTCAGCATTGAAGGATATTATACTCCTTCCCGCAGCATCTTTTGAATGAAAAGAGGGGAAGGAACAAATTCCTCTGCAACAGGATACTGATGTGTTACTTTACCTCCAAAGGCCCCTCCAGCTTCATCTTCTCCAATTCAATCCTCATCTTCTGCGTTTCTATTAAATAATTCTCATGTTTCAATTTTTCCAGTTCCAGCTCTTTTTCAATGATTTTTACTTTTGTTTTGGCAAGTGATTGATAATGGCTTGTGACGATGGCGACAAGCGGGATGGAAAAAATCATTACTACAGTGACCAAACCTGTCAATTGCAACTCCCCCTTTTTAAAGATTTGACATTTGGTTTTTCGGAATTTTCACTTCTGTCTAGTTTCATACTACCATATTATGGTCTTTCGCCCTATATGAAAATGACCCTTTTAAAAAGAAGAGACAGTACGCCAAGGTTCTGTCTCTCCAAATATTTTAGTAGGTGACCCCTTTTCTTGTATGGGTCTTTTCAAATTCGGCCGGATTGGGCTCAAAGTATTGATCGGTATATTTGGCAACGAATTGATCGTCTTGAATATATCCGGCTCCCCAGGTCGGGTCCATGACGATCCAGCTGCCGTTCGCTTTTGCTTCGACCCAGGCATGGTTGGAAGGCCAGAAGCCGCCGCGCGCGGTACCCTCAATGATTCTTGCTTCAATCCCGCTGGCACGCAATAGTGCGGTGGAGAGGTAGGCATAATCCTGGCAGACGCCGGTTTTCGTTTTCAGCGTTTTCAGGGCGCTGTCATCCCAGCTGAATGTACTATTTTCATATTTGTCGACATCATAGGAAACATTTTTGGCGACATATTCATAGATGGCTTTGATTTTTTCCTTCTCAGTGCTTTTTCCCTCTGTCAGTTTGCCGGCAAGAGTCTTGATTTCTGGTGCTTCTGACTCGACACCCCTTGATGGCAGAAGGTCGCGCTGATCTTCGCTTTCTGCTTCCACTTCAAAAGAAGCAAAGCCGTAATAGCGGAAACTGTCACTGTTTTCTTCCTTGATTTCCGGTACACTCAGCGTTACTTCATAAATGCCCGGCCCGAAGCGGAGGTAGAAGGAGCCGTCGAATTCAAAGTTTTCTACCGGAATGACATCAAGTGCTTCATCCTCGCCTTTTTTGGTAGAAACATAGATGTGCGTGGTTTCAGGTCCGAAATCAGCCTCAGGATCTATTTTTCCTTTTACCGTATATTCACCATTGGACTCTTCTCCTCCAAACTGCGGAGACTTCAGTGTGACACCACGTTCCCTGTAAGCTTCATAAAACTCGATTGGCTTCATGGTCCTGTCTGACTGATTGTCGATCAGAAGCGTTGTGGCAGTCTGGTAATAGTTCTCCCGTTCTTTGTCAGGCACAAGCACTTCCAGCTCGTGGAGACCTTTTCCGTATAGAAGGGGAACATCGTAGGTGAACTTGCCCTGTTCAACCGGCAGGACATGTGTCCAGGTATCAGCATCCTTATTCAGTTTAATCATGATTGTATCATTGTCGCTAAGCCTGCCGGCGCTTCCCTCAAGCTTAAAGATCTCATTATCCTCAACATAGCTGGACTTAAGATCCAGGCTGATTTCATCCTCCTGTCCGAAAGGGGTATATGTGACATCGCGGACGATCTGCGGATTCACATTATGGACCGTGAAAGATGCAGTATCATAATAATAGTTTTCCTGATCCATACTCGGAATCTGCACCTTTACCTGATACTCTCCCTCACCGTTGAAGAAGTGAAGTTCCTGCTTAAATTTTCCGTCTTCAATTTTTGTGTAATATTCGTGGTCAGTGCCTGCCGGACCCTCTTCAGCTGCATGGACTTTGATCCAGACAAAGTCAGATTTCAGGCTGGCTGATTTTTCGATCGTCCCCTCGATAACCGCCTTCTCATTGACGGTAAATTCCTTGTAAGCCGGTTCCTTCAGTTTCAGCCCAACCTCTTCGCTGTAGGAAGTCAATTCAATCGGCTCCAGCTCTGACTCCTTATTCTGATCCTTTGCGAGTTTTTCGTATTTATCTTCCTCCTGCTGGGCAGCCTGTGTTTTTTCTTTATCAGCTTCCGTAGGGCTGCAGGCAGAGATGATCAGAAAGCTGCTCAATATACTTGATAATAATAAATACCTTCGTTTGCGTCCCTTCATGCTTTCCTCCTCAGACATTTGTTTCGGTATAGCTTATTTACGGACGGTGTCCTCCTTAAGTTTCTGGGTATAAACTCCTGTTTTAAAAAGGTTAGCCAGCTAAGCACATAAGTTGTTATAGCAACTTTATATGTGTTAAGATTCTAGTGCTGCTGATGACATGACCCTAAATGTTGCTATAGCAACCTAGGAATCTTCTTTGCAGTAAGTTTCAGGGAGAGGGAGAGATTTATGGTCAATTTTAAGGATTACACCAAACAATATATTAACGGTAAATGGCTGGAGGGAAGCGGCGCCAATACAATCGATGTATTGAATCCATATGACGATTCCAGGCTTTATACTGTAAAAACTGTAAATGAGGCTGACATTGATCAGGCTATGCTTACAGCTGAAAAAGCACAAAAGAAATGGGCAAAGACAACCCCCGGGGAACGCAAAGAAGTTTTAAGGAAAGTAATTGCCTATCTTGAAGAACATAAAAAAGAAATTATAGATATTTATACTTCAGAAACAGGCGGAACCATTCTTGCGGCCAATATTGCCCTGCAGATCACATTTGAGGAGCTGGAGGAAGCGATCAAATTTGCTGATGAAGTAAATGTCGTGAACCAGGTTCCGGCAACTATTGAAGGGAAGGAAAACCACGTGTACCGCGTGCCGGTGGGTGTCATCACCTCCATTTCGCCATTCAACTTCCCGCTTAACCTGTCAGTAAGGACCATAGCGCCAGCCATTGCCCTTGGTAATGCAGTTGTGCATAAGCCGGATGTGGCAACAGGCATCACTGGCGGCGTCATCCTGACAAAAGCTTTTGAAGAAGCCGGCCTGCCGGCAGGGGTCCTGAACCTTCTGCTCACAGATCCGAAAACAGATGGGACAGGCGACTATCTGCTTGAACACCCAATTCCACGCTTTATTTCATTCACTGGCTCAACCGCTGTCGGAAGACATGTCGGGGAAATTGCCGGAAGGAACCTGAAAAAAGTGGCATTGGAGCTTGGCGGAAACAATCCATTCATCGTCCTTTCAGATGCAGATGTTGACCGTGCTGTTGATGCTGCTATCTTCGGAAAATTCGTCCACCAGGGCCAGATCTGCATGATCACAAACAGGATCATTGTCCATAAGGATATTGCTGAAGAATTTACAAATAAATTCGTCGACAGAGCAAAAGCACTTCCTTATGGCAATCCAAAGGATCCTGCAACTGTCGTTGGACCGCTGATCAACGATAGGCAGCTGCAGAAGGCTCAGGCAGTCATCGAAGCCGCCATTGCAAACGGCGAGAAAATTGCGCTTGAAGGACAAAGAGTTGGCAACATCTTGACTCCGTACGTTTTCAAAGATGTGAAAAATGATTCTGCCCTTGCTCAGACTGAAGTCTTTTCGCCAATCGCAACCATCATTCCGGTTGAAAGTGATGAAGAAGCGATCAGGATTGCCTCTGAAACAGAGTATGGACTGTCATCATCCATCTTTACGCAGGATCTTGAAAAAGCGCAGCAATATGCACTGCAGATTGACAGCGGTGTGACTCATATCAACGATCAGACTGTTAATGCGCAGCCGGATATTCCATTCGGCGGCAATAAAGCTTCAGGCGTCGGCCGTTTCGGCAATCCTTGGCTCATTGAAGAATTTACAACAACAAAATGGGTATCTGTCCAAAAAACTAATCGTGAGTTCCCATTCTAATAAAAGACAGGAAAATATCCTATAATATAGGGAAAAGCTCCTCAGATCACTTGGGGAGCTTTTCCCGCGTTAAATATATCCATATATCAGGAGAAAGATGTGAAACAGTTGGAAAAACCTCAGCTTTGGACAAAGGATTTCATCAATATTTCCTTTGCCAGTTTTTTTGTATTTGTAATTTTTTATATGCTGACCGTTACACTGCCGGTTTATGTAGCAGATGAACTGCAGGGCGGAGGGCAGGCCATCGGGCTCGTTATTACGGTGTTTGTTCTGTCGGCGATAGTTTTCAGGCCGTTTTCTGGAAAATGGCTTGATACCTTTGGCCCGAAGAAAATTTTGATCATCGGAGCCTCTATTTTCCTGGCTGGATCTATCCTTTACCTTTTTGTTAAATCACCGTTTGTGCTGCTGATTATCCGGGTCATCCACGGTGCGGGCTTTGGTATGGCAACCACCGCAACAGGAGCTATTGCTGCAGCCATTATTCCGGCTGCGCGCCGCGGGGAAGGGATGGGCTATTATGCCACTTTCATGAACCTTGCCATGGTCATCGGACCATTCGCCGGGCTGACCATTATAGGAGCAGCCAGTTACACCGTACTGTTCGCGGTTTGCATTGCCTGCTCCTTGCTTGCTCTTACCTGCGGATTGATGATGGAGCTGAAAGAACAGCAAGACAGGCAGACCCGGCAGGCAGCAGCAGGGAAAAAGATGAAGCTGTCGGACTTCTTTGAACGGAAGACAGTGCCCATCGGATTCGTTGCTTTTACATTATCTTTTGTCTATTCGAGCGTCATTTCCTTCATCTCGGTGTATGCGAGAGAGCTGGACCTCGTCCAGGCAGCAAGCTATTTCTTTGTCGTTTATGCCGCAGCGTTATTGCTTTCCCGCCCATTTACCGGAAGATGGTTTGATCAGTTCGGGGAAAATAAAGTGATTTATCCGTGCATCCTCTTCTTTGGGATCGGCGTCTGGATGCTGAGCCAGGCATCATCAAGCTTCCAGCTCCTGCTTTCAGGAGCATTTGTCGGCATCGGTTTTGGCACCCTGGTGTCGTGTTTTCAAACCATTGCAGTGGAATCGGCTCCCGCAGGCAGAAAGGGGACGGCAACCGCGACTTTCTTTGTCTTTTTTGACGGAGGCTTTGCCATTGGCTCTTTTATCCTCGGAACTGCTGCGGCCCATTCAGGCTACAGCTATATTTACATGATAGGAACAGTGATTGTCTTGATTGCTGCAGTCCTTTACTTGATCCTCCATGGAAGGAAAGCCGTCCGACGGCTGAATGTATAGAATAAAATTCTAAGCAATTTTGCACTTTTTCCTCTATTATGGATAGTAGATTATCTAGTGGGGGAAGGGTTAGAATGGTGAAAAATGCACTTATCTTTTTATGGCAGCTTTTTTTGCTGTGGATGATTTACGCCGTTTCAGATTTTATCGTTGAAATTCTTCACCTGCCCCTTCCTGCAAGCGTACTTGGCATGATGATTTTATTCATCCTCCTGCTGACCGGTGCCGTAAAGGTAAGCCAGATCGAAAAGGGGGCAGCATTCCTAAACCGGCACCTGGCTTTCTTTTTTATCCCGATAGCTGTCGGGCTGATGAGTTACGGGGGACTGATTCGGACGAGCGGCTGGCAGCTTCTCATAATGATTATCGGCAGTACCGTCATCGGGCTAATCATAACTTCCGGCCTGGCAGCTTATTTTTCAGGGAAGGGGGCGGAAAAGGGTGAGCGGGATCACACTCATTAGCATCCTTTTGACGATTATCGTCTATATCGGGGCAAAGGCGCTTTCTGCCCGGCTGCTTTCCCCATTTGCCACGCCTGTTTTTACAGCTACACTTATCATGATCCTTCTGCTGCTTGCCGGAGGGATTACGTATGAAGAATACACGCCGGCTAAAAATATCATGACCTTCATGCTTGGTCCTGCCACTGTCGCTCTTGCCGTTCCTCTGTATCATAACCGGAGGGTGATCAGGGAAAGATTAATGCCTGCTGTCATCGGTCTGACAGCTGGAACCTTATCGACCATCACATCGGCCGTACTGCTGGCAAAAGTGCTTGGTCTCCCGGAAAAAATCCAGGCGACCTCTGCCGTGAAAGCGATCACGACTCCGGTCGCAATCGAAGCTGCCAAAATAATCGGAGGTGACCCGCCGCTTGCTGCTGTTTTCGTCATCTCGGCCGGTATCTTTGGGGCTGTCATGGGCTCTGTTATTCTATCTTTTCTAAGAATCAGCGATCCTTTCGCTAGAGGGCTTGGCATCGGAACAGTGGCCCACGGGATCGGCACAAGCCAGGCAGCAATAGAAGACCCTGTGCAGGGAGCAGTCTCCAGCGCAGCCATGGGTTTCTCGGCTATTCTTACTTCTTTGGTCATTCCATGGTTTTATCCGCTCCTCCAGTTCCTGCTATGATTTCAACTTTTGGTGTTTAAGAAAATGCCATTCAGGAAAAATACCTAACAGGACAAGAGAAGAGGAGGAATCACTATGCCATACGATAAACTAAGCGAACTGCCGGATTCCGTCAAAGACAATCTGCCGCATCACGCCCAGGAAATCTTCAAGGAAGCCTTCAACTCAGCAAGTGAAGAATACGACGAAGAAGAAACAGCCTTCAAGGTGGCGTGGAGTGCGGTGAAGAAAAAGTATGAGAAAGACGATAATGATAACTGGGTGGAGAAGGAAGAATAGTGGAAAAAGCTTGATCCTGGGCAGGATCAAGCTTTTTTTTTTCCCAATTGCCACTAAAGCGTTTCGCTAAGACTGGCGGAGTAACTGGCATCCTTCTTGGAAAAATAGTTTGAGATAAGAGCGCCGGCAGATAAATTAGTGATCATATTAATAATGGCGGGAACCGCAGCAAGCTCTCCAAAATACTCAAATGAGAGGATCGCTGCAAGTGCAGAATTGCAAAGCCCTGCTTGAAAGAGAATGGCTCTTGCATCTTTTTCATGGATATTAAGTTTTTTGGCAGTCAAATAAGCAATCAGCATGGGAAGCAAGACCTGAATGACAACAGCGAACACCACCAGGGGAAGAAGTTCAATTTCTGATTTCAAAGCTTTCGTTCCCGTGCCAACAAGTGTATGTATGATCAAGATGAGTGAAAAAGAAGAACCGACTCTCGTAATGGATGGAGAAGCTGATGACATACGGGGAAACAGCTTCTGAAAAGCTATACCTGCAGAAATGGGAAGAATCACAATAAAAAGAAATGATTTAAGCAGATCCAGAAAAGATACTGCAACCGCAGTCCCTGAAAAAGTGTTCATGGCAAGGGGAGTTGCCAGCGGGCTGATTATAATGTCCAATAGAGAAGCTGAAATGACAAGGGAGGTATTTCCGCCGGCAAGAAAGGTATAAAGAGAAGCTGCTGTGGCACTGGGTACAGAGCCGGTCAGTATTAATCCCGCTGCGATTGATTGATGCGATCGGAAGAGCAGCAAAGCCAATAGAATGGAAATGCCGGCAGTAAATAGCCATTTAAAAGACGAAGCAACAAAAAGTTCTTTTTTCTTATATCTGACAGCTTTTATTGCATCTATATTCATTGAAAGACCAGTGAAAAACATGACGACTCCCAATAAACCGCCGGGAACCCAGGAAGGAGTTTTTAAATAAACAGGAGAAAAAAATGTTACGGCTGCGGTCAATATAATGAGTAATGGCAGATTCTTTGAGAGGGATTGACTTAATGACTGCAAATTTAATTCTCCCTTCATGATTTTTTGTCTTATTGTAGCAATACATTAAAACACTGTAAATGTATTTCTAAACAGTATAAGACTCATAAAACTGTGGGAAAATACAAAGTGAATTTATAGACTCATAATATTGTTCTATTGATATAGTACTTCTTTTTTTATGTTCAAGCATAAAAGGAACACTAACAGGCTGAATAGCTGATTTTATTTTTTAAAAAAAATAAGTGTAAAATTAATATAATTTAATTTTTAAAATATATTGACTATTCAAAAATATAAATTCTATAATGGTGAAAAGTGGAACTGAAGTTTCATTATTTGAAACAGTCAGGAGGAATTCTTATCGAACAAAATATTAAAACGGTTGAAAAGGCCTTAAAAATGCTTGAAGAGATCGCCGGAAAGCCAAGATCATTCTCTGAACTGATTGACTTTATGGACAGTAATAAGGCAACGATACACCGCTTTGTTTCCACTTTAGAAAATTTAGGCTATATCGCTAAAAATCAGGAAGACAAATATCAGCTGACACCAAAGCTTCATTCGATGGGAACGAAGGGTTTAGAGCAATTTGATTTAATCCAGATAGCAAAACCATATTTAGCTGAACTTGCAAATGAAGTAAATGAAAGCGCTGTAATTGCAGGTTATACCAATGACACAGTCTACTATTTGGATAAAATAGAAAGTCCCTCTGCCTTGAGAATTGTCGTAGAACCTGGCAAAACTGCTCCATTGTATAGTGTCGCCAGTGGAAAACTGTATTTGGCTCATTTAACAGTAGAACAGCTGGAAGACTATCTTGACCGCCAGGAATTGAAGCCCATCACTGAAAACACAATTACGGACAAAGAGGCCATGAAAAAAGAGCTTAAAATGATTCAGATGCAGGGTTATGCCGTTGATCACGAAGAATGGGAGGAATATTTAAGAGGGGTAGCATTCCCAATCTATGATTACTCCAATCAGCTCGTATCTGCCCTCTGTATTGCTGGTGTATCTTATCGTTTTACAGAAGAGAAGGTCCAGACTGTCGTTTCTAAAGCTTCAGAAAAAGCAAAGGAAATATCTAGCTTGCTAGGTTATGTAAATAAAGAAAGGGGAGTTTTGAATGAGAAGAGGTAAGATATATATTGGGTTTGTTGTAAGCGCTATCATAATGCTTTTAATTGCCGGGTGCAGCAGCGGTTCCAGTACAGAAGCTGGCGGAAAAAAAGTGAAATTGAAGATGTCGGTCACTGTCGGCAATACATCAACCTGGTTCAAAGCTGCCGAGCAATTTGCTGATGAGGTGGAAAAAGAATCGGAAGGAAGGATTACCATTGAGGTATTTCCAAATGAGCAACTATCTGGTGGGGATTCTGGCAAGGCAGTTGAGCTTCTTTCAAAAGGGTCAATTGACTTTACCTACAACTCTACCATTATTTATTCCATACTGAATGACAAACTGGGTGTTTTAAGTGCCCCATTCCTGTTTAAGGATTTGAGCGAGGTAGATGAAAAACTGAATGGCGAAGCGGGAGAAGAGGTTAAAAAAATCCTTAGGGATATTGGTGTTGAACCGCTGGGCTTCGGGCAGAATGGTTTCCGCCAGGTTACAAACAGCAAAAAGGAAATAAAGACTCCAGATGATATTAAAGGGATGAAAATCAGGATTCCAGGCATTAAGATGTATACCGATTTATGGTCGGAATTTGGTGCAGACCCTACTACAATGACATTCTCTGAAGTATTCACTTCACTCCAGCAGGGGACAATTGATGGGCAGGAAAATCCTATTGATGTTATTTCCTCTTCAAAACTGAATGAAGTGCAGGATTATATTACAATGTGGAACTATTCCTATGACCCTCTAATTCTTGGGATGAATAAGAAAAAATTTGATTCTTTAAGCGATGAAGATAAAAAGATCATCCAAACAGCTGCGGATAACGCCAATAAATTTCAGATCGAGGAAGCTAGAAAAGTGGAAGAAGAGCAAATCCAGGGATTAAAGGATGCAGGCATGACCTTCTACTATCCAACTGAAGAAGACCTGGAAAAATTCAAGGAAGTATCACAGCCGATCTACGATCAATATAAGGATGTCTGGGGAGCAGATTTGCTTGAGGCGTTCCAAAAATAAATGCAAAAAAGGTGTGATTATAAGATGTCAAAATGGCTCTCGGTGGTTGAAAACAGCCTATTGATCCTGAGCGCTTCCATCATGTCGATAATAGCCTTCGGAAATGTCCTGTCCAGGTATTTTCTTGATAATTCACTGGCTTTTACAGAGGAAATTACGATAAATCTGTTTGTCCTGCTTACATTCGTCGGAGCTGCAGTCGGGGTGAAAAATCATTCTCACCTCGGCTTCACCCTTCTTTTTGACAAGTCGAATCTCAAAGTGAAAAAAATATTGGCACTTGTTACTGGATTAATTGTAATTGCAGTCTTTATCATTTTTGCCTTCTATGGAATGAAAATGGTCCAGTATCAGATGCAGATTGGCCAGACGACTCCTTCCCTAGGATGGAAACAATGGATGTTTACGCTTGGATTCCCTCTTGGCAGCATCCTCTGCATCATTCGTGCTGCTGAATCGACGGTTAAGGAATTAAAAAATCTACAATCAGAAAGTGAATGATGGGAATGGAAGCTTTAATCCTTTTTGGAATGTTTTTTCTTCTGCTATTTCTAAGGGTACCGATTGCGATTGCCCTTGCTGCAGCATCCATCGTGTCTCTCGTCACCTCTATGGGCTTCTCATCAATGGATCTCGTGGCAGATATCATGTACACCTCTGTTGCAAAATTTACCCTTCTCTCAATCCCGTTTTTCATTATTGCAGGTGTCATCATGGAATATGCGGGCATCTCCAGAAGACTTATTCATTTTGCAGATGTTTGTGTGGGACATCGAAAAAGTGGAATCATTCTTGTCACTGTTATAACAGCGCTATTTTTTGCAGCCATCTCTGGATCCGGCCCTGCTACAGTTGCAGCAATAGGCGGTATATTGATCCCGGCTCTTGTCAAAAACGGCTTTAATAAAGAGTCTGCCGCTGCTTTGCTGTCTAGCTCTGGATCAATCGGCATCATTATTCCTCCAAGCATTGCCCTGATTGTATTTGGCGTTGTCGCTGGAGATCAGATTAACGTATCAATTGGCAGGCTTTTCATTGCAGGTATTGTACCTGGACTTTTGCTTGGAGTGGCCTTCATTTTTGCAGCCATGATAGTGAGGAAAAGAAATATAAAGAACATGAAACTGCGTGCTGCAGACATGGAAAATGCACAAATAGAAGTTTCTGCCGCTAGAGCCAAAGCGACCCCTCAGGAAGTATTCAAAGCATTTTACGAAGCTTTTTGGGGTTTGCTGATTCCTTTCATTATTCTGGGAGGGATTTATGGAGGCATCTTTACACCGACAGAAGCAGCGGTGGTTGCTGTTTTTTATGGCCTTTTTGTAGGTGTGTTTATTTACAAGGAGTTGAAGATCCGCGAAATTAAACAAATTTTTATAGATGCATCAGTCCAGACGGCAGTCGTGATGTTTATCGTTAGCGCTGCATCCATCTTTGCCTATTTAATTACAACAGAGCAGATTGCACAGCAGATTTCTGACGGATTGCTTGGCATCTCTTCCAATAAATACATTATCCTGCTTCTGGTCAATATCATTCTTTTGATTGCCGGTGCATTTATGGATGCCATCTCTGCTTACTATATTTTTGTGCCAATCCTGCTTCCGGTCATGATTGCGTTGGATGTTGATCCAACAGTTTTCGGTTTATTTATGACCGTTAACCTGGCAATAGGTCTATTCACACCTCCAGTGGGCGTTAACCTCTACGTGGCTTGCGGTCTGGCAAATGTCTCAATCAACAAATTATCAAAGGCGATTCTGCCATTTGTCGTTGCCAGCATCATTGTTTTGATATTGATCACATATGTACCGGCAATCACTACATTTCTGCCTGATTTATTAGGCGTAAAATAGGAGGAATAAAACATGCGAATTGATAATCATGTAGCTATTGTGACAGGGGCATCAGGAGGAATCGGGGCTGGCTGTGCCAAAGCCTTGGCAAGGGAAGGCGCTCATGTAATACTGGTGGACTTGCTTTCCAGCGAAGAGACCCTTCAGGCAATAAAAGAACTTAATCCGAAATCGAAGTCAAAATCATACGAGTTGGACATCCGGGATCCGCAGGCAATTAAGCAAATGGTTAATGATGTGCACGAAGAATTCGGCCGTATCGATATCCTGGTAAACAATGCAGGAACCTGCAGCCGCCTGGATTTGGAAGAAATGACGGAGGAGGCATGGGATCGGGATATGGATACGAACCTTAAAGCAGCATTTTTCCTGACCCAGGCAGTAATTTATCCTCATATGAAAGACCACAAGTACGGCAGAATCATAAATATTAGCTCTATTTCGGGACTGGTGGGAGGACATACCTCCAGCTTTGAACCGGGAAGCACCAAGGGGAGGTCAGGCCCTGGATATGCCGCTTCCAAAGGCGGAGTCATCGCATTCACCAAATGGGTAGCGAAAGAAGTGGGCCCGCTTGGGATCGTATGCAACAGCATAGCGCCAGGAGCTGTCGAATCAAGAATCACTAAAGGGCTTGCATATGATTTGAATAATCAGGTTGTGAAAAGGATGGGGCAGCCAGAGGATATTGCAGAAGCAGTTCTTTATTTTGCATCAAAAGAAGCCGGCTATACAACAGGCCAGGTGCTTAAAGTATGCGGAGGCGCTGCAATTGGATAATCTGGAAAAGGAACCGCCTATCAAACGTCTCTCGCAATCGGTGTTTGACAAAAAAAGGGGAGTAATTATGGGCTTCCTTGGCCCAGGTGAAGATTTAATCGAGGGGCTAAAAAAAGTTTGCAGCAAGCATAGCGTTGCATCAGGAACCATTTCATGTATTGGCTCCCTTTCCACTGTGTCCATCGTCCAGCTCGACTATGAGGAAAACCGGATGGCCTATTCCAAGCCGATTTTCTGGGATGCACCCGTAGAGCTTTTGTCAGGCAACGGCCTCATTGGCAAAGATGAATCGGGAGAATTGGATATCCACTTTCATGGAGTATTTGTGGATCATAAAAAGAATATTTCAGGCGGTCATTTCCTGGAAGGGAAGAATAACGTCGCCATTACCTTGGAATTTACCATTCTTGTTTCAGAAGGCATTCAGCCAGTCCGTGAGATATTTCAGCCGCTTGGTTTTCCATTATTCAATTTTTATGAAGAAAGAGGGGCGGAATGATGCAGACAATTGCCCATTTAGCCAATAAAGTATTTAAAAGATGTCCGGATAAGCTCGCTGTAAAGGATGTTAACCGTGAATTAACTTATAGACAGCTCCAAAAAAGGGTGTATCAGATCTGTTTCGCCTTAAAAAAGGAAGGGCTCAAAAAAGGAGACCGGATTGGTATCTTGATGTCCAACCGTTTAGAGCACATAGAACTTGATTTAGCAGCTGCATTCGGCGGGTTCATTAAAGTACCGATTAATTACAGGCTCCATTCAAAGGAAATTGAGTATATCATTGAGAACTCAGAAACGAAAATCCTTATAGGTGAGGAAAACCTGACAAGTGCCCTTCATACTTCCTGCCCTGTCATCCATGCGGGGGAAGAATATGAAAGATGGCTATCGGAACATGAAGGAGCCGAACCTGAGATGGAAGCCGTGGAAGATGATTTATTTGCCATCATGTACACCTCAGGTACTACAGGCAAGCCAAAAGGAGTCATGCTTTCTCACAGAAATATGATTTCTAGTGCCATATCACTCGCACTTGTCTGTGAAATCACCCCTGATGATGTAGTGGGCCATGTAGCTCCACTCACTCATGGTAGCAATTTTCTGTCCCATATTTCCTGGCTGTTCGGCCTGACACAGGTTGTCTTTGACAAGTTCAGTCCATCAGAGTTTTTGAATGATATTGAAAGAGAACAGGTTTCTTTCATTTTTATGGTTCCTACGATGGTTAACCTGATGATTCAAGATACTTCCTTTGATGCAGCTAAACTGAAAGGCATTAAATCTATCAATATGGCAGGATCGCCGATTGCAGCAAGTAAGCTGAAACAGGCAATTGAGAAGGCAGGACCGATTTTCATTGAAACTTATGGATTAGTAGAGGCTCCCATGACCATTACTGTCATGCCACGCGGAGAACTGGCCGGAAGACTGGAGTCGTGTGGCACAGCAGGCCCTTTTGTAGAAATGAAGCTTGTTGATGATGAAGGAGTGGAAGTTCCGCAGGGGGAAATAGGTGAGATTATCTGCAAAGGATCGCTCGTCATGCAGGGCTACTGGCGAAATAAGGCGGCAACTGAAGAGACGCTGCGCGATGGCTGGCTCCATACCGGCGACCTGGGCTGGAGGGATGAACAGGGTTATCTTCATATTGTTGACAGGAAAAAGGATGTCATCATTTCTGGAGGACTGAATATCTATCCCCGTGAAATTGAGGAAATCCTGAATAAGCATAATGGCGTAAAAGAAACCTGTGTAGTCGGTCGTCCTCATGAAAAGTGGGGAGAAGCTGTGATTGCCTACTGTGTTCTGAATGAAGGAGCTGCTGCAACAGAAGAAGAGCTGCTTGAGCTTTGCAGAAACTATCTGGCAAGCTTTAAGAAGCCAAAAGAGATTCATATTGTCAGTGAATTGCCTAAAAGCAGCTATGGAAAAATCCTGAAAAGAGAGCTGAGAAGCCTGGAAGGGAGGGTTGCTAATTGAATAAAGCATCAGTAACAGGAGTAGGAATGACGGCTTTTGGAAAGCACGAGAATGCCACATTAAAAACCCTTTTGATGGAAGCATGTGTAGAGGCATTAAAGGAAGCGGAATTTCCCAGGATAGACGCAGTATTCATCGGGAATTTCATGTCCGGATCCCTTGGAAATCAAGAAATACTTGGAGCGATCGCAGCCAATGACCTGGGTCTTGGCCCTGTACCCACTGTAAAGGTAGAAGGAGCCTGTGCATCAGGCGGAATTGCATTCCGCCAGGCATTTCTGGCTGTCCAAAGCGGTGAATATGATCATGTTTTGGTGGCTGGTGTAGAAAAAATGAAAGATTCAACAACAGAGTTGACTACCAGGGCGATCAATGCCGCAATGGACAATGATTCAAACGAAAAACATGCAGGCCTTACTTTTCCTGGTTTTTTCGGCACCCTTGCCAATCGATATTTCTATGAAACAGGTGCAACCAAGGAGCATCTTGCGATGGTAGCGCTGAAGAATCGTCAATATGCTGTAAAAAATACTAAAGCCCAATTCCAGAAGCCAACTTCAATGGGAGAAATTCTGAATAGCCGCTTAATTACAGAACCGCTCGGTCTTTTTGATTGTTCCCCGACTACAGACGGTGCTGCGGCAGTGGTAATTTCAAAAGGAGAAAACGGGATTATCATTAGGTCCTCTGCACAGGCTTCTGGAACCACTCAAATGCAGGAAGCGGAAGATCTTTTAAGCCTGCCGGCCATTCGTGAGTCTGCAAGGAAAGCATATGAAAAAGCAGGGGTAGGACCAGAGGATATAGACGTAGTGGAGCTCCATGATTGTTTTTCCATGACAGAGATCCTGGCCATCGAGGAACTTGGTTTTTTTGAAAAAAGAAAAGGCTGGGAGGCTGTTGAACAAGGTCTCACCAAACACGGAGGAAAAATACCGGTTAATACAAGCGGCGGTTTGCTTTCAAGGGGCCATCCTATCGGTGCAACAGGTGTGGCACAAATCATCCAGATCGTTTCCCAGCTCCGCGGCAGCAGCTGCAATCAAGTGGATGGAGCAAGAATCGGCCTTGCGCAGAATCTTGGAGGGACAGGTGCTTATTCGACAGTCCATCTATTTGAAAGGGTGAATTATGCATGAGCCAGATTGCCATTACAGAGTGCGCTAACTGTGAGACTAAATTTGTCCAAAGAAAATGGATCTGTCCCAATTGCCGGTCAATAGAGTTCAAAACCAGGAAGATAGCGGGTGATGGAACCGTTTTTTCACACACCACTATTCATATAACTTCAAAAGAGTTTGCTTATCTGACTCCTTATACTGTAGCGCTGATTGATCTAGAAGAAGGAATCCGGTTAACAGGACGGGTGACAGAACCGGTCGAAATTAATGATCAGGTCTCTTTTAGCGGATTAGAAGAACAGGCATATATATTTTCAAAAGTAACAGAAAAATGAAAGGCTCTTTAAGGGCCTTTTTCTTTTTACAGTAATTTCTTCTTCAACATTATTAATATGAGATAAATTGAACTAATGATATACTGATAAAAAATCGAAGGAGATGTAAAATTGAATAAATGGCTTTTTTCCATATCCGTTTTATTATCTTTCCTTCTCCTAGGATGCCAGACAGAAAAGGAATCTATTGAAACATTCGCTAAAATGCCGGACTACAAATCATCAACAGATGATATTGTCTCCATGCACGGAGAAATCCAGAACCTGGACCGGTTTAATTCCTTTATCGTCCATGTACAGCAAGGGCGTAAAGATACCATCAGGGTGGTAAGTTATACAGAAGAAGGCGCCCCGATCCTTCATGATCTTGAATATGATGGGCAAGTCATTCATTCTATTCTTGATACACGAAGAGATGGTTTTGGAGCGGGAATGATTGAAGAAAGAGAATGCAAGTCTGTTGATATAGAAAAAGGGAAAAAGCAGTCAAATTATACCCTTACCGGCTGCGGGTGGAAAAAAGAAGATTACAGTATTTTGATAATCTCGAAATAAAGCGAGTCCAGTTTTCACCAATACATATGACACTCTATTTGAAATTGACTATTATAATAGAAGACAAACAGTTCGGGGTGCCAGCTTATGAGAAAAAAGAAAGCGGTTACGATGCGCACGAAGATTATCGTATTGATTGTATGGCTAATAGCGGGAGTCATTGTGCTTTTGTCCGGGCTATACGCTTATGTAGAATTTGAACAGACAGAGGAAAGTATGGGCAAGCAGGCCCTTTATGTGGCGCTGGCGGTTTCTCATATGCCTGGGGTAAGGGACGCTTTTGGAGAGGATAATCCCTCAGAAAAAATCCAGCCGCTGGCAGAGAGAATCAGGGAGGATATTGATGCTGAATTTATCGTTATAGGAAATGCGGACAGCATTCGCTATTCACATCCGGATGCCGGAAAGATTGGCGGGCGGATGGTTGGTGAAGATAATGAGCGGGCCCTCGAACAGGGAGAAGCATATGTGTCAAAGGCTACTGGGACGCTTGGACCTTCAATTAGAGGGAAGGCGCCAATAGTGGATGACAATGGGGATATTGCAGGCATAGTATCAGTAGGTTTCCTGATGGATGATATCGAGGAGGAGGCTTTAAGCAGGCTGAAGAAAATCGGGCTCATCTCTTTTGGAGCCATTCTCCTTGGAGTAGCAGGAGGGACACTGCTTGCTAGAGATATCCGGAAAGATATGATGGGTCTGGAGCCGCATGAAATTGCCTCCTTATACCATGAAAGGAGTGCAATCCTTGATTCGGTGAAAGAAGGGATCATTGCTGTGAATCGTTATGGTGTCATCACGATGATGAATCCATCTGCCCGCCGGATTCTCGCTCTAAATGAAGACGGAGTAAATAAGAGAATCGCTGATGTAATCAAGGGAACGGGCATGAATAAGGTTTTGGAAACAGGTGTGCCCGAAAAAGATGTGGAAGTACTCCTCGAGGAAAAACCAGTCGTTGTGAACCGGACGCCTATCGTTGAGAACGATGAGGTTATTGGGGCGGTCGCCAGCTTCAGAGACAAAACCGAAATTAATGAGATGCTTAATACTTTATCAGAAGTGAGGCAATATTCTGAGGACCTTCGCGCCCAGACGCATGAATTTACAAATAAATTATATGTGCTGTCCGGCATGATGCAGCTGGGTCAGTATGAGGAAGCGGTCCGTATGATTCAGGAGGAATCAGGTGCCCATGATCAGCAAAATCACATTCTGTTCGAGCAGATCAGGGACAGCAGCCTGCAGGCAGTCCTGCTGGGAAAATTGGCGAAAGCCTCTGAAAAGAAGGTAAGCTTTACGATTGATGACAGTTCGGCGGTTGAACCGCTGCCGGAAAGAATGACGGTTACCCATTTGATTACGATCATCGGCAATCTGATTGATAATGCCATAGAAGCGACAGAAGGGATGGCGGACAGGCGTATTTCTTTCTTTGCTACAGATATCGGTAATGACATTGTCTTTGAAGTGGAAGATAATGGAGGAGGAATCTTGCCTGAGGATGAGCAGCGGATTTTTGAAAAAGGCTTCTCGACAAAAGAAAAGGACGGCAGGGGATATGGACTTGCTCTCGTCAGCCAGGCAGTCGGGGAACTGGATGGAACGATTGAAATGAAGACTGGAGAGGCGGGGACGATTTTCACTGTTTTCCTGCCAAAAATATAAGAGGATGAGAAAGAATGATCAAAGCGATTATAGCAGAAGATGATTACCGGGTGGCTGCCATCCATGAGCAATTCATAGAAAAATTATACGGCATCGAGTGTATTGGAAAAGCATTGAATGCTGCAGAAGCACTGGAACTGCTCGAGGAAAAGGAAGCAGATCTGCTGATTATGGATATCTATATGCCAGACGAGCTTGGAAGCAGCCTACTGCCTAAAATAAGACAATGCTTTCCCAATCTTGAAGTGATCATGATTACCGCATCCAATGAAAAACAGATGGTAGAGGAGTCCTTGAGATACGGAGTGATCGATTATATGATCAAGCCGGTAACCTTTGAACGTTTCACGGAAGCAATCCGCAAAGTGAACAAAAAAAGAGATTTACTCGAATGCCGGGAAAGTGAACTGACGCAAGAAGCAATCGATCATTATTTAAGCAGCAGTTCAGCGGCAGTAATAGCTTCCGAAAAGATGCCCAAAGGAATCGATTCACTCACTTTAAAAAAAGTGAAAGAAATCCTGGACGGTATGAAGCAAGGCGTTAATGCAGAAGAACTTGGAAAGGAAATGGGCGCTTCAAGGACGACTGCCCGCAGATACCTGGAATACCTGGTAGCCTCCGATGAAGCAAAAGCTGAGCTGGAATATGGAATTGTCGGAAGGCCCGAGAGAAAATATTATCGATTATAGTCTATAGTTTATAATAGCTGCACCCCATGTTAGCTGATGAGGGTGCAGCTTTTTTGTGTTCTCAACCCCGTGAACAAAATGAACAAAAAGCCCGCAAAGTTCTTAACGCTCAATACTTGTTTAATAGATACAAACTTTTCTGATTTTTTTACAATAACAAAAAAGAAAACGTTTTCACCCATGGAAAGGAGCATAAGTTTGATGAAAAAAATGATTCTGGCAGCAGCACTGCTGCTCTGCATGGTGATGATGTCAGCCTGCTCGAGCAAGGAAGCTGCAGGCATTTATAAGGATGGCAAATGGATGCCAAGCAAACCGATCGAAGTGGTGGCTACGGCTGGAGCCGGCGGAGGCTGGGATACCACAGCCCGCATGGTTGCCCAGACGCTAGAAAAGGACGGGCTTATTGATCAAAGGATGCCTGTCATCAATAAACCGGGCGGAGGGGGAGCCGTCGGCTGGGCGTATATGATGAAAAAGGAAGGCAACCCTCATAATATATTTGTCTCGTCTCCGCCTATTATTCTTGTACCACTTAATGGGCAGTCAAAATACGGAGTAGACGACTTTACCCCGCTGTCCAATCTGATTGCCGACTATGCAGCCTTTGCTGTCAGGGCTGATGCAAAATGGGATGATCTGAATGATTTGTTTGATGATATGAAAAAAGATCCTTCCAAAATCTCGGTGGTTGGCGTTTCATCTCCAGGAAGCATGGACCATATCCAATTTATCAAGATTGCCAAAGCCGCCGGTGTGGATGTGACTAAAATCAAATATGTTTCAGACCAGGATGGCGGAGCACTGACACAGCTCCTCAACGGAAGTGTTGACGTTTATTCTGCCGGTACTTCTGAAACAATCGAGCAGGTGCGTGCCGGAAAGATAAAAGTGCTGGGAGTAACTTCTCCGGAAAGATTGAAGGGCGATACACTCGAGGATTTCCCGACAGCCATTGAGCAGGGCATCAATGAAACCTTTGTGAACTGGAGGGGCTTCTTTGGGCCTCCTAATATGGATGAAAAGCAAATTCAGTATTACGAAGAAAGGCTAAAAGAGCTGAATGATTCGCCGGAGTGGAAAAAGATCCGCGAGAAATATGGCTGGAATGAGCTCTATATGGACAGCGGCGAATACAAGGAGTTTCTAAAGAAGGAAAACGATGAATTGTATAAACTGCTTGATGAGCTGAAGCTGATCAGATAAAGGGGGAATCATACATGCTCAAGCCAATCAATCGAAAAATTGGCCTTGTATTAATAGGGTTTGCACTGTTTTACCTTATTTTGAGCTTCAGGCTGCCTGAGTATCCGTATGCGGCAATTGATGCAGACTTTGTGCCAAAATCTCTGGGCTTTCTGCTTCTCCTGCTGTCTGTCCTGCTGTTTTTTTCCAGGAAGGCGGAGACGGAAGAAGAAAAGAAAAAGCGGAAGATACCGGAAGGCGAAGCAAGGACATTGCTTACTGTCTGCGCGTTTATATTGGTTTATATCTTCTTTTTTGAAATGGTCGGCTTTGTAGTCATGACGGCTCTTTTCATATTTATCACAACCTGGTATTTGGGCTATAAGAAAAAATGGACAAACGCAATCGTTTCGGTCGTCTTCTCGCTGTCCATTTACATGATGTTCAATTATCTGCTGCAAATCTCACTGCCGGCAGGCATTCTGCCATTTTAAAGGAGGGATCTTATGGGTTCGTTTGAAGGATTATTATCAGGGTTTCAGGTTGCACTGAGCCTGCAGGGGATCTTATTTGTATTCCTCGGTGTTTTCATCGGTACATTCATCGGCATGATGCCGGGCCTTGGCCCAATCAGTGCGATTGCCATCATGATCCCGGTCACCTATAATATGGACCCAGCCATTGCGCTGATGATGATGGCAGGAGTCTATTATGGAGCGATCTTCGGCGGATCGTCCTCTTCAATCCTGCTGAATGCACCGGGAGTATCGGGGACGGTTGCTACCGCATTTGATGGCTATCCGATGGCCCAGCAGGGGAAGGCGGGCAAGGCGCTGGCCATTGCCGCCATTGCATCGTTCTTTGGCGGGACAGTCAGCGTTGTTCTATTGATGCTGTTTTCCCCGCTTCTTTCGTCGGTTGCCGTTTCATTTGGCCCCGTCGAATACTTCGCTTTGATGCTTTTGGGACTGACGGCCATTTCCAGCTTGTCAGAAGGATCCACACTAAAGGCTTTTATCTCGGCCACTCTCGGCGTCATTGTCGTGACTATTGGAATCGACGGGCAGACAGGCACAGCCCGTTTCACCTTTGACAACGCCTATCTGCTGGAAGGCATCGATTTCCTTATCATCGCTCTTGGGCTTTTTGCCCTGGCAGAGGTTTGTACATTGATATTTAATAGGAAGAATACTTCTTCATCGGAAAATGAGAACATCGGCAGCCTGAAAATCACCAGGGAAGACTTCCAGGAGATGAAGGGACCGATGGCCCGCCAATCGGTACTGGGTTTCATCCTCGGCGTCCTTCCTGGAGCAGGGGCGACTATCGCTTCTTTCATCGGCTATATTACAGAAAAAAAGCTTGCGAAAAAGCCGGAAGAATTCGGGAAAGGCTCCATCAGAGGGCTGGCTGCTCCGGAAACAGCCAATAATGCAGCAACCGGAGGAGCTTTCGTCCCTCTTTTGAGCCTCGGTATTCCGGGATCCGGGACAACTGCAGTCCTGCTGGGGGCCTTCCTGGTGCTGGGCATCCAGCCGGGACCCCTGCTGGTTCAGGATCACCCGGATGTATTCTGGGGCATTATTGCGAGCATGTATATCGGCAATGTGTTTCTTTTGATTTTGAATCTGCCCCTTGTGCCGTATATAGCTAAGGTGCTCACAATTCCGAGGCCGATGCTGATTTCACTCGTTATAACTTTCAGTATGGTAGGCGTATATGCCTTGAGCTTCAACACGTTTGATTTGTACCTGCTTCTGATCTTCGGCATCATTGGATTTCTTATGAGAATTTTCTCTTTCCCGGCGGCACCTTTTATCCTTGCCTTTATCCTGGGCGGAATGATGGAGCAGGCACTGAGGCAGACACTGACTATCTCAGACGGCAGTCTGGCTATCCTGCTGGATCGCCCAATCGGCCTGACGCTCATGATCATAGCTGTTCTTGTTATGATTGTGCCGCTTTTCAGGAGAAAAAAGAAGTCTGGTTCTTCTAAAGGATCACATGCTGCATAGTGAGGAGGGAGCTGTCTTTTGGCAGCTTCTTTTTGTTTTCGAGCAGGCGGGTTTACACGAAAGGCTGGTTCATGGTACGATATGTTTTGTTATAGATAGTAATGGTTACGATTTATCCTTTTCCGATCTCTCTGTTCTATCTTTATTTTATCTTGTTTAAATCGTAATTGTTACGTATTAATTCATGGAGGTATTCGTTAAAATGGCAAAAAAATCAAAAGTAGCAAAAGAGAAAAAGCGGCAGGAGATGGTCGCTAAATATGCTGAGATCCGCAGGGAACTGAAGGAGAAGGGCGATTATGAGGCACTGAGAAGGCTGCCGCGCGATTCATCCCCAACCCGATTGAAGAATCGCTGTGAGGTGACAGGCCGTCCGCGCGGATACCTGCGCAAATTTAAAATGTCCCGGATCGCTTTCCGTGAATATTCTCATAAAGGGCAAATCCCCGGAGTCAAAAAAGCAAGCTGGTAATATGATAAACTAAAGGAACAAATCTTACATGGCGGGGTGTTTAGCATGAATGAAAGACTCGTCGATATAATCATAAGAGAGATTGTCTCGGGGCTGCCCCCTGAAGACCGGGATCTCTACCAATATGTCACAAACATAGAGGACCGTCTTGCACAGCAGTCCGAAACCTCCGACCAGTTCATGAGCCTCCTGGTCAAGCACTCTCCGCTTAAACAGGCGGCAGAAAAGTTCAGCCTGGGAGTGACGGAAACCTATCAAAGGATGCAAATGATCGAGCGGGAGATTAACAAGCTGGTTGAAGAACGGAGAACCAGAATGAAGTGGATTGACCTTACAGATAGGCTGGATGCCGATGGGCAAAGACAGCTGTTTTTGTTTATTTCTTGATGAAAGAGCCTGAGTGGGCTCTTTTTTTCGTATGTAGGGAACGTGGCGGAATGCGGCGTGTGGTTTATTAGCAAGTTTTTCGTTTTATTAGCAAGAAAGTGATTTTATTAGCAGCTTTTTGGATATATTAGCAAGATTTACATTTTATTAGCAAGTATTGGGATATATTAGCAACTTCGGATTTTTCAATGCCATTAGGCCCAACTTACATAGAATCTGTATGGGTAAAAATATTTAAAATTCTAAATATTCAGCCGCAAATTTGCCAATCCAGCCTTCCTTCTTTTAAGTTAGAAATGAACCAACAATAGGAGGGATAAGATGAAAAAAGCCGCCAGTGTTTTATTTGTGTATTTGTCCAGTTTTATATTGGTATTCGCTCCTCTTGCTGCTGCAGATGCAAAGCATAAACAGGATCCTTATGAAAAATATGGCGAAGTTGCTGTAGGTGAGGATGGCATGGTCGCCGCAGCCCATCCGCTTGCTTCAGAGATTGGGGCTGATGTATTGAAGAAAGGCGGAAACGCCGTTGACGCTGCTGTGGCAATTCAGTTTGCCCTCAATGTAACTGAGCCGATGATGTCAGGCATCGGAGGCGGCGGATTCATGATGGTGTATGATGGAAAAACGAAAGAAACAACGATCATCAATAGCCGTGAGCGTGCCCCGGCCGGAGCAGAGCCGGATATGTTCCTCGATGGAAAGGGAAAGCCGATTCCCTTTGCAGAACGATCTTCGGGCGGAACAGCAGTCGGTGTACCGGGAACCTTGAAAGGCCTTGAAAAAGCACTGGATATGTGGGGAACCATCCCTATGAAGAAATTGATCCAGCCTTCTATTAAACTGGCTGATAAAGGTTTTCCAATCGATCCGGTACTGGCAGCGGCAATAGAAGATAATAAAGAAAAGCTGTCCCGGTCAGCAGCTGCTGAAGTGTTTCTCCCAGGAGGCGAGCCGCTGGAAGAAGGCGACATCCTGGTCCAGAAAGATCTAGCCAAAGCGTTTAAGCTAATTAGGAAAGATGGAAGCGAGGCGCTTTACGAAGGGCCGATTGGGGATGCCCTTGCCAAGACTGTCCAGGATTTCGGCGGATCAATGGTAAAGGACGATTTAGAAAAATATGAAGCAGCAATAGACAAGCCTGTGTGGGGGGAATATCAAGGCTATCAGATTGCCAGCATGCCTCCGCCAAGCTCAGGCGGTGTCTTCCTCCTGCAAATGCTCAAAATACTGGACGGCTTCGACCTTTCCCAATATCCAGTCCGCTCCTGGGAAAAATATCACCTCATGTCAGAAGCCATGCATCTTGCCTATGCAGACCGGGCAGCTTATGCGGGGGACCCGGAATTCGTTGAGGTTCCAGTTAAAGGACTTCTGGATAAGGACTATATTAAAGAACGGCAGCAGTTAATATCGCTTGATGAAATGAATACAAAGCCTGAAGCTGGGGACCCATGGAAGTATGAAAGCGGGAAACCTGATTACAGTGCAGCAGCTCAGCCTGCAGACAGACAATATGGGGAAACCACCCATTTTACGGTAGCAGACCGGTGGGGGAATGTGGTTTCCTATACAACAACGATTGAGCAGGTTTTTGGTACAGGCATCATGGTGCCGGGCTTTGGAGTGATGCTGAATAACGAACTGACTGATTTTGATGCTGTGCCTGGAGGGGCAAATGAGGTCCAGCCTAATAAGCGCCCGCTCAGCAGCATGACTCCCACGATCGTCTTTGAAAATGACAAGCCGGTACTGACAGTCGGATCACCGGGAGGACCGACCATCATAACCTCTGTCCTGCAAACGATCATCCATGCAATAGAGTACGATATGGAACTGAAAGCTGCAGTTGAAGAACCGAGGATCTATACGAATAACCCATCGTCCTACCGGTTTGAAGAAGGGGTGCCAGTTTCTGCCCTGCAGAGGCTGAAGGAAATGGGCCATCGATTCGGCGAGAAACCAGAAACGATAGGCAATGTCCAAAGCATCCTGATTGATCACAAACAGGGAATATTCAAGGGAGTGGCCGACTCCAGCAGAAGCGGAGCAGCGATTGGAGTTGACCTGAAAGGAAAAGGGAAGAAGAAGCATTAGATACTAAAGGGCTGCGGAAATTCCGCAGCCTTTTTCTGGTAAAATAGGTAACGAGGTGATATTTATGAGCGGATTTATCCATATGGAGGATGAGGAAATCATCTATCATGTTTACAATTTGAACTGGCATCTTCCTGAAGAAACTCAAAAAGAAGCGGCTGATATCTTATTACAGCTCCCCGCAGACAAAGTCCGCATGATTATCCCAAAGTATGGCAAAGCCTGCTGGGAAAATGGAGTAGCAGTCATAAGGAAAATAGGCTATCCAAGAAATGAAAACGCGCTGCAGCGGCTGGAGGTCTCCTGCAGGACAGGAACTGGCCTGGTGCCCTCGACTCAATTGAGGTTTTCAGGGACTTAGGAAAAGAAAACAGTTCTCCCTATATTGAAAGGGAATGCGAAGAAGCAATCAGATGCAGGGATCATGACTGGCTGGAGCACCTTTACTATGCGGTAGAAAGTCTGGGCCTGGAGCTTGAGGATTTTAGGAACGGGGAAACTTACGAAGAGATGCGGAAGCGGGCAGAGGAGCTTCGGGAAATATAGGTTGTTAACATTTGAGACACTCTGATGGTGGGGGAAACGTGGCAGAGTGCCTCTGGAGGGAAATATGAGTCACTTTGATGGTGGGGAAAGCCTGGCAGGGCGCTTCAAGAGGAAGATATGAGTCACTCTGATGGAGAGAGAACAGAGCAGAGTGCCTCAAGTGGAGGATATGAGTCACTCTGGAGGTGGTGAAAGCCGCACAGAGTGACTCAAGAGGAAGATATGAGTCACCCTGGTGGTGGAGAAAGCCGAACAGAGTGACTCAAGAAGAGGATATGAGTCACTCTGATGGGGATAAAGCAGGTCAGAGTGCCTCAAGTGGAGAATATGAGTCAGTCTGAAGGTGGTGAAAGCAGCACAGAGTGCCTCAAGGGGAAGATGAGTCACTCTGATGGGGGTGAAAGCTGAACAGAGTGACTCAAGAAGCAGACATGAGTCACTCAGACTACGAAAAAACAATTAGTGCTTCAAGTGAATTACATAAGGCAATCGCTTCAGCATATCAAGCAAAAATATTGTTCCTCAGTGCACTGCAGCCCTGATTCCCTATGTACCCGCTTAATCTTTTAACCTTCCTAAATTTCCTCCTGCCGCATCCTCCCTTGATATATAATAGAAACCGACTTTATACATAGGAAGGAGTACTTATGGCGACTATTTTTCGTAGCCTGACGAGTGTGGTGCTCATTTTAATTCTGGCAGTGCTTCCTCTCGGGTTCCATAATGGAGATGCGAAGGTGGTATTCAGTATCATCCCGATGATTGACGAAATCAGGGATTTTATTCAAGGGCTGAAGTCAGGGGAATCCTGGCTATATTTGCAGGGAGAGCGGGAAAGGCCGCTCCTTGAGGATTTGATCCCATATTGGCTGTCTTCCTTTCTCTATCTGACTGTAAGTGCGGTGATTGCTGTCATTCTGTCCGTTTTATTTGGTGTGTTTTTATGGAAAAAAGGAGGCAGGTTGCTGAATGCGGTTCTCGGTTTCACTGGAATGCTCCCTGATTTTATTCTTGTTCTGCTTTTGCAGCTGCTGACGGTATTTGTGCACAAAGAAACCGGAATAAAGACAGTAAAGGTGGCTTCTTCTTCCATGAGTGAGCCGGCTATATTTCTGCCTATATTTACTCTTGTTATCATTCCCTTGTTTTATCTGCTTCGCTCCTTGTCAGAGCGGAGCCATGAAGTTAAAGGAGAAGATTACATACTGGCTGCGAAAGCTAAGGGCTTACGAAAGGGGAGTATCTATCTCTTTCATGTATTCCTAAATGTGCTTCCTCTCTTGAAAGCAGATCTTCACAAGATTTTAAGCATCATGCTTGGGAATCTTTTCATTATTGAATACTTATATAACACAAGGGGAATCACAGCGCTGTTGTTTGTCCAGCAGATTCAATTTGGGTATCAATATAATCTGGTTATCTTTAGCTTGTTAAGCCTTCTTTTACTATATCTCGTTTCTTTATATACTTTAAAGCTATTATTATGGCTGATTGAAAGGGGGCTGCAGAGATGAAAAAAAGGAGGAATCTTCCACTAGCCGCAGGTTTATTGATGCTTGCCTTCTTCCTGCTGGCCGCACTAGCCGGGCCTGAGATTGCACCCTATGATTTAAACGAATCAAAAAAGATCGACCATATCATAGATGAAGAAGGTAACAGGAAATTAGTAAGTTCGCCTCTTCCGCCTTCTGCGCAGCATCCTTTTGGGACGGATAAATGGGGTTATGACATCTTGACCCTCCTGCTGCATGGTGCTAAATATACTATTTTTACTGTGTTGGGTGTGGCCCTTCTGCGGCTGGTGATTGGTGCAGCGTTAGGAATCTTTCAGGGGATCCGGACAAAAAAAGGGGTACTAAACAACATTTCCTTGTTCAGCGGGATCCCTATATTTATCTTCATCTATTTCATCATGCTCGGCATCAATATTGAACCCAAGCTTTCACCGCTTCAGCTTACCCTTATACAAGGGGCCCTATTGACCATACTTGGCATTAATGGGGTTTACAATGTTATTTTCAATAAGACGCTTGAGCTTAAAAAAATGGCTTATGTGGAGGCAGCAAGGACGCTTGGAGGCAATAGTTCGCATCTTTCTCGCAAGCATATCATTCCATCATTGCGGGCTGATTTCTCGGCGATTTTTGTAAATGAATGCATCCAGGTTCTGCACATCATCGGACAGCTGGGAATCTTTAATTTATTCCTGGGCGGAACGGAAAAGCAGTATTTTCCTACCATTTATTTATCAATAACCAATGAGTGGTCAGGCCTTATCGGACAGTCGCGTTCTTTCCTTTACCACTCCCAGTGGATCATTATCTTCCCTCTTGCAGCTTATGTTCTGCTGCTGGTAGCGTTCTATCTGCTGTCTGCAGGATTAAAGGATAGGAAAAAACTTAACAGGCCAACTCATATATAACAGAGCACATTCAAAAAAATGTGCTTTTTCAGTTTTGTTTTGTTGACTTTCCTCATGAATTCCCATAAATTTATTTAGACCGGTTGTTATAATTTTTCCGAAAGGAGAATGAATTTGGAGGGTAAGCGAAAGACACGAGAGTCAATTTTGTGTGCGGCATCGAATCTATTCAAGTGCCAGGGGTATAATGGCACCGGATTGAATCAAATTATAGAGGTAAGCGGGGCTCCCAAAGGGTCAATTTATTATCATTTTCCAGGCGGCAAAGAGGAGATTGCAGTGGAAGCTGTTAAGCATGTTGGAAATGAAATAAAAACGATGATAAAGAAAGAGCTGGCATCTTCTGAAGATGCGGCAGCAGCCTTCCGCTATCATGCCGAAAAAATTGCTTCATACTTTGATGTGCCCCTGAGCCATGAAAATAGCGGCCTGCACATCGGACTGATTGCTTCGGAAACGGCTCTGACGAGTGAGCCAATCCGGCAGGCCTGTCAGGAAACTTACAAGGAATGGCAATCGCTGTACAAAGAAAAACTGCTGCTTTCCGGATTTTCTGAGGAGAGGTCGAAGGAGCTCGCCCTGCTTGTGAGCTCTATGATTGAAGGGGCGGTCATGCTTTCTAACACCTATGGAAATGGCAAGCCGCTGCGGAATATAGCTGAACATTTTACATATGTATTCAGAGTCCAGTAAAGCAGCGCAGAAGTTGAGAGGAGAATCATTGTGCAAAGTACTAACCAAGGCGCAGCCGCGCCGAATGCATTAAAGGATATCAAAGCGGTTCCTATTATTATTTCTTTCCTGATAGCAGGATTTATCGGCCTGTTCAGTGAAACCGCCCTGAATATGGCAATCAGGGATCTAATTGTGATTTTTGAAACGGATGCAGCTACCGTTCAATGGCTGACAACAGGGTATTTATTGACCCTTGGGATATTGGTGCCGATTTCAGGATTGCTCCTGCAATGGTTTACGACGAGGCAGCTATTTGCAGTATCGCTTGTATTCTCAATCATTGGAACATTCATTGCAGCAATTGCGCCTGTGTTCAGCATCCTGATGCTCGCTCGTGTCATCCAGGCAATCGGAACAGCGCTTCTGCTGCCGCTTATGTTCAATACAATTCTTGTCATCATACCACCGCATAAGCGGGGAGGGGCGATGGGGATCATCGGTCTGGTCATTATGTTCGCTCCTGCAATCGGACCGACGATATCAGGATTGATTCTGCAGAATCTGACATGGCATTGGATTTTCTGGATCTCATTGCCGTTCTTTGTTCTTGCTCTTATTTTTGGACTATTTTATATGCAGAATGTTTCCAGCCCTACCAAGCCAAAGATCGATCTGCTGTCCATCCTTTTATCAACGATCGGTTTCGGTGGAATCGTATTCGGATTCAGCAGTGCCGGTGAAGGAGAAGGCGGATGGGGGAGCCCGAAAGTTATCCTTGCTCTTGTGCTTGGAGTAGTCGGTTTGATTCTCTTCTGTATCCGCCAGACAAAGATGAAGCAGCCTATGATCAATCTTCGCACCTTTTCATACCCTATGTTCAATTTAGGCCTGCTGATGGTGCTGATCGCAATGATGGTCATATTATCTTCAATGATCATGCTTCCTCTCTACTTGCAGAATTCACTTCTGCTGACTACATTTGCGGCTGGGCTGGTTTTGCTGCCCGGAGGAGTGGTCAATGGAATCCTGTCCCCTGTAATGGGACGCTTGTTCGATAAATATGGTCCCACATGGCTGGTCCGCGGCGGTCTTGTGATTGTCACAATCGTCATGTTTGCGTTCTCCGGAATTACAAATGATACGTCAGCCGGATATATTGTAATGCTGCATATCTTCATGATGGTTGGTATTGCGATGGTATTCATGCCGGCTCAGACAAATGGCCTCAATGAACTGCCGCCAGAACTTTATCCAGACGGAACGGCTATCATGAATACACTTCAGCAGGTTGCCGGTGCGATTGGGACGGCTGTCGCGATTTCCATCATGACAGCGGGCCAAAAGAGCTATATGGAAGAAGCTGCAAACCCGCAGGATCCTTCTCTGCTGCCGCTATCATTGACAGCAGGCATCCAGGATGCTTTTATATTTGCCATTTGTGTGGCCATCTTGGGATTGATTGCTTCATTCTTTATTAAGCGTGTCAAGGTTGAGCATCAGGAAAATTAAATAGCGTAAAGCCCGGGCTATGTTCCGGGCTTTATTCTTTAGCAATCGTAGCAGATAAAAAATGGAATATGAAAAAGCACGGATATCCTCTTCCGTGCTTTCTTTATGGGTTTTTTAGCAAAAAAAGAGAATGTAGGGTAGGATCGAGGGGCTTTATGATGTTTATACACCTAACAGAGTCACTCTGCCAGGCGGTTTGAAAAAGAGAATCAGATATGTTTTTCTGCTTCTTTAATAATGGCGGCAGCAAGCTCTTCTGTGTTCCCTTCAAACATATGAAAATTCAGTGACGACTGGAGATGATTAAATTGTTCTTTCAATTCATCCAGCTGGCTGATTTCAGCTGACCAGCTGATGGAAGGGATGGATATAATGAATCGTTTGTCTTCTGTTATATTCAGGAAGACCTCGGCATACTTGTTTCCGGAAATGGTAATTTTCTCGTAAGAAGTTATCAAATTGGTCATCCTTCCCTTATGAGCCGTTTCATCCATTATAACATCATTTGGATGCAGAATCGAATATTCGTGGTGAAGCTTCTGTAAAAGCCTGAGTGCCCGTGGCACACAAACCGATCTAATCATGCATATAGTGGCATTACAAGCAGAAAGGAGGGATGGAATTGCCTGTTTCGGTTATTTTTAATCAGGTTAATGTTATTAGCATGTCATCCAATTCCATCATTTCCACGGGGCAGAACAGCCAGCCGGACTGGAACGCTCAAGGGAAATTGAATACTGGAAACGGGGTATATATCAACGCTGCCTCTCTTGGCAACTTCAGTTTTGTCAATGATCCGGATGTTGCAGATACGCCGATTGCCCAGCCGGAAAACATCAATCCTCAGCCTGTCTCCCAGATATAATGATGAAGTCAGCTTTACAGAATATCTCAATAAAATTCAATAACATTAATATAACCTCCATGGCGGCCAATTCCGGCATCTTTACGGGAGACAATACACAATCCGGATGGCAGGTGAACAGGAAGGATAATACAGGCTTCGGGTTGGTGACTGGAAGCCAGAACGTCTCAGCCTATAATGTCAATATTGTTGATGACAGCGATTTTATGGATGCCTTCTTTTACCGGATTGAAGGTGAGGAAGAACAAGGGCAAGAACATGACAGTCAGGATCTTTAAGCCATTTCCTAGGGCTTTTTATTTTTCCTGAAAAAGCTTTACAGGATGAAGGTCATATTTTCCTTGCCGGCAAAATAAGAATATGAAAAAGGCGGCTTTGAAGATGAGGTGGGATGTTGGCCAATATCAGATTTAAAACGATAAAAGTGAATCAGATCCAAAACAGTTCCGGGATATTTTATGGACAGAATACACCAGTATACTGGCAGCATACCGGTAAAATCTCAGAAGGATTTGGCAAAGTGGCGGGAAAAGGGAATAAAATCAGCCGGAATTATACACGGGTGGCACGAAGCAAAGAGGGTTCTTAGCCTATTTATAGCTTTCTTTTCCCTTTTTGCCTTCTGTCTGGACAAGGTGGAGATTGCCCGAAATCTTATTGAGATCTCCCGCTACAGAGCCAAAGCCTGAGGTGCCATTTATATCGGAGGACCAATTCTTCTGTCTGTTTCTGCCCATGAATACGCCAGAGCTGTCAGTGATTTGTCCGATGAAAATATCGTCAAAATGGATTTTTGCTGGTCCAATCATTTTTTTCATCCGTGCCCCTCCCGGTTTTTATGCCTCTTATACCATATGCCTTCAAAAGCAGAAGATGTGACACTAAAAAGGATGAACTCTTATGCAATTGGATGACAAAGCTCTTATTACCATACTGGGAAAATTGAACGGCCGCCTTGCTGATATGGAGGGCCGTTTGAAAGAGCTTGAAAAAGAAAAGTCCAGCGGGCATAACAACCACTTGGAGATAAATGAAGTGAATATAGAGAGTTTCCAGCTGGATCAGCTTTCTTATTTTCTCGACAGGATTGATGTTAAAAGCCTGAGCGGGATGATGAATCTCGGAAACAGCTTTTACACACCAGCAAACAAACAGAAGCCGCAGACCGGGAAAAAAGGAAATGCAAGAGGGACTAAAACAGCAGAAAAAAACAGCGATGATGCCCGCATTCGTATCCTTGTCAACGGAAAAGAGACTCCATATGCTCTGGAAAGCACCACGGGAACGGAGGAACTGTGATGAGATATTTTTCTCCTTTGTTTAAAATCAACAGCATTCACATAGGATCCATCGAGGATGCCTCATGCGTCAACTTCGGAAACAGCTTTCCATCAGGCTTTACCAGCCTGAAGAAACATAATCAGGGATTCGGCAATGTATTGGGAGACCATAATGATATTCATGATATCATGTCCCGGCTGGAAGAGAAGGATGTAACCGAAGTGTTTCACAAGAACGGAGGAGAAGAGATTCCTGAATGGATAGGGAAACTTCTGCAGGAAGATGGGGAGGAAGAAAATATGGGGATGGATGAAGAAGAAAACGATGGTTTTAGTGAAACTGGCCAATAGCCGGTTTTTTTATTTTGAATGTAAAAGGAAATCCTTCATTGATTGTCGAATTAACCAAACGGATAATTAGGGGAGAGTGGCGTGATGAAAGCACCAGAAAGAATTTTTTCTGTATGGAAAAGATTTGACAGCTTTCCAATGGAGACGCTTACTAAGCTATGGTTGCACCATAAAGGAATAGGGCAGAGGGAAGTTTCTCAGATGAAAGAGCACCGTGAGGAGTTTGGGATCACTGGAAACTGCTTTGATCTTGCCCTGTGGCTGCTTGATGAGTTTGATAAAGAAGGAATCAGGGCCTATCCTGTCGGCAGTAGCTTGCATACGGAAAAGGCGCATGCCGCCGTTGTAGCCGAGGATGATAAAGGCAGCCGCTTTTTATGCGACCTTGGCGACCAGTGGCTGCAGCCGGTACTGATTGATAGAGACACGACAGTTCCGCAAAAAGGGTATTTTCCGGCGGCAGGCATTGAGATTAAAAGCAGCGGCAATGCAGCAGAAATCACCTATCATAGGCCGGGCGGGAAGCAGTCAATGCAGACGTATCATCTGGAGCCGGTCGACAGGGATGAATTTTGGATAGCTGCGGGGCATTCAAGCCGCCAAATACACCCTATACCGCTCTTGGAATGCCGCGTTCCCATAACAGGTGAAACTGCCCATTGGGAGTTTTATGATTGGAAAAGTTTTCTCAGCACAGAAAATGGGCTGGTATATGACCCTCCGCATGAAGAGCTTGATGCATGGGCGGAACGGATTTACGAAAAGACAGGCTTTTGTAAGATTTTTCTTAAAGAATCATTGGAGCTTTATAAGACGCTTGGAGAGGTAAATTAATAACATGGTGCTGTTACCAATGGGGGATATGATGGATATCAGACTTGCGGAAGTAACGGAAGAAAACTTCTTTGATGTAATCAATCTTAAATCAGATGAAGTGCAGGAAACACGAATCCAGATTTATGAAAGGTGGGTCGGATCGAATGCCTTTTTCCTTGGCGCCTGCCAGGTGTTTGGGTATACGCCAATAGCTATTTACGATGGCAGCAATTTGATCGGGTTTGCTTCATATGGGTTCAGGAAGGAAACAGAGTGGTATGAATTGGTCAGTTTAATGATCGGCCATCAGTATCAGGGCCAAGGATACAGCGGTCCCGTCCTGAAGGCCGTCATTGAGGAGATGGCAGAGTCCATGGAGTGCAGTGAAATTTATATCACTGTGATCCATAACAATGACAAAGCGATAAAAATGTACGAAAAAGCCGGCTTCGTCCCAACCGGAGAGGTAGAGGAAGGGCATCATCCAGAGCCGGTTTATTGTTTGAAGCTGAAATAGCAGTAGTGACAGGCACCTATACCAGTTGGCTGACTGGTATAGGTGCCTGTCACCGTTTATAAAAGAGGGATATTGGCATCCTGGCATTCTTTCCTGATCCTGCTGTTCCAGACGGATGCCTGAACTTCGCCTATATGGGCTTTTTTTAGCAGGAACATGCATAATCTTGACTGGCCGATTCCTCCGCCGATTGTGAAAGGAAGCTTGCCGTCCAAGAGTGCCTTGTGGAAAGGAAGCTCAAGTCTTTCCTCATTTCCGCACTCCTTGAGCTGGCTTCTGAGTGATTTTTCATCAACCCGTATTCCCATGGATGAAATTTCAATGCTTCTGTTCAGCGGTGCGTACCAGAAGATCAGATCGCCATTGAGGTTCCAATCATCATAATCCGGGGAACGGCTGTCATGCTTGCTGCCTGAAAGCAGAGAGCCGCCGATATTCATGATGAAGACGGCACCAAGCTTTTCTGCTATCCTGTCTTCACGCTGTTTTGCAGGGAGATCGGGAAACATGTCTTCTAGTTGCTGTGACGTAATAAAGCTTATTTGTTCTGGCAAAACTGGCACCAAATGCGAGCAGGAATAGAAAAGCTTTTTTTCTGTTTCCTTTATGCTTTCATAAATGGAAACTACTTCAGCCTTAAGTGTCTGCTTGTTTCTTTTATTTTTCGGGATGACCTTTTCCCAATCCCATTGGTCTACATAAATGGAATGCAGCTGATCGAGCTCTTCGTCCTTTCTGATTGCCCGCATGTCGGTATACAAGCCTTCTCCTTCTGAAAAACCGTACCGGGCAAGGGCCATTCTTTTCCACTTTGCCAGTGACTGGACAACTTCTAAAGTTTCCGCGAGGTCTTTGGCCTCAATTGTGGCCATCCTCTCCACCCCATTAAGATTATCATTGATGCCGGTCCTGCTTTCAAGAAGCAGCGGCGCTGATACCTTTGTAAGGTTCAGCCTTTCAGAGAGCTCTTTCTCGAAGCAGTCTTTCACATTTTTCAATGCTTTTTCGGTGTCAATTAAATTCATTACAGGTGCATACAAATGAGGGACAGGCAGTCGGTTATTCATGACGGGCACCTCCGTTTTCACTTTTCTTGCCATGTATATAGGCCGCTTCATACTTTATGTCAGGAAATTTCATTTGTTCCTGTACCAATTTAATGAATGTCAGAGTATGATTTGTCAAAATGCAAGCATGTTTCCCGGCCAATTGGTAAAGCTATCCTTGATACTAAAAGACAAGAGAGGTGACCAGCATGTTTTACCATGTAAAAGAACTTCAATACAATGCAAAGCCTGAAAAACCGGATGCGGTCTATGCGAGAAAGCTGCAGGAAATCCTTGGCGGGCAATTCGGTGAAATCAGCGTTATGATCCAATACCTTTTCCAGGGATGGAATTGCCGGGCTGACCAAAAATACCGCGATATGCTGCTTGATATCGGAACTGAGGAAATTGCACATGTCGAAATGCTTTCTACAATGATTGCGCAGCTGCTTGATAAAGCGCCTGTTAAAGAACAGGAAGAAGCAGCACAGGATCCAATCATCAGGGCTGCAATGGGCGGAATGAACGTGCAGCACGCGATTGTTTCCGGTCTTGGTGCGAAGCCGGACGACAGCATGGGCTATCCTTGGACAGCCCGCTATACAGTGGCAAGCGGGAATCTGCTGGCTGACTTCCGCGCGAACCTTAATGCCGAATCACAAGGACGCCTTCAGGCGGTCCGTCTTTATGAAATGACAGAAGACCGCGGGGTCAGGGACATGCTGTCTTTCCTGATTGCCCGTGACACTATGCACCAAAACCAATGGCTCGCAGCAATCTCAGAGCTTGAAGCACGGGACGGCAAGGTTGTGCCTGGCACATTCAACCGCCAGCAGGAAAAGCAGGAAGTATCTTATTCGTTCATGAACTGCTCAAAAGGGACAGACAGTGCAGAAGGCCGATGGGCAAAAGGGCCGAGCATGGATGGACAGGGGCAGTTCGAATATATTGAAAACCCGGAGCCGATGGGGCAGATACCAATTTTGGCGCCAGGCCCGATTTATATTCATGGAACAATGCCGTCTGGACAGACACCGCCTCCATCCCAATTTTAATTACGCATAAAAGAGAAGATCCGCCCCTAATCACTGGCGGATCTTTTTTCGGCTCAGGTAAGTTCTTAACAAAATTAAAAATGTACCTTCAGCAGCTTTAGCTTGCGATCTATGACAACGTAAAAATAAGCGGCAGGACTTTTTGCAGGCTGGGATGATTTCATTTTCCTCAACAGTACCCTTAATGATTCTACAGCAGCAGGCAATATAGCTTCCTCGTCATTTCCCAACCCGTTTCTTTTAGCAGCAAGGAGTACTTTATTCCACAATTCTGCAGATGCTTCCTCATCCTCCATAAGATAACGTGCCATGCAGGCAAAAGCATCAGGGATAGCTTTCATGGACATCCTCCTCATTAAGGGTCTCCATAAAACATATGCAGTTCAAGAACAAATGTTCTTGTTTTTGGTCTTGTGCAAGTTATTGTTTGATTATTTTTCAGGATGAGTTATTCTAATTTCATCTGAATGGCCTGAACTTATAGGGAATTTCCTTTTCCTGAAGGGGAGGAATCAGAATTTAACGTTAATTAACTGATATGCTTTTTCGTCTTGGGAGGTATTATGGAGAACTGGATTAAAGATGTGATTGAACAATTCGGCTATGCAGGAATTTTCCTGCTGATTGCGCTTGAGAACATTTTTCCCCCTATCCCGTCTGAAATTATATTGACATTTGGCGGCTTCATGACGGCACAAACAAATATTACTGTTACTGGAACGATTGCAGCGGCTACCCTTGGCTCGACAGTGGGCGCTGCTTTGCTTTACGGGGCGGGCCTTTTTCTGAGCCGAAACAGGTTTGAGAGAATGATAGACAGGTGGGGAGGCATACTCCGCCTGAAAAAGGCTGATTTAGATAAAGCTTTTGGATGGTTTGACCGCTACGGTTATTGGACAATTCTGATATGCCGGATGATCCCGCTGGTAAGAAGCCTGATTTCCATTCCTGCCGGGATGGCAAAAATGAATTTTCCGCTGTTTCTGCTATTTACAGTCATCGGCACATTGATCTGGAATACAATCCTTGTAAATATTGGAGCGGCCTTTGGTGATTCATGGGAAACGGCAGTGGGGTATCTGGATATGTATTCTAATGTGGTGTATATGCTGATTGCGGCGGCTGTTATTGGCGCAGCTTTCTTTTTGATCAGGCGCAGGAAGAAATAAACATTGTCTTTACTTTTGACAGTAACAAAGTTATGATGATTCTTAATTGGATATTGTGTGACTGCTAGGGGTGTCCGCACAGGCGGGCTGAGAGGAAAACCGATGTTTTTTAACCCTTTGGACCTGAACTGGATCATGCCAGCGTAGGAAAGTAGAATGAGCAACAGTACTTTTTTATGTGTGCAAAAGCCTGGTCCTTCTTTCATATGGGGACCGGGCTTTTTTAGTGGGGATCAAAAGAGCTGTAATCGTAAAATTGATTGGAAGCCTACATCAGTTCCTTCTTGATAGATTCCTATACCAGCAGGAATTAACGGTAAAATGGCCGGCACTTCATTTTAAAAACTCTAAGCCAGGCCGTTAAAGGTCTAAACAGCCTTATATCCAAGATAAGTTAATACATAAAAGCACTGGGGGAGCCGGAGGAGTTCGGCTGAGAGTGGGCCTTTTCCGGCCCTGACCCTTATACCTGATCCGGGTTATGCCGGCGGAGGGAAGTGCGGGATTTTATGCTGCGGCTGGCAAAGAGCCGGCCTGTTAATCCCTCCGCCTCCATTCCCTCAGTGCAAATTAGCATGGAGGGATTTTTGTATGGGTAAAACACAAAGATTAACTGCTGCTGCAATGATGGCTGCAGTGGGAACGCTGTCAGGCAGCATGCTGTATATTCCGCTTGGCTTTACAAAAGTATTCCCGGTCCAGCATCTGCTGAATGTGCTGTCAGCCGTATTGCTTGGCCCTTATTACGCCGTGGGACAGGCGTTCTGTATATCGCTGCTCAGGAATCTGATGGGAACCGGCTCAGTATTTGCTTTTCCAGGGAGCATGGCAGGTGCGCTGCTTGCAGCGCTTCTCTACAGCAGGACAAAAAAGCTGTCGATGGCCTTTACTGGGGAAGTGATTGGCACCGGCATCATCGGTGCGCTCCTTTCATATCCGCTTGCCACCATGATCATGGGGCAGAAGGCCGCACTATTCGGCTTTATTCCGCTCTTTATCTTCAGTTCGACTGCCGGAGCCCTACTGGGAATCATTATTTTGGCCATTCTGAAGAAAAAACGGACACCGTTTTTGAACAGGTCAATTTAAAGGATGAGGAGAATGAAGATGGACGAAAGAAGAACAGAATCCAGCACGGATGAGATATTAATAGGATTGGAAGAAAAGCTTCCGCCGGGAAAAACCGTTTTATATGGGCTCCAGCACGTTTTTGTCTCGAATGTCTGGCTGGATCCCATCTTTGTGGCAGCTATGATCGGACTGCCATTTGCATTATCGGCTAATATGGTGAACAGCATCTTCATTGCAGCCGGAATCGTCACCTTTATACAGGCAACAAAACTGGTGAGACTTCCGATCATTCAGGGTCCCTCGGCTGCTTTTGATAGCATTATGATTTCTGCAGGGAAAGCGAATGGGCTTGCTGCAGCAACCGGGGGCATCCTGGTGAGTGCCGCCATTGTGTTCCTTTTATCAATAACCGGGGTGCTTGGGCGCTTGAGGGCCCTGTTCACACCAGTCATCTCCGGGACCGTCATTTTCTTAGTCGGGATCTCGCTTGCCGGGTTCACTTTGCATGAATTTCTGGGAGGCTCACCGGGTGATGAAGGGTTTGCCAGTCCATCAACCCTGCTGCTGTCGATAACAACAGCTTTGATTGTCCTTGGCCTTTCTTTGTTCGGAAAAGGCCTTTGGAAGTCTTTTTCGTTTTTGATTGCTTTGATTGCAGGCGATGCACTTGCTTTTTCGCTGGGAAAAGCTGATTTTTCCTTGATCAAGGAAAGTGCATGGTTTGGCCTTCCACAGTTGCTTCCGTATGGACTTACATTTGAATGGGCAGCCTTCCTGACCTTTTTCATTGCGTATCTTGTGGCTGTAATAGAGGCAATGGGCGTTTATCAGGCGTCCTCTGCGATGCTGAAAACGGAGCTGACAGCCAAAAGGATCCGCGGCGGTTTTGCGGGAGAGTCGGCGGGCTCTTTTGTGTCAGCGTTGATCGGCGGATTTCCGACGACAGCTTATGCGCAGAATGTCGGCCTGCTGCGTTTGACCGGGGTTGGCTCAAGATACCCGGTCAAGGCTGCTGCTGTCATCTTCCTGGTGCTCGGGCTTGTGCCTAAAGCGGGCGCACTCCTGGCTCTGACGCCGGCCCCGGTTGTCGGCGGAATCTTCCTGCCGGCTGCCGCAACGCTGGTGTTCACAGGGATCTCGATTCTGGCAAAGGCGGAAGCTACTCAAATCAACTATATGATTGTCGGGCTTTCCATGCTGCTGGCCATATCACTGCCTTCATATGCTGTGAATGCGTCAGGAATAGCAGGGACATTCCTGACGAACAGCATCTTAATCGGAGCATTCACTAGCATCTTTCTTCAGCTGTCTTTAGTCAATCTCCCAAATCTGTTTAAGAAAGGAGCGGCAAGTGATGAAAAAAGAATCGATCAGTTTGATAGCGGAAATTAAAGATTTTATCGAAGCAGGGAAAGATTCTGATGAGAGGTTTGGCACACTGGCGCTTAAACTTTTCAGCTATCAGTATGAGAATAACTTATTATATAAAGATTTTTGCCAGGCTAAAAGGAAGACTCCCTTTACAGTGCACACATGGGAAGAAATTCCCCCTATGCCGGTTCATGGTTTTAAAGATCTGACACTAACCTGCGAACCGGCTGAAGAGGCGGAGGCAGTCTTTATGACCAGCGGGACGACCAATCCTGATGCTAAGGGTAAGAACTTTCATCCGGATTTATCCTTGTGGGATCTCTCCATGAAAGGCCCTTTCAAAAACTTTGTACTGCCTGACCGGGAAAAGATGGCCATTTTTGTACTGTCACCATCAGATGAGTATAACAAAAACTCTTCCCTTTCCCGCTACCTTACCAATGCTGTCTTTTATTACGGCAATGAGTACAGCCGCTTCTTCCACAATGGAGAAGACCTTGACTTTCAGAGAGCAGCAGAGTCGCTCGGCATGATGTCAGAAAGGGGAGAACCTGTACTGATCATGGGGGCAACATATGCTTATGTTCATTTTTTTGATTTTTTGAAAGAAAATAATCAGTCATTTTTAATGCATGAGGGCAGCAGGATCTTTGATACCGGCGGGTTCAAAGGCCAGGCAAAGGAAATAAGCCCGGAAGAAATGGCTGATCATTATGTACGTTTCTTTGGAATAGAAAAGGATCTGCAGATAAACATGTACGGCATGACGGAGCTCAGCTCTCAGATCTATGACCAGAATATTCATTCCAGGTTTGCGGGAAAACAGGCAATAACCGATAAGTGCGGGCCGGTCTGGCTGAAGACGAGAGTGCTGGACCCAGCCACTTTTGAACCGGTAAAAAAAGGAGAGGCGGGAGTGCTTGCCCACTATGACCTGGCGAACTGGAATTCCTGCCTGGCCGTCCTGACGGAAGATCTTGGTATGAAAACGGAGCATGGATTCAGGCTGCTCGGGAGAGTAAAGGGTTCTGAGGCAAGAGGCTGCTCCATTGCAGCCGACCAGCTTCTCTCAAAGGGCGGCCGGTAAGATGGCGGAAACAGTCGATATCTTCCATTTGCCGTCATCAATCAAGCCAGCTGTTGTAAAAGAGAAGATTTATAACGCGGAAGGAGAAACTTTCTCGCTTAGATATCCCGAACTCAGCGGCGAAGAAATGAAACATACAATTGAAGCTGTACTGGAAAAACGCAGCCAATACCTCAAAGATTTGCCGGTTTCAAGCATAGTCAGCACAATTGATGCAGCGGTCCAGCTATGGCTGAATCCTGATTATCATCTGAGAAAGTTAGCCGAAAAGCTTCTTCCTGCCGTCACCGGCTATGACAGTGAAATGATCCGGCTGGAGCTGAAAAGGTATATGAGGACATTCCGAAAAAAAGAGCTCTTGCGCTTCCTGGAAGAAGAATTTGATTCTCCGGGAATGCTGGATGAATTCCGGCCAAGAAAGTCCGGCGGGCTCAGCCGGGCTTATGGGCCAGATCTGATTTTCCATGTGTTTTCAGGCAATGTTCCTGGTGTCCAGCTATGGAGCCTGATCATGGGGTTTCTCATGAAATCTGCACACCTTGGAAAAACTTCTTTTTCTGAGCCCGTCCTGCCGGTTTTATTTCTGAAATCCCTGGCAGAATTAGATGAAAATCTTGCAGAGGCCGCAGCGGTTCTTCCATGGCATGGCGGGAATTCCGAAATGGAAGCGCCGGCTCTTGAATCAGCCGAAGCTGTTATTGTATATGGATCAGACAAAACAGTGAATAGCATTAAAAAGAGGCTTCCTGAAGGGAAGCGCCTTCTGGCATACGGGCATAAAATCAGCATCAGCATGATCGGAAAAGAAGCTTTGACTCCTGATCTGTATGCGAGGACAGCCCGCAGGCTTGCGGAAGACATTTGCATCTATGACCAGCAGGGCTGTCTCTCTCCGCAATCCGTTTACATAGAAGAAGGAGGGACGGTTGAGCCCCGGCGTTTCGCCCAGCTGCTCGGCTCAGAGCTTGCCCGGTACGAAAAAAAGCGGCGCCGGTCCGTCCTGTCAGAAGAAGAGCACCTGTCAATCCAAAGAACAAGGGGAAAATATGAACTGGAAAAACTGAAAGGCAGCAGAACCGCAGTTTATAAAGATGGAATGAATACAGGCTGGACAGTGGTTTTTCATGAAGGAAGCGGTTTTGAAGCATCTCCCTTAAATAGATTTGTTCATATTTTTTCTGTCCAGGAACTTGAAGGATGCATAGGCAATCTTCAGCCCTATAAAAAGTATATGCAGTCATGCGGGCTGGCGGTCCTGCCTGATAGACTAATGGATATAAGCGCCAAACTCGGTGAGGCCGGAATCAGCAGAATCTGCCCGGTCGGGGAGATGAATAGGGCAAAGCCGGGCTGGCATCATGACGGAAGCTTCAATCTGCTGTCGCTTGCAAGAGTCATAGATATTGAAAGAAATGCAGAAGAAGATATGGAACGCTATGATCCGGATGTTGAATAGGAGGGGAAATCATGCTTGTAAAAAACAAAGTGGTCCTTGTTACCGGTGCGAGCAGGGGAATCGGCAGAGCAATTAGCAGGAAGATGGGTTCGGAGGGAGCTTTAGTCATCCTTAACTATCTTTCCAGCAGGGAGGCCGCCGAGTCGGCCGCAAAGGAAATAAGGGAGTCGGGCGGCCAGGCTGCTGCCATGCAGGCAGATGTAACTGATGAAGAGCAGGTCAAAAGGATGATGAACGATATTATCGAGAGTTATGGGGGCATCGATGCGGTCATTAATAATGCCTTAAGCCATTATTCTTTTAATCCCAAGAAACGCAAGGCAGCCTGGGAGCTTGAGTGGGACGACTATAACCGTCAGTGGGAAGGAAGTATCCGCGGCGCTTATAATGTATGCAGGGCAGCCATTCCCTATATGAAAGAGCAGATGAGCGGTAATATTGTAAATATAGCGAGCAACCTTGTAAAATTTCCAGTGATTCCCTATCACGACTATACAACCGCCAAGTCAGGCTTGCTGGGATTCACAAGGAATCTCGCGAAGGAGCTTGGCTGTTTTGGAATCACCGTCAATGCAGTTGCCCCAGGCCTAACCTATCCGACCGATTCGAGCGCCGGGACAAAGGAGGATGTAAGGAACAGTATTATTGAACTCACTCCGATGCAGCGCCTTGCAGCACCGGAGGATATTGCAGATGCTGCCCTTTATTTCGCATCCCCGCTCTCAAGCTTTGTGACAGGGCAGTGCCTGTATGTCGATGGCGGCCTGGTCATGGGCGGGTGAAACTTTTTCATATCTTGTCCGTATAATAGTTAGAGGACATATAATCAAGATCTTGTTAGAAAGAGGGGAAATCTATGATTCCGATCCTGCTGACTATTATACTCGTTATAAGTCTGCCTTTTTCTATATCAATTTTGAGAAAAAAAAGAAAAAAAGCAGGCGTTACCGGCTTAAAAAGTGCCCTTACCTCGATCTGCTTTTTCCTGATTGCCATAGTCAATCTTATTTCGTACTGGATGGGCTGGCTTGGGATTTTCAACTGGTTGATGACCCTAATCCTGCTGCTGGCCGGAGCCTATTTCACAAAATATCTGCAGCCGGCGGGAACCGGGAATTAGCAGGGGGAAAGGCATATGCAATGGAAGAAATATTCACGATTGGCCCCGTGGGCACTGCTTGCGAGTATAGGCATGCTCTTGTATGCTCCTTTCCGCAGCTTTGCCATACTGCCAATATTGGTTATGTGGGTTGTCTATTATTTGTGGATTTATGTTGAGAATAAGAACAGTCATTAGCAATAGTCTGCAGCAGCAGGCTTTTTTGCTTATAAATGAGGGCTGTTGATTTCAATTCCAGGCACTTCGCTTTCCGCGGGGCGGCGCTGAGCCTCCTCTTCGCTTCGCTCATGCGGGGTCTCAGCCCTGCCGCTGCCTCCCGCAGGAGTCTGCGTGCCCTCCACTCCAATCAACAGGCTGCTATAATTTGATTGGGAAGAGCTATCCATAAATGGTAAAAGCTTTTACAGCCAGCATACTGCCCTTCCTTTCTACAGGAGATTTTCTAACAATTACATTTTTTCCGCCCGCAGATGCTTTCTTTGGCTTATAATTATCCTTGTGACTTTGATTACCAAGGAGTACCATCATGAATCAGACTTTTACAGTAAAAGAAAAAATCAAACAGATCTTCATATTATTGATTCCCATCTTGATTACGCAGCTTGGGATGTTTTCAATGGTTTTCTTTAATACCATTATGTCCGGTAAATACAGTGCTTCCGATCTTGCAGGGGTTGCTATTGGGTCATCGATTTGGAATCCTGTTTTTACAGGGCTGAGCGGAATTCTCCTGGCTGTTTCGCCGATCGCGGCGCAGCGGTTTGGCGAGAAAAAGCATGGAGAAGTAGCGGCAGTTGTCAAGAACGGCATGTATCTGGCAATCATGATTGCACTGGCTGTCATTGCGGCCGGTTTTTTCCTGATAGGACACATCTTGGACCGGATGGATCTGGAGAGCGGTGTTGAACAGACGGCAAGAGGTTATTTGATTGGATTAAGCTTTGGAATCATTCCTCTATTCTTATTCAATGTTCTGCGCTCGTTCATTTATGCTCTCGGGAAGACACGGGTCGTTATGGTCATTCTTCTCTGTGCGCTTCCTGTTAACTTCTTCCTGAACTTTGTCCTGATCTTTGGATACTGGGGCTTTCCTGAGCTTGGCGGGGCAGGGGGAGGCTATGCTACTGCTGCCACCTATTGGGTAATACTAGCGCTGACGATTTTCATTATCAGGACACAGCAGCCGTTTGCAGTGTATAAGGTGTTTTCCAATTTGGGAGACTTCTCATGGTCCCAATGCAAGGAAATCTTAAAAATCGGTGTTCCGATGGGTCTGTCGATCTTTTTTGAAACAAGCATGTTTGCGGTGGTGACGATTCTGTTAAGCCGTTTCAGTGTGGAGACGCTTGCCTCCTATCAGTCGGCACTCAATATCGTTTCCTTCCTTTATATGATTCCGATCAGCATTTCGATGGCACAGACTGTGCTGGTCGGCTATGAGGTGGGGGCAAAGAGGAATAGAGATGCAAAGGCGTACAGCTGGATCGGCATTTATTTGTCGGTTGTCATTGCACTTGTCACTGGCCTTCTTGTTGTCCTTTTCCGCTATCAGGTTGCAGGCTTTTACTCCAATGATGCAGCAGTAATATCCCTGACGGCACATTTCCTGATTTATGCTTTGTTTTTCCAGATTTCAGATGCCATCCAGGCAACTGCCCAGGCAGCGCTAAGAGGCTATAAGGATGTTAATCTTGCATTCATCATCACGCTTATTGCCTATTGGCTGATCTGCCTGCCGCTCGGATATGGGCTGGCCCATTATACCAGCCTCGGTGCCCCGGGATATTGGATCGGACTTACCGCCGGTCTTTTGGCAGCGGGCATATGCCTGTCAGCAAGGCTGATTTATATCCAAAAGAAAAAATTCGCTCCGGCCGAAGGGGTATAATTGGAGGAAATGACATGATGATCCGCAAGCTTGCACCAGAGGATGGAGAAGCTTTTGCCGAGCTTATTAAAGATGTGGAAAATGAATCGTCATATATGCTGTATGGGCCAGGGGAACGGAATGTTTCCGCAGACATTCAAAAAAAGATGATCGAGGCGCTTTCCAGCCGGGATAATGCCGCCATTTTCGCAGCTGAAGAAGACGGCCGTCTGGCGGGGTATTTAATTGTCAATGGCGGAATGGCCGGCAGGGTGCGCCACTCTGCTGCCCTCGTTATAGGCATTAAAAAAGACTTTCGGGGTCAAGGAATCGGCTACAGTCTTTTTCAGAAGCTTGACAGCTGGGCGAAGGAAGCCAGCCTGTACAGATTGGAGCTTTCAGTGGTCAGTGAAAATGAAAATGCGCTTGCGTTATATAAAAAAGCAGGATTCGAAGTTGAAGGTGTTAAGAAAAACTCCTTACTCATAGATGGGAACTATCATGATGAATATATAATGGCAAAGCTTTTAAAATAAGTTCTGGCAAGAACCTGTCTTTTCAGCAGGTTCTTATTTAATTTGTCCTGAATAAGGAATTTATAATTTTTGCCTCCAATCCTGGGTAAATGTCTATTCAACGAGGCCTTCTCTGACATATTCTAGACTGAAACCTATACGATGAGGGGGCTTTGACATCATTGTTGCTGCCCCTCATATGGAAAAAAAAGATAGAATATGAGAGGAGAAGGCATGATGAATCAACAGCAGTTTATGTATCGCCCTGAAGCAGCAGCTTCTCATGGAGATTTGAGCCGCTTTGGCTTTGGCCGTCCAGGCTTTGGCAGATTCGGCTTCGGCCGCCCGTTTGGATTCGGGTTTGGCCGTCCGTTTGGATTTGGGTTCGGACGTCCATTTGGCTTTGGGTTCGGTTTCCCATTCCTGGGAGGGTTAGCAGGAGGCCTGCTATTGGGAAGCGCCCTCGCCGGACCGTATGGATACGGCTATCCTTACCCTTATCCGCCTTACCCATACTATTATTAAAAATGGTTTAAGGCGGGACGGCGGAAAAGCAGCCCGCCTTTCTTACATAAAATATAAATATGACAGGAATTTCAGAGAGGCTGGAGAATAATATACTTGTGAGTAAAGAGGGGCAATCCATGAAAACACTAATATCAAAGCTTGATTTCAATCAGTTATCAGACAGGCAGATTGGGGATCTTCTTTATAAAAATATCGCGGATGATAAAAAATCGGGAGAATGCATATTCGTCCTGGGAAGCAGCAAGGCTGCTGAATACAGACTGCCAAAGGCGCTCGAGCTGTATAACAGCGGCAGGGCAGGCAAGCTTCTTTTTTCCGGCGGCGTAATCTGGGCACCGTCCCGGCTATGCGAGGCAGACCTTTTAAAAGAGAAAGCTCTGGCACTTGGTATCCCGGCAGCAGATATTTTAATAGAAAATCAATCTCTCCACACAAAGGAAAATGTGCTTGCTTCACTGCTGGTCCTTGACCGGGAGTTCAATCTCCACAAAATAAAAAGGATTTTGGTTGTGACAGCTTCCTGCCATATAAGAAGGGCATATCTGGCCATGAAAACCTATATGCCGGACTGGATAGAATACTCGCTTTGCCCTGTGGACGACATCCATACAATAGAAGGGAACTGGCAGCTTTCAGAAGCAGGCAGGCTGAGGGCAAAGAGGGAAGCGGAAAAACTGATCTACTATGTTAAACAAGGCATCATCATAGACACTGAGGTTGAGATTTCAGATTCTTAAAGAGAGGAAATGAAAATGAGGCAGATCATCGCAATGGGAGGAGGAGGATTTTCCATGGAACCTGAAAACCTCCTTCTTGATCAATATATCATTGGGCAGTCGCAAAATAAGAAACCAAAAATATGCTTTCTGCCAACGGCAAGCGGAGACCAGCAAAACTATATAGACCGATTTTATGAGGCATTCGAAAAAATGAAGTGCATACCGGCCCATCTGTCGCTGTTTGAGCCAAACTTCAATGATGCTGAAGAATTTTTGCTTGGACAGGATATCATCTACGTTGGAGGCGGGAATACCCGCAATATGATGATTCTTTGGAAAGAATGGGGACTGGATAAACTTCTGTTGAAATGCTATCAAAAAGGAATCATTTTGGCCGGCATAAGCGCAGGAAGCATCTGCTGGTTTGAAGAAGGCCTTACAGATCCTCTTAACGGACCGCTGTATCCCATTAAAGGTTTGGGCATCCTAAGAGGCAGCCATTGCCCGCACTATGACGGGGAAAATAAGAGAAAGCCAGCTTACAGAAAATATATCAGGGAAGCGCTCATGAAGCCGGGCTATGCGGCAGATGATGGGGCTGCACTTCACTTTGTGGATGGGTCGCTTTATCAAACGGTCAGCTCCAGAAGGAATGCCAGCGCTTATTATGTAGAAGTCAATGATAACAAAGCTGAAGAAACAAGACTCGATTGCATTTATCTGGCAGACCTTTCCTATACATGAGTGGCATCTTTTGATGGCCGTCATGCATTGAATGGGCCATGATCTATACATGAGTGGCTTCTTTTGAGGGTTGTCATGCATTGAAAGGCCCTGATCTATACATGATTGGCTTCTCTTAAGGGTCTTCATGCATTGATTAGGCCTCTTTCTATACATGAGTGGCTTCTTTTATATGCCATGATGCATCGACTGGCTCTCTTCCTATCTATCAGAGTGACTCAGTGCAAATAGGATATACTATTGTTTGAACCCTGCAGTATCAAATAAAATCGCCCGCTTCCTATTTGGAAACGGGCGATTTACTGTTATCGTGATTCAGGGAAAATTCTTTGCACTGTTTCGGAAAATTGATCAAATAATCCTCTTACAGGGTTACCATTCTGAATATCATCCCTATATCCGCGCATACGTTCCATGAAATCAGGATTGCTTGAAACAAAAACTTCATCGATATTCTGATCTGCTGCCTGAACCTGATCGGAAACCTTCTTTTTCATTTCATCATTTACATCAGCATTTTCCCCATTTGCGAGCTTTACAGCTGCATATGCCTTGCTTCCGGCTGTAATGACTACCGCCTTATCAACTTCTTTCATGGCTTCAATTTTCTGCTGGGCATCTTCTGAATTGCGAAGATCATTCTGATCGCTGCCATTCTGTTCATTGCCGTTCTGCCCATTATCTTCCAGTCCGTTGTTATACTGTTTGTTGTTATTTTGTTCGTCGTCCATTAAGTTATTGTCATTGTCAGTTGCATCGCTGTCAGTGACATTTCTCATGGATAATGTGCCGGATTGGCCGTCATTTCCATCCTGGCTGCCCTGGTTGGATGAGGCACAGCCGGTAATCAGCACAGACGCAGCAGCGCCTATTAAAAGCCATCTTAACTTTTTCATTCTAATACCTCCTAATTAATATTCATGAGTAATTTTTCCAAAAACATAAATGTTATACACTTTTTTTAGGTCAATGTTAAATGGGCTTTACATAATGTAAAGTCTTCTATACAATTGACTTAATTGATGTTAAGTTGACTTAACAAAGAGACGGTGAATGAGGTGCTTTATGGAAATTGGCAATTGTGTCAAAGAGCTGCGTGCCAGAAACAGCTGGACACAGGAAAAGCTGGCCCAGGCTTCAGGTGTGACGAGGCAAACAATCGCAGCGCTTGAAAAAGGGGATTATATCCCGTCCCTGCTGCTTGCCCTGAAGATATGCGAGGCATTCCAGCTGAAGATGGAAGAAGTATTTTGGCTATTAAAGGAGGAAGAGAAATGAAAACGAATTGGACAGTCTTATTAAATTTTGTTTTATATGCGTTATTTGCCTGGGCTATGATAGCAATGTACGATGCCCAGACCCAGTTTGCAGAGGTGCTGCGGAACCCTGAGCCGCCCTGGTCATTGACGATTAATATCACACCGGTTGCCGTTTTTTTGCTGATAGGGGGTTTGATCAGCTGGTTCCTTTACAGCAAGAACAAGAATAAGCGGTCAAGTATCGGTGCTCTGCTTCTCCTGCCGCCTGAGTTCGAGGAACAGGATGAACGGGAAAAAATGATGACTGCCAGAGCCTGCAGAAGCTCCTATATCTCCCTGTATTTTGCGGTGCCGTTTACTGCAGCCCTTATGCTTTTTTATCCAGTGCTCGAGGATAAGATCCCTTTCTACCCCATCCTGATCATTCTGCTGATCCCGGCCATCCAGATGCTTTCTTATTATCTGTCGATACGAAAAAGTCTCTGAAAAATAGCAAGGCAGCTGCGAATATCCTGCAGCTGCTATTTTTTTTGCAAAACTTTGAGATTTTTTTACCATAGTTTCCGTTATTATAGAAGAATCGGAAAAAAGGACAGGAAGGAACGGGAGGTACATATGGAAGAGGAAGCATTTTGGATAAAGCAGGTGCTGGCCGGAAACAAGCAGGCTTACGGGCACATCATCAATAAATACAAAAACCCTTTGTACGCAACGATACTGAGGATGACAAAAAACCCGCAGGATGCCCAGGATCTGGTCCAGGAGGCATTTATCAAAATTTACAATCAGCTTGGCAAGTATGACCAGAAAGGGGCCTTCTCAAGCTGGCTTTACCGGGTGGCAGTGAATCACTGCATGGATGAATTCAGGAAGAAAAGCTCCCAAATCAAGCAGGCGGAAATAAACGAGGCCTCTGCCGTCAACACTAAGCACCCGGAAGTGATTCTTCTGAAAAAAGAGAAAAATAGGCAGGTGGAAAAGCTGATCAGCACACTGCCGGAGGATGAAAGGATTATTATACTCCTTCGCTATGCCAATGAGTTGCCATATGAGGAAATTGCAGAAACGACAGGCATGCCCTTATCCATGGTCCGGAACAAGCTTCACAGGGCCAAAAAGAAAATGAGGGAAACAGTCAAAAAACAGGGAGGCTATTATAATGAATTGTCCAACGGCGGATAAAATCTCTCAATATACCGATCAGCTTTTAACCGAAAAGGAACAGTCTGAACTGAAAGGCCATATCGCAGGCTGTCCGTCTTGTGCTGAAGTTGCTGGTTTATTTGAACATGAAGCTGAATTCATGAAAGAAACCCTGCAGATGCCAAAGCTTCCCGACGATTTTGCAGATGTCATCATTGGGCAGCTTGAATCATACAGACCAAAAAGAAAGTTTGTCTCAGGGAAACGGATGGCCGCAGCGGCAGCCGGACTGCTCCTGGCTGCAGGAATCAGCACGGTCCCTGGCTTTGCAGACTGGGTCGGCGGGCTATTTTCCTCCAATGAGGTGGATGACGGTCTGAGGCTGGCATCTCAAGAGGGAATGGCGACCCGGGTGGATATTGCTGCAACAGATCAGAACACAACGTTCAAAATAGAGGATGTAGTCGCGGATACATCAAGAATTGCGCTTTCTTTTAAAGTATTGGATTCAAACGGAAAACCGCTTGATACCAGTATCAATATGGATGACACAGAAAACAGGATCGCAGCCTATGATCAAGACGGTAAAGAAATCGATGGCTACGGAATGCGCTGGACAGAGGGATCTGAGTATGGATTAATAGAATTTTCGCTGAGGGATCGGACCGGTCTAGAAGAGGTCTTGATTAAAGTCGATCTTAAGGAGCTGAACGGTAAGCAGGGGAACTGGAATGTTGAAGTGCCTGTTGACCTGAAGGAAAGGCAAAAATATACAAGCAGGCTTGCGCTCGACCAGCATAGCGCCGCTTTCAATGGTGTTTCAATTGATCTAAAAGAAGTGCAATTTGCTCCTTCTTCAAACGAGCTGATCTATGAGACATCATTCACGAAAAAGGAAAAAGCCGACGTGGAAACTAGGATTAAAGAGCTTGAAGAACAGTTTGGCAAAGAAAATGTCGGGATGTTCTCTGGATTCGGAACGGCGATTCAATATCATATTGTGGATGAAAAAAATGAAGCCGTTTATAAGCACAATACCTTCGCTGAGGGGCAGGGCCATCCCAGCGATACAGGCTGGATATCAGGGTCTAGCAAAGATCTGGATGAACTTGGGGCAGTACGCTGGAATGAATCATTTATCCCGCAGAAAAATAAAAGCAGTTATACTCTTGTACTCGATGGCGTAATCAAAACCCTGCCAGCCGATTTTTCAATTAAAATTAAACCGGATGATCTCCGGAAGAAACCAGTCAGCTTTGAGTATGAAGGCAATCATATAACAATTAAAAAAGCAAAGAAGAAAAATGATTACTCGCTGCGTAAGTCACTGCTGCCAATTCAAAAGGAATCCTATTTCGAAATTGAGATGGAGGGCGGAAAAGAAGTGCCTTCCGCTGATTTTGGAGAATGGGTAATGACTGATGATAAAGGAAATGTCTATCCCCTATTTCACAGCGGTTCCATTTTAAACGAAAAAGACAAAAATGGACGTTTCAAAATTTCTCTGGATCTCAAAGCTTATGATCTGGAGAAAGAGCCGGAAGAACTGACATTGCATCTCATATCTAGCACGCGTTATTATCCAGTAGATAAAGAGTGGAAGGTGCCGTTATTTAGATAAACAGAATGAAAAGCAGGCTTTCAGCAGCCTGTTTTTCTTTTGGGAAGATTTTGGGAAAAATTGCAACTTTCTGCTTGCCAAAACGTATATAAAGTATCTTGATTTGTATATGTGGCGATAGGGGGATTTTCATGAAAGAAAGCAGTAAAAAGAGATTTCATTGGATTCGCCCGCTTCTATGGGGAGCCGGGGCAGTTATCGTCATTTTGACGATGCTTTATTTTGATAAAGAAAAGGTTTATAAGGAAGAAAAGCCGCCGATGCCGGTGATCACAGTTGGAGATACAGAGGTGCAGGCAATCATGGGTTCTTACCGGTGGAATGACGGACTGGTGGAGAGAGAGATGAAGGATATCTCTAAATCTTTGAAATATCAGGAGGTGCCGGTGAATGAGGAAATGAGGATTGAGTTTCCGGAAGGGGAGGAGCCGATTTATTTTAATAAAGGTTCTCAGGATTATAATGGCAAATTTATAGGCACTACTGATAGTAAAATCAACCATTATATGCCAAATGCTACTGGCCTGTCGACTATTAACATAAAGGCATATTGGAAAGATGGAAAGAGAGCTGATTATATAATTCCTTTAAAAACGAGCGAAGTCAAATTAAAAGAATATTATGCTAGATATTTTGGAACCTATTCTATTCTCATTGTTGATGAGGACACTCAATCTGCCGAACGTGCACAGCTTGATTTGCAAACCGAATTTTCTAATATGCTAATCTTTTATAACAAAGCTGACAAACAATTATTGCCTGAATTAAAAATTGACAATAGTAAAGCCTTCTTACTTTTTGACCACCAAAAGGAGATCGTACGCACAGATGACGTAGTAACTATGAAAAAATATATCAGGGAAAATATTATATTCAAAGAGGTTATAGAAGGAACAGTATCAGAAATAGATCACGATTTGGGATTTGTCACTATAAATGGAAGGCAGCTCATTATTGAGCCTGACCTGCTGGTCAGAACTGGCCAGGAAGTTAGTGTAAAAGCAAGAGACCTCATTTCAAAGTTTTACAGTCCAGTGATTGAAGAATTACAAGTATTGAGGGACAGTGATCAAATACTTAATGACCCAAAGTGGCTTTCCAAGAAACCTGGCAAATGGTCAATCCTTGCCATTGGAGATTCTGAATTTCTTCAACCGCTTAAAACACCACACAAAGAAGACTTGAAATTGGCCGGTTCTATAACAACACAAGAATCTCTCAAATTGAATAATGGAGAACAGCTAACCGGTCCTGCAATTTATATTTTTAATGATAAAGAGCTTATCTTTCAAACTAGCACTTATGATGAGCTTCTTAAATATTTATTTTCAAGAGAGGCGTTAGCATTTGCAATAGAACAGGCAAAGGTGTATAGAAGCGGAAAATAAGGAGCGATAAAATGAAAAAGGAATTTATCTTTAGAAAGCTCCAGCGCACCTATCGAAATAAAATGCAGTCAAAAAAGCAAAACCGCATGCAAACGGTTGAAGCAGGTTTGGTTCTTTTGGGGAATATCCTTCTTTTTTTATTAAGCGAACCGCTTCAACAGGAAACCGGCAAGGCGTACGGAATAAAAGGGGAGCGGGGAAGCACATGGAGTATGCCGGCTGCAGCCATCCAACATAAACTTAGTGAGTTTGAGTAATTCAAAGACATCGCAATTGATACACATCCCAAACCGGTTAAATATATCATTAAAACTTCATTTAAGGATGATGCTGCATCAGCAGCAAAGGTGATTGAAGAAGCACACAGCATAAATAGTACAGAAAATGATGAGCCACATAAAGATCCCTACCAAATGTTGTGCAGGGTAAGGAAAATGAGATTTTAGAAAGTAAGGAATATCCCTGATTAGGGAGTCATGAGTCACCCTGATGGAGTGTGAAACTAGTCAGAGTGACTTAAAAGGAGAATATGAGTCACTCTGAAGGGGGAAAAGCTGGTTTGAGTGCCTCAAGAGGAGAATATGAGTCACTCTGATGGTGGGGAAAGCCGGTTAGAGTGTCTCAAGAGGAGAATATGAGTCACTCTGATGGTGGGAAAAGCCGGTTAGAGTGTCTCAAGAGGAGAATATGAGTCACTCTGAAGGGGGAAAAGCTGGTTAGAGTGATTCAAAATAAAGATATGAGTCACTCTTCCGGTCGGATAACCCGTTCAGAGTGCCTCAAGAGGAGAGAAATGAGTCACTCAAACAAAAATAAAGTCAAGAAGGCGCCTGAAATAAGGAGGAAGCAATAAATGAAGCTTAGAAAACTCATCCAGAGAAAATTGACTGCTTCGTTTGCTGTCTCAGCAGCGGTCTCCATATTGTTTGCTTTTTTTGCTGTCAATGATTCTGAACCTGCCTCTGGACTTGGAACCGCCTTTCTTGGCTGGCTGCTTTTATTTATGCTGTATGCAGGAGCGATTGTCTTTTTTTACGGGAACCTTGTTTTGTTTCTGCTTGAAGTTTTGCAGAAACGGGTAGCTGTCCTGAGGAAAGACTGGTTTTATATCTTTCTCCACGGGCTTTTCGGATTGGCAAACGGACTGCTTTTTCAAAATACGATTGCAGCAATATATGGTATGGGAGCCGCTCTTTTATACGCATTACTGGACAGGCGGATTTTCAGGAGAGAAGGCAGCATCTTATTTATAGTACTTCCGCTTTTATGCGCCGGTTTGCTTTGGGGTTATCTTTTACTGATATCAGATCCTCAGCCCCCTTTCTGAGATTGAAGCGCTAGAGTTTGCTTCAATGGGAGAAGGATCGATGACTGACCGCTTCCCCGAGAGAGAAGGCAAATGGGAAGGAGAGATTAAAGGATATCAGGTGGTAAAAAGAAAACGTCAGCACAAAAAAATAGGGAAAGAAAAATTCATTATTTCATATAAAGATCATGGGGAAAAGACGGTAAGTTCGGCTCATGGTATATTTCGAATGAAGTTGGCCGCCAATTTTACTGGCAAAGGAGTTGGAACAGAGGAGCGGCAATACTATAAAGAGGAGGGCAGGCCATAATTTTGCAAAGCTTGGACCTTATATAAAAGGAAAGCAAATTTGCTTTCCTTTTTTAAAATGAAAAGAGGGCTGATCTAAAAAGCTTATTGCTGCCGTTCTACACTCCGCTATAAATCTCATCCATCGGCCTGGCCAGCATCATATTCAGTTCCTGGATTGCCTTGAAGATTTGTTCTTCTGCCTGCAGATATGAAGCGGTTTTAGGATTTTGCATCAGACCGGATTCCAGCACCTGCAGTTTCTGGATATCAGCAGGACTCAGATTTTCTCCCCGGATCTGCTTTTCCTGCAGCAAGTGGTGGATGCTGCGGAAATCCTCGATCAGCTGCCTTGCTGCCGGGTCGGCATTGATTTCTGCTGCCAGCTTCCTCAACAGCTGATACTCCCTGCTTCCGCGAATAATGGTTTCCAATGCAGGCCCCTGCTCTAATAAAGCTTTCATTATTTCCCCTCCATTAGCCTAGATCATACAGCGTATGTACAAATGAAAAAAAAAGTTCGAATAACTAAAAATAACTGGATAAATTTCAGAATAGAATGATAATATTAAATAGACTAATTAGTTTATTTAGGGGGAATATCTGTGGGATCAGCTCTTGTTACGTTAAGAAATGAGTCTATTTTTGTAAAGCAAATGGGGGAAGGCGAACCAATCGTTTTTTTGCATGGGGGACCAGGCGGGGAGCATGGCTTTTTTCTCCCCCATCTTGCCCCCTTGTCTTCACAATTCAAGCTGGTATTTTATGATCAGCGCGGCTGCGGCAAGTCTTCTTTTCGTGAAGAAGCCCTTTATACTATGGGGGAAGAAGTTGAAACTTTAGAATCGTTAAGAGAGCATCTCAAAATTGACAAACTGAATCTTGTCGGTGAATCCTGGGGGTCGATGCTTGCCCTGTTATATGCTTCCAAGTATCCGGAAAACGTGAATAGGCTTTTTTTGACCGCCGCTGTCGGTGCCAAAACAGAAGGCTACGTAAATTTTGGCCGCCTGCTGATGGAAAGGCTCTCTGAAGCAGAGCTTGAGCGCTTCCATCAAGTTACAGAGGACTATAAAGAAGGCAAGGCAGCTGCAGCAGATATCTTTCAGATCATCGATCCATATTATTTGTTTGATAGTGCCAATCTTTCCAGGAAAACTGAGACGAAAAGCAATACTATTGTAAATTCACAGATCGGGGAAGATATTCTGCAAAATTACGAATCCAGCATCAATCCAGCTGCTCTGGCTGATATCCCTGTTATGGCAGGCACAGGGTGTAAGGGATATACTGACCCCCGATATGCTGGAGGAGCTGCTGCTTTCCCTTATTCCCCATGCAGCAATAGAAGTGATACCTGAATGCGGGCACTGGACTGCGATTGAACAGCCGGCAATATTAATGGAAAAAATAATAGCTTTCTTCAAAGGAGAAAAGTAATGATTGAAATAAGGCGCTTGTCGGATTGCAGTATAAATGAAGCAGTGACGGCATGGAACAAAGGGTTTGAAGGATATTTCTTTGATGCATCGACAACACCGGAAAAGTTTGTTGCACGGATGGCAGCTGAAGGACTGTCGCCGGATTTGTCTATTGTCGCTTTTGCGGAAGGAAAGCCGATCGGGATTGTAAAAAGCGGCATCCGGGAATGCAGGGGAAGGAAGATTGCCTGGAATGGCGGCACAGGTGTTGCTGCTGCCTGGCGCAGCAAAGGGGTCGGACGCATGCTGATTGATGAATCTATTAAAATATACAAAGAGGAAGGCGTCCAGCTTGCCACGCTTGAGGCAATCAGCGAGAACAGCAAGGCAATTGCCCTTTATGAAAAACTGGGCTACCAGAAAGCTGATAGTCTGGAATATTTGGAGCTGAAAGGCTGCCTGGAGCAAAATCCTGTCAGATTGAATAACCAGCATTCTTATCTTGCAGAGTATGTTTATCCCCAGGAGGCTTCCTCGCTGAGCTTCTACAAAGGAACTGCCCCATGGCAGACTTCCTGGCAGAATGCAAAGGATGGCGAGGCTCTGATTGCATTGGATAACGGAAGTGCAGCTGGCTATGCTGTCTTCCGTAAAGGTTTCACAGCTGAAGGAAGGCATGCTGCAACCACTTTGTTCCAAATTCAAGCTGACCCAGGAAGAAAAGATTGGCAGGAAATCATCACCTTTCTGCTGACTGAAATTTTTGGGGACTTCAGTGATGAAATTCGAAGAGTCATACCTAACTTTCCTGTTAAGGACAACAGAGAAACGTATGAACTTTTGTCAGGTATAGGATTTACTCCTGCCGTAAAGCAGGTTTATATGATAAAAGAGTTATCATAATGGGGGCCATCAAATGAAGGTATTAATCATTGGCGGTACAAAATTTATGGGGCCGTATGTGATAGAAGAGCTTAATCAAAAAGGCCATAGTGTTGCAGTTTTTAACAGAGGGCAGACTGAAGTATCCATGCCGGAGGATATAATCCGCTTTAAGGGAGATATCAATGATATCACTCATCATAAAGATGAGCTAAGAGGCTTCCGTCCAGATATAGTCCTTGATATGATTCCGTTTACTGAAAAGCATGCTGAGACTGTGAGGGGAATTTTTGAGGGAACAGCAGAACGGCTTGTGGCCATCAGCAGTGCAGATGTGTACCGGAGTTTTGGCCGGCTGCTCGGAACGGAGCCGGGAGAACCGGTTCCTGCACCATCCAAAGAAGATTCTCCATTGAGGGAAAAGCTTTATCCCTATAGAGAAAATGTAAGTGAGGAACACTTTTATTATCATTATGACAAAATTCCCGTAGAAAAAGTCTATATGAAAAGCGAAAAGCTGAAAGGCACAGTCCTGAGGCTTCCAATGGTGTATGGGCCAGGTGACAGACAGCACAGACTTTATCAATATATTAAGAGAATGGCAGATAAGAGGCCGTATATATTATTAGATGAAGTTCACAGCCGGTGGAAGACCTGCAGGGGATATGTTGAGAATGTCGCCCATGCCATTGCAGCGGCTATCGAAAACCCCAAGGCTGCCGGAAAAATTTATAATGTCGCAGAAAATAATTTTTCGGAAAGAGAATGGGTCAGCAGGATTGCAGAAGCGGTGGGCTGGCAAGGCTCAGTAGTGGAGGTGGAGGAAGGGCAGCTTCCCTTAGGCATAAATGCCAGGCAGAGTATTGATCTTTCATCCGATAAGATAAGAAATGAACTGGGCTATAAAGAACGCATTTCATTCGGGGAAGGGCTTCAAAAGACAATTGAATGGGAGCTTAACAATTCGCCTGCAGAACAAGCTGCGGAAAATTTTAATTATGATAAAGAAGATGAGATCATCAGGGAATTTGAAAAAAGAATCTAATAATGCAGGGAATGCAGAGGTCCGCACTGTTGAAAAACAGGCTTAGAATTTACTTCAATAACTGAATAGTTCGAATTCAGCACATTAACTGAAAAACCTGCAAAATCTGCCGATAAGTCATATGAACGAGCTGACAACAGAGAGAGAGGGAGCTTAATGAGAATGACAATCGGGAGAAAGCTGTTTGCGGGGTTTTCTGGCGTGCTTATACTGCTGGCAGCGATGTCGGTGATCAGTATTACGCAAATTAAATCAATCGACAGCCAATATTCAGAGCTGATAGATGACCGGGCTGCAAAGCTAGTGAAAATCAAAGAGCTTAACATTAATATTGCAGAACAGCAGAGCAATCAGGGCAGCTACCTGGCACTTGGCGAAGAGAAGTATTTGAAGCAGTTTGAGGAAGGTCACTCTGCCTATCTAAAATTAAGCAAGGAGCTTCAATCCACAATCAAACGGGAAAAATCGAAGGAATTATTTAAGGACCTAAATAAACTTGAACTGCAATATTATCTTTTTTCCCAGTCTGTTTTTCAACTAAAGCAGCAGGGAGAAACGGAACAGCTGGAGATACTTGTATCCAAACAGCAGATCGTGGAGAATTTTAACAAGAAGGTTAAAGAGCTGTCCCTATACCAGGAAGAGCTGATGGCAGATGGGCAGTCTGCTGTGTCTAAGGATTCCGCAGGGATTATGCTTGCCGTCTCCTTAATCGGATTTGCGGCCATCCTTATAGGCATCCTGGCCGCTATCCTGACAGGAAGAACCATTACCAGGCCTGTTAAGCTTCTTGCGGCTGAAGCAAAGGAAATTGCAGGCGGAAACCTGGCAGTCCGGAAGCTGAACGTCCGGAACAAAGATGAAATCGGCCTATTGGCAGATTCTTTTAATCTGATGGCACATAATTTGAGGAAAGTTATCCAAGATACTGCAGAAAATGCCGAACAGGTGGCAGCTTCGGCCGAACAGCTGACAGCAGGGGCAGAGCAGTCAGGGGCTGCAGGAAGACAGATTGCCGCTGCCATGAATAACGTGGCGTCAGGTTCTGATAAACAGGTGCAATCGGTAGAGCAGGCTTCTATTACAGTAGGGCGCATGTCTGCCGGTGTAAAGCAAATCGCAGATAATGCGGCTGCTGTTTCCGAGACTGCCGCTGGTGCAGTCAGCCTGTCAGCAGAGGGCGGCAAGGCGATCGGTTCTGCAATCGAACAAATGAGTTCTATTCATGAAACCTTTGCAGGGCTGGAAGAGGTTATTAAAAAGCTTGGACAGCGGTCACATGATATTACGCATATTATAGAGGCTATTACCGGGATAGCGGATCAGACCAATTTGCTTGCATTGAATGCAGCAATTGAAGCAGCGCGGGCTGGTGAGGCTGGAAAAGGATTTGCAGTAGTCGCCGACGAAGTCAGGAAGCTTGCCGAGCAGTCAGCAGATTCTGCGCAGCAAATATCCGGTATTATTGCCGCCATTCAGCGGGATACCGGAAAAGCCATTTCTTCGATGGCCGATGCAGGCAAGGAAGTCGAAAGGGGAATATCTGCAGTTGAGGAAGCAGGCGGGAGTTTTAAAGAGATTGGGGACTCTGTATCAGGGGTCACAGCACAGATCGAAGAGGTTTCAGCCGCCGTGCAGCAGCTTGCAGCAGGAGCCGAACATATTGTACGGGCGATCGATGATATAGCTGCTGCAGCCGAGGAGTCGGCTTCGAGCACCCAGGAGGTTTCTGCTTCAACCGAAGAACAGCTTGCATCCATGGATGAAATGTCAGAATCAGCTGCATCGCTCGCGAAAATGGCAGAAGAGCTTAATGAATCAGTAAGCAGGTTCAGATTGAATTAGTAAAGCAATTGGCATCGCGTCAGCGGTGCTTTTTTTCTTAACATCCTTTAATCGTGATGGAAATAGGTTCGGCGGCAGGAGTAATGGGCAGGTCATCAGATGAAGGGTCGAAAATAAAGGGGCTCGGGTTGTCATTATTAAAAAGGATCTGTTCAATGGCACCAGCTGCATAATCGATTGATTGAAAACTCAAGGTCCGCTGATTGAATACAGACTCAACAGGCACGGAAACCATCAGAGAATAACAGTAGCTTTCTTTTAGAAAACTGACCTCCATACGCAAATTCCGCTCCGTAAAGATATGGGTTATGTCACAATCCCTGTAATACATAAGATTCAAAAGCATATTCCGGATTTCTTTTTTTGTGGTCATCCTAATTCCTCCTATCCAGCAAGATGGGATGGGACTAAGAAAAGTCTGAAGGATCCCCTATTGAATTCTTACTCTAATATTAACAGGTAATTCCGCCACAATCGATAAGCATTTATGTCTATTTATGGCAGTGCTTGGCGGTATTTGGCAGATGTAGCTGAAACGCTACGGTATCTGGAGAAAAATGCAGGGGAATTGTGTGGAGAAGCTGGCTGACCGGTCAAGTCCAGGAAAATATTTTTTTACCGAAAAAAAGATGGTCCCATTGGGTGGGCCCATCTGCCGTCAATTAACAGCTGCATGAATGTGTATGGCAGAAAATCGTGCCGCAGCGTGTACAAATATCAGATTCAGAGGCTATTACCTTCTGACCGCATTCTCCGCATGCTGCTATTGGAGACACATGGATGCCATTATTAAAAAATATGTCCGCCTCAAGAGATTGAACCTGGTTTTTTTGTTCCACAGGAGAAAGGCATTGAAAATCAACATAATAATCTTCTGTTATAAGATTTTTCATTTTCTTGCTCCCCATATAAATTCCCTTGGCCAATCTGACGAGACTATAATTTCCGCCGCTACCTTTCATAATATATAATTCTCCCGGTTTCACTGAACCACTCCTTTATATACTACTTTCTGCAAAAAGGGGCGAATCCCTTTTTAAACAGAATTAATAGTGTTGTAATATATCAATATAATAATTAGAATAAAAGGTAAATGATGGTTTGAAATTGAACTGCTGGGAACGGGCCTGGCAGTTTTATTTTTTTTTGAAATTATGAAGTGTTTATAAAGTTTTCTTAGATACAGGTATCATTTTCTATAATGGACTGGAAGGGGAGGGACATATGGCAAAGCAAGCAAGACTGCTGCTCGTGGAGGATGATGGGCAGATCGCCAAAATCATTAGTGATTATTTACGGAAGGATGGTTTCAGTGTGGCATGGGCATCTACCGGAAAAGAGGGGCTGGAGGAATTTGCTGCAGAGGCCTTTGATCTTGTGCTTGTCGATCTAATGCTTCCTGAGCTGGACGGTTTCACGCTGCTGCGGACCATCCGGAAGACGCATGAAATTCCAATGCTGATCATCAGTGCAAGGTCAGAAGATGAAAGCAAGGTGAAAGGCTTTAACCTGGGAGCGGATGATTATATCACAAAGCCGTTCAGCCTTGAAGAGCTGAGTGCCAGAATTACCTCCCATTTACGCAGGTACAGAAGATATCAGGGAGTAAATGATACCAGCAAGGTGAATGTCTATCATAATGGCCTTTCAATCGACTTTTCTCAAAAAGCGGTTCACTTGGACGGTCAATTGCTGAATCTGACTGCAAAGGAATATGAGCTGCTGCATCTCCTGGCTAAAAATCCTTTTGAAACTTTTTCGAAAGAAGCTCTGCTTGAAATGATCTGGAAACAGGAGGATATTTCTGCAAGCAATACGGTAACCGTGCATATCAAAAGCCTGCGCAGCAAGCTGAAGGATACTTCCAGGTCAGCTGTTTTTATACAGACGGTTTGGGGTTCCGGCTACCGTTTCATTGGAGAAGATAAGGATGAAAATTAAAACCTGGCTCAGAATCAGTTATCTCGCCGTGATGCTGCTTCCTCTGCTGTTTCTTTTTCTGCTGTACTCGAGCATATCTGAGTGGGACAAACAAAGAGATATTACTGAATACATGGAAGTGCAGCAAACAATGCAGGAGCTCAGCCCCAAACTGGATAACAATGATCTTTATCAGATCCAGCCGGCCAGCCGGTACGAACAGATCAAACAGCTATCCAGCGATAAGCTCAAAATTTCTCTTTACCGCCCGGATGGAGTCTCTCTTTTTTCCTCCCTTGAAGACCTGTCAGTGAACAGGCTCCAGCAGAGGAGGCCGGAAGATCTGTATAAAGGGCTCCATGAAATGGAAAAAAACATGATATCTTATGTGGTGAAAAAACCGGTATTTGCTGATGGCAACTTGATAGGGATTTATGAGGTCACCTTTGCCCGGCAGACCTGGATGAAAGGCGTTGAAAACCGCACCCTCCTTTATGGGGCATCATTAGCCGTCTTCCTGCTGGCAGTGTATGCGGCAGCAGCGCTCGTGATAAACCGAAAGCTGAATCGGCCCCTGCAGCGGCTTGAAAACCAGATGGAGCGTTTTGCCGGCGGAATGCCAATAGAAAAAGAACAGACTGCAGGAGATGAAATTGGTGCACTTTACGAAGGCTTTTATCAGATGAAAACTCAGCTGGAGAAGTCCCAGGAGGAAATCGTACAGCAGCAGAAGGAAAAGGAATTTATTTTAGCAGCATTGTCACATGATATGAAAACGCCGCTCACTGTTATCCAGGCTTATGCAGAAGCATTGACTGGCAGCCGGCCATTAAGTGCAGAGGAAAGCAGTGAATATAAAGAAATACTGCTGGAGAAGCTCGGCTACATGAAGCAGCTGATCGATGATCTCGCCCTTTATGCATCCCTGCAGACCGGCCAGAAAAAAATTGAACTGGCAGAGGTGGAAGGTGAAGAGTTTTTTGAATATCTATTGGCCGGATATGAAGAGCCCTGCCTAAAAAAAGGAATCAGTCTGCAAGTGGAAACAAAGGTCAGCGGGATATACAGCCTGAATGCAAGCCAAATGCTAAGGATAGCTGATAATCTAATGGCAAACGCCATCCGGCATACCGGTGAAGGCGGCACCATCCTGGCAGCTGCTGTCTCTGCAAATGAATCACTGCCTGAAGCTGTTTACTCTCCATTTAGAAATGAACTGGAAAAGTGGAGAAAAGGTGGAGCAGTACTTCTGGTACAAAATGAAGGAAGCTATATCCCGGAACAGCTGCAGAAGACTATCTTTCTCCCATTTGTCCAGGGTGAAGATTCAAGGGCTCGTGGAGGGAGCTCCGGTATCGGGCTGAGCATCAGCAAAATGCTGATGGAGCAGCATGAAGGAAAAATCAGTGTATGGTCCAGTGAAGGTGATGGAACCCTTTTTGCCTGCTGGATTAGAGAAAGGAAGGAAACCAAGAATGAGATTTAAAAAGATGATAACAGCAGCAGGTGCAGCGGTCATGATTCTATCAGGCTGCAGCGGAAGCATCAATGTTTCTTCAGATGAGATCGTTTCCAATGTACTGGAGTCCGGAAAAGAACCTGCAGCTTATTTTGGAAAAGGATCTTACAAGATTTATAGTGATGGTGAACTCACCGAGGATGCGTCTTTTGAAGAATATGCAGACAAAGACGGAAAAAGGAAAATCATCATGGAGAACAGCGGAGAAAATGGAATGCGGTTCATTGCCATCAATGACGGCAAACAGCTCATCAGCTATGAGGAAGGAAGCAATACGGCACAATCAATAGATATCAGTGGAGCTGAGCTTCCAGCTGCTATGACGCAAAAAGAGCAGATCACCGGTATGCTTGAAAATCTCAGCGGCACGCATTCATATGAAGTGGCCGGTGAAGAAGAGATGATCGGAAGGGATGTTTATCATTTGAAAATAAATGCCAAGTCAAAGGAAAACCTGCTTGGCGATATGGAATTCTGGGTTGACAAAAAAACATGGTTTCCGATAAAGTCAGTTTCCAATTCAGGGGATAACCGATCAGAAGTAATCTATGAAAGTGTTGATTTTTCCCCGGATTTTGCAGCTGATGAATTTAAGGCAAATCTGCCAGAAGATGTTGAGATCGTATCGATCGATTCCAGTATGGAAGCAACTGAGGGCACTGCAGAGCAGGCTGCAGAAAAGCTGGGCAGGCCAATCCTGATCCTGGAAGAAAGCTTAGAGAGAATTGAATGGACAGAGCTTGGCGGAGAATTGGCACGGACCGAGGTGACTGCCTATTATTCCAAAGACGATATACCGAGCTACAGCATTTCAACATTCCCGGTTCCTGAAGGAGAGGATATGGATCCTGGCGGAGAGGAAGTCACTGTAAGGAATACAGCTGGTTCTTTTGAGAAAGAACTCCGCATGATCAGCTGGGATGAAGAGGGACTCCGCTATGTGCTGATGATTGAACATCCTGATTTAAGCAAAGAGGAAGTCATTAAGGAACTTGAAGACATGGAGCCTGTCAGCTAAAGGAGGAGAATCATGCTGCCTAGTATAACTGAAATGATGTTCCCGATATTTTGGGGATTTGCCATTGCCGGAATCGGTCTGCTGATCGGGATTAATCACCGAAAATGGGCAGCTGCCGCTGAAATCCTGCTGGCTGCTGCTTTTATCGGCTGGATGATTTATAAAAATGGATTTCTGGATAGCCTTCTGCTGATTTCCCTTCTTTCCACTGCCTATTTCTCCCTTTTTCTGGCTGGAACCGGCTATAGAAAGTACAGGGAGCTGAAAGAGGAGTTGGGCCGGATTGAAGCTGAAGAATGGATAGTCAGCCGGAATGCAGCTAGAATCTGGACTGATATTCTAATCAGCCTGGCCGTCTTTCTGGGTGCCATTTTGTTTCTGATATTTGGTCCTGAGGCCAGTCCGCTTAAGGTATTTCTCCTTTTCGGCCTAATAGCTGCCTGGGCAGAACTGGGAAAACGTGTAATAGTCTTTGTTACTTTAAGAATCTATTTTTCTGAAGAAAACAATATGCTGTTCATTGTTTCCAGGCTCGATTGCAGAGAGCTGCCTCTGTATGCTTTGAAAGAATACAGGGAAGAAGAAGCGGCAGATATTCTGAGGCTTCACCCCCTGCTGACTCTATTTACTTCAAACAGCGATTTTACAACTAGTCTGGGGCAAGTTCAGCGTTTAGGGTCTGCAAATGAAACGATCTACCTCAATATAGCCGATACAGACAGGCTGAAAGAAATGATCAGCTGCTATCCGGAATGTCAAACAGGAAAAGAAGCTGCAGCTGTTCTTCCTCTTTACCACTGGAAAAATTTGAAGCGGCTGGCGGGAAAGCTTTACTATGCGGTCACAGTCAAGGGAATCTCAGCATACACATCGATCATTCTTATCCTCTATTTCCTGGAGGTGAATTCCTGGGTCATTGCAGCCTCAGCTTTCCTGTATTGGCTCATCAATTTATACCTGTCTGATAGAGTTTTGAAAATAGCGATGGATGCAAAGGAAATTCAAAATGCAGAAATCAGGCAGATGGCTGAGAGGATTTTTGCAAAGGCGGGGATTCCGGGAGTAAAGGTATATGAAACTGACTCTCCGCAATATAATGGCCTTGCCACTGGCATGAATATTGGACGAGGGATGGTAACAATAACAACAGCTACATTATCTCTGCCCCCATCAAGCATAGAAAGCATTCTTGCCCACGAAGCCATACATGTTAAGAAGCGGGATGTACTCTGGTCGCAAATCTGGAGGATTGCCTATTTTTTGATGCTGGCATTATGTGCATGGCTTCTTTTAGACAGGGTTCCTGATATTACTGAATATCCTGTTCCGGTTTTTATTGGCGTCTGGCTCCTTATGATGTTTCTGCCTATCTATCAATCTTTTATTTCCCAGTGGATGGAAGTAAGAGCAGACCAGCTCGGGGCACAGCTTCTTGAGGGAGGATATAGCCAAATGGCTGGCGGGCTTGCAGATCTGGCAGAAAGGCAGGATCATGAAGTCAATCAGTCAGCCGAATACCGTGCAGCAAAAGATGAAAAAAGGAGAGTCATCTCCTCGCTTAAACGCGACAAGCTTATATGGCGCCTCATTGAATTTCAGTTCATGCCCCACCCGCCTATGTATTGGCGTGTGCAAACCTTGAAAAACAGCTCTTCCCCTAAAGGGATGATTAAGAGATGGGCCGCAGACAGGATGAGGGAGTCTTTTACAAGATAAGCTATGAATGACCTGTGCTTTCTTTAGGGAGAGAACAGGTCATTTTTTTCCTTGCTTTAAACAGCTGCCCGGACGATATATCTGGAATGAGTAATGGCCAATCCTCTGGAAGCTGCATACTGATTGAAAATCCTGGTGATTTCAGAGCCGTATTTTTCCTTAACGAATGCTGTTATAGATGGCAGCTGTCCGAAACAGGCCAGGTTTATGACGTCCTGCGGTGACTTGAGATATTCAATACTGGTCACCTCTTCAATTGTCGCATTCGTAAAATTGGAATTCTCTGCACGATTCTCCAGTCCTTTTAGAATGGGAGTACCCGTTTTTTCTTCAAATAGAACCGGAAACAAACCAGGCAATTCCCGGCCCTGACTGTCGCCCGGATGAAGGCCCAGGATATGCCCGCCGTCTTTCACCGCTCTCTTTAAAAGAGGGTAAGCAGAAGTGGGTCCTTTTCTAATATAGGCAAAATCAAACTCCTTATTGGCAAATGGCAGGCCGCTTTTTGTATTTGCATTGATAAAAGATACATTAGGCATCCGCTGTCGATGCCCTTCCATGATGAACGCCTCTGATGCATCAACCCCCACAATTTCCTTGGCAAATGAGGCAAAGTGCATGGTAAAACGGCCTTCCCCGCACCCCACGTCAAGAACTTTCTGATTGACCGACAATTCTTCAGCCTCGCTGTCAAATATAGATTCTCCATTCGGCTCATTAATGAAAGAATCCCAAGGATACAGATATTTTCCTTCCAATTTGCCGAGCTGTTCATACCATTCGATTGAATGTGGTGCCAGCCAGCCCTGAATAGAAGTGAGTTTTGTCAATTTGTTTCCTCCTTTCTGTCAGTCACTAAGTATGTTTTCTGCAGGTTGTGGTGGTTTTCCTGTTTTATGGAAAAATAGGTAAGTATACAGTTGAATTATTCAGTTTGACTGTATAAAATAAAACTATACAGTTGAACTGAATAAAGAGGAGGGCAATATGAAAAGAGCTAAGCATCTCCCGCTTACAGAAACGGTTTATTATATTTTATTATCATTGCTCGAACCGGCACACGGCTACATTATCCTTCAGAAGGTAGAAGAGCTGAGCGGCGGGGAAGTCAGGATGGCTGCAGGTACATTGTATGGAGCATTGGAAAATCTGCAGAAGCTGAAATTCATTCAGCCTGTTAAAAGCGATGACAGCAGGCGGAAGGTATTCGTCATTAGCGATAAAGGAAAGGAAATGCTGCTCCTGGATTATCAAAGAATGCAGCACATGACCAGGATCACGGAGGAAGCGTTAAAAGAATAGGAGGAGAACAGAATGAGGAAGTTCAAATGGTTCTTTGATTTTGATAAAGAAGCGCTTTGGCTTAATAAGATGGCAGGCAAAGGATTTCTGCTTGAGTCCAAGACATTTGGATACCGGTTCCGCAAAGCAAAACCAGTAAGAGCTAATTATAAAATAGATTTCAGGCAATTTTCCTCGCAGGGCGACTTCGATGATTACCTGATGCTCTTTAGGGACAGCGGATGGGAACATATATCGGGAACTAAAACCTCAGGATCTCAGTACTTTATACAGGCTTCATCTGAAGCTGAAGCAGATATCTTCTCTGATGCCGATTCAAAAGCTGGGCGGTACAAGCGCATGTCAAAGATGTATCTTACTTTGTTTTGGACTTTCCTGCCTATCCTGACCGCTCTGATCGTTACAGACGCGATAGAACCGATGGCTTTGCTGAATATCAAAGAGCTTTATTTTACACCGGGATTATGGGAAAAAGAAGGCGCCCGCTTCTGGTCAGCGTTTCTATTCGAGACCCCCTTCGCACTGATGAGAGGAGCTTCCTGGCTGGTTCTTCCGGCCATGCTCATCTTATATCTCGTATTCAGTGCAAAAGCGGAGCGCCTGTACCGGGAAACGAAGGATTCGGGAACCTTGAAGTATTAAGGAGAAGCGTTGTCCAAGTCATTATGGAAGTGCTGAGACCGCTTGCGGAAGGCAGGGTAGCGAGGCCGGAAGGAGGAAATGTAAGGGGAATTTTGTAAGAAAGAGGGATAGTGATTACAAGCAGAGTGGCTGGAACCACTATTTTAAAAGAAAAATAGTAGTATTAGCCGGAGGAGCTGGAACCACTATATGATGTAAATAGAAAAATAGTGGTCCTAGCCGGAGGAGCTGGAACCGCTATTTCGTGAAAATAGAAAAACAGTGTTAGGAGCAGAATCACTTCCCAAAAACATGTAAAGCTTTTTTATTGCTTTAAAGGCCAGCCTTAAATCCTATTTCAAAGATATACAGCAGCCCAGCGAAAGGGGCCCATTTTCACCATAAACGGAAATCATGATCAATTAGTCACTGGAGGAACTTGCTTTCACCTTATATACGTTATCTTTCACTTAAGCTGCCTCCCGGCGGCTTTTTTCTATTCGCTGCTTTCACCGCTAGGTTTCTAGTATACAATAGTGGAAGCAACATCCAATATTAAGAAAATCTTAAGATATTTATAAAAGGAATATTAAGATTTGCTCTTTATGATAGATATATAAGCAGCTGCTAAGAAGGTAGGAATAGGGGAATGGAAAATTATAATGTACTTGTGGTAGATGATGAAAAAGAGATCCGGGACGCGATTGAAATTTATTTAAAAAACGAAGGAATTACGGTGCTGAAGGCGGGCGATGGTATTGAAGCGCTCGAGATGCTCAATGAACACCAGGTCCATCTGATCGTCCTGGATGTGATGATGCCGAATCTGGACGGCATTTCAGCAACTTATAAAATCAGGGAGAAAAAGAATATCCCGATTATCATCCTGAGCGCGAAAAGCGAGGATACCGACAAAATCCTGGGGCTGCAGGTCGGGGCTGATGACTATGTAACCAAGCCTTTCAATCCTATGGAACTGGTCGCAAGGGTTAAGTCACAGCTGAGAAGATATGTGTCATTCGGGACGTTTGAAGGCATCAGAAAAGTCGTGGATCTGAATGGCCTGACGCTTGAAAAGGAAACAAAGGAAGTCAAGGTCAATGGCGAGCCTGTTAAGCTTACACCGATAGAATATAAAATAGTAGAGCTGCTCATGCTTAATGCCGGCCGGGTATTTTCCATCCAGGAGATCTATGAACTGGTCTGGAAGGAACCGGGCTATAATGCAGAAAATACGGTTGCCGTACATATCAGGAAAATACGGGAAAAGATAGAGATCGATGCAAAAAATCCAAGATATTTAAAGGTGGTTTGGGGAGTTGGATACAAGATGGAAAGGTAGGCTGATGATTGGCGTATGGGCACTTTTGTTCACCATTTTCATCAATGGGGTGCTTTCAGCTTTTCTTTTAGCAAGCAATTATTCTCATCGTGATTTTTTTCATTCAGATTCTTTCATGTATTCAGTTAATGAAGCAGCCGGATATTTAAGCATGTTTGAGCTGCATGATCTTAACTTAGCGGAAGCCAAAGAGGCCATAACGGTATCAGACGCTGAAATTGAGGAACATCGGACGAGATACGGTTCCCTGCCGGCACAGATAGATAATATCAACGCACAGTACGAAGCTGTCATTATGGGTGCGGCCGATTCCGGAAATATTGAAGCAGAAGAAGGTTTTATCAAGGAAAGAGATGAAAAAATCGCTGACATTACAAAGAATTTTCAAAGTGATGACCATGTCAGGCCTAAGGTGGTCAAGGAAAAGGAAGAAAGGCTTGAAGCGCTTTTCAAACAAAGGGAACAGTACCGGGAAGAATATCAAACGGTTAAAAAGAACTTTCTGTATTATTTTAAAAATGACCAGAATGGAAAGGTAGTTACAAATGTTGATTTAAAAAGCGGTGAGACAGCAGAAGAGTATTTCCGTGGAGATGAAGTGCAGTTTGCAACAAATTTTTACGTGGGGCCAGATTCATTTTTCTATACTCTGCCCCATGAAACTGAAATGATTGATCCCCTTCTGAATGCCATTGGCGATTATGAAGGGAAAATTGCTGTTGCCTCCAGTATAGGGCCTTCAAATTCATTTTATTATGAAAGCCAAGCTTATAAGCTAAATCAATTGGTACTTGGAATTATGGCTGCCGCTGGTATGGCTGCTTTCCTTCTCTGGATAATGGTCACGCGCAGATCTGCGGCATTAAAAACCGAAATGGGAAAATGGGTGCCTTTTTATAATAAGCTGCCGATCGATACCAGAATTCTCTTTTTCCTGCTTTCTGCCCTGGGTGCATCACTTTGTATGCCTGTCATTATAGACTGCGTCAGAAACTGGATAGAAGTCCCGTATGACAGGCTGGAGCTGATTGCATTTGTTATAGCTGGAACATTCTTGTGGGGATTGGCATTGGTGCAGTTTTTCTATATTTTAGCTGTAGTGAGGGACGGAAACCGATTCCAAAATGAATGGAAAAAGAGTCTTCTCCATGAAGGAGGAAGTGTTCTCAAAAGTGCTTATACACAATCCAAAAGAGCTTTGGAAGATGCCTTTTTACAATGGAGCACAGGCACCAAAATGCTCATCATGTTCATCCTCGTGTTTGGCATGGGAGCCCTTTCCATCATCATTCTTATAGATCCAATATTTATCATTGTGTATCTTATCATTCTCTTTGGTCTGGGCACGCGGATTGCCATGAGCCTTGTAAAAAAGATCGGCTATTTTAATCGCATCGTCCAATATACGGAGAAATTGTCTTCGGGAAATCTGGGTCCGGATCTCGAGGTTTCCGGAAGATCTGTTTTGTCTGACCTGGCTGCTAATGTCAATCTATTAAAGGAAGCGGTAAGAACTTCCCAGAGCCAGGAAGCCAAGAGCGAGCGCCTGAAAACAGAGCTGATCACGAATGTGAGCCATGATCTCCGGACTCCTTTGACGTCGATTATCACTTATACAGAGCTATTGAAGCAGGAAGGCATCGAGGCGGATGAGAGGAAGGCGTACCTTGAAATCATAGACCGCAAATCCCAAAGACTGAAGGTTTTGATTGAGGATCTGTTTGAAGTAAGCAAAATGGCAAGCGGAAATATCGAGCTTGCCAAAACGAAAGCAGACCTTGTTCAGCTTCTTCAGCAGTCCCTAGGAGAATATGATGAAATGATTCAGGGATCAAGCCTGAATTTCCGGGTCACAAAACCTGACAAACCGCTGGCTGCTATGGTTGATGGACAAAAAATCTGGCGGGTATTTGATAATCTGATCGGCAATATCCTGAAGTACTCACTGGAAAACAGCCGTGTGTATATCTCTATCCGGGAGACGGGCCGAAAAGCGGAAATCACTTTCAAGAATGTCTCCAAATATGAGCTTAATGATAACGCAGAAGAGCTGTCGGAAAGATTTAAACGGGGAGATGAATCACGCCATACTGATGGATCAGGCCTGGGGCTGGCCATCGCCAAATCGATCATTGATTTACATGAAGGAGAGCTTGAAATCGGGACTGACGGCGATCTTTTCAAGGTGATTCTTATACTGCCATTGGAGGAGTGAGGGGTGGAAAAATGACTGGGGCAGAAATAGCAAATTCATATGAAACTCATAAAAAAAGGCTCTTTCATATCAGCTATTCTATTACAAGAGACTCTTATTTAGCCGAAGATGCTGTCCAGGAAACATTCATTAAGGCACTTAATAAGGCACACACCATTATAGACAAGGAGAAGCTGGGAGCATGGCTGTCTGTTACTGCAGCCAGAACAGCAATTGATTTTGTACGCAGGGAACGGAAGAAAAGCTGCCAGCCTATGGAATTAGAGGCAATCGAAGCTCTGGGGAATGTTAATAGCGAAGCGGTTGACAGCATGGTAGAGGCCCAGCTGATGGAGGCGCAGATCAATCGGGCGATTAATACTCTAGGGGATGGCTACAGAGATATCCTGCACCTCAAAGCAAGCAAGGGACTGAAGGAAAAAGAGATTGCAGAGATGCTTAACCTGAAGCCATGTACAGTAAAAACTAGATTGTACAGGGCGAGGAAAAGATTGAAGCCTCTTTTCATCGGATTAGCAAATATGTAGAACAATACAAAAGGAGCTTAGCCAGAAGCTCCTTTTGTCTTCCATCTAGAGAGAAATCTTCACGCTTGCAAAAGGGAAATCTGTACTTTATATAGAATAGATTCAGAAAAGATATTGCTGTCATTAAAGAGCAAGAATTGACAGGAGGCCAGCATGATCAGCTGCTACTATAAAAGCAAGGAGTGAGCGATATGGGATGGGCTGAGGGGCTTCAGAAAGCGATCGATTATATGGAGGAACACCTTCTGGATGATATTTCAATTGAGGATATTGCCTTGGAGGCAAATGCTTCTTCCTTCCATTTTCAGCGGACATTTACGGTACTGACAGATATGTCGATTGGAGAATATCTTCGGAAGAGGAGGCTGACGCTAGCAGCGCAGGAGCTTACAACATCAGATGAAAAGGTCATCGATATCGCCCTGAAATATGGCTATGACACTCCTGAGGCGTTCGCGAAAGCCTTCCGCCGCCAGCATGGGCTGACACCAACAGATGCGCGGAAAAAGGCTGGACAGCTGAACGCCTATAATCGCCTGGTCATACAGGTAACCTTGAAGGGAGCGGAACCAATGAAGTACAAAATCATTGAAAAAGAAAGCTTTACAGCGGCAGGGATCAGAAAGGAATTTTCCATGGAAAACGGTGAGAATTTCAAAGGCATTCCAAAAATGTGGAAGCAGGTGCATGAAGACGGCATCAATAAAATCCTTTTTACGCTGAATGAACATGTTCTTGGAATTTGTGTCGATAAAAGGGGTGAGACCGGAGAGCCGAAGATGGACTATTGGATTGCGGCAGAGTGCAAAGGCGGGAAGCCGGAAGGATTAGAAGAGCTGATCATTCCTGCCTCCAAATGGGCTGTTTTCGAGGTGCATGGTGAGATGCCTGATGCTATGCAGAATACCTGGAAGCAAATCTTCTCAGAGTGGTTTCCTTCCAACCCGTACGAGCATGCTGGGACACCAGAGCTGGAAGTCTACAATGACGATGACCCTTACAGCCCGGACTGCTATTCTGAGCTCTGGATACCGGTAAAATAGGCAGATGAAGTGAAAGGGCGGCAGAAAGCTGCTCTTTTTTGCGTTAAGAAGGGTGTTTAGACTGTCTGGAGTCAGGATATGGAATATTAGGCTTCGGGAAGCATGTGGTTTGTGATAAATCTAGTATCTTATTGGGATTTTTTATAGGTGCAGCTGGCTTTTTAATTTATTCGGCGGTTAATTCAATCAATTCAGCAAATAATACAATCATTTCGCAGGATAATCTACCGTTTTCAGCAGATAATCTACCATTTCAAAAAATATTCTACCAATTCACATTTTCAGCAGCGGCGCGATCCAAGCAAACCTGCCGTCCCGGCAGATCGGCAATCCCGAAACAGACATCAAACTTAAAAAGGAATGATCTTATGCTCTTTTGGCTCAGCATGGTTTTTGCCATCGGTTTTGCGCTCATCCATTTCTCATCAAAATATATGAATTTTATTGAAGAAACCCCAAGGAGCAGGATCCTTTCCATAGCCGGCGGCATTGCCGTTGCTTATGTGTTCCTGCACCTGCTCCCGGAATTGAATGGCTATCAGGAGAGCCTGGAGGATTCGATCGGGACGGATGCTGGAAAATATATTGAGAATCATATTTATCTGATTGCCATGATCGGGCTGGCGATATTCTATGGCCTTGAACGGATTGTGAAGGTTTCTAAAAAGAAGAAGAAAGACAAGACGGAAAATCAGACTTCGGCAGGCGTGTTCTGGATTCACATCGGATCTTTTTTTATTTACAACAGCATCATCGGCTATCTCCTCATCCGTGAGGAATTTGAAAGCCCATGGGGCATGTTTTTTTATTTTATAGCTTTAAGCATTCACTTCATCACCAATGACAGGGGGCTAAGGCGGGATCACCGGGAAGTTTATGACAAATACGGCCGCAAGCTCCTGACTGCAGCAATTATGCTCGGCTGGGTGATCGGAGCTTTTATGGAAGTCCATGACCTGATCATTTCAATCCTTGTCGCTTTCCTGGCCGGAGGAGTTGTTCTGAATGTGCTGAAGGAAGAGCTTCCCGAAGAGCGGGAAAGCAGCTTTGCGGCCTTCTGCATCGGCCTTGCCGGCTATTCAGTACTCCTTATGGTCATTTAAAAAACACACACCCATTTGTTTCTGGTAGCCGGGTCAGGGGAAGAATAGAGTAATCAATAAGAGAAAAGGGGGCCAACCAATGGATGGCATTGAAAATACTAATCTTGCCGGACGTGCCATAGACAGTATTGAAGGAGCAGCCGGGAAGTTCCCTGGCCGCAAAAGGGCGCATGCACGGGGAAGCTCCTATAAAGGAACTTTTAAGCCAAACGGAAAAGCCGCCTATTTAACGTCTGCCCCTCATCTGCAGGGTGGCGAGGTGCCGGCTATCGTCCGTTTTTCCAACAGCTCAACAAATCCTGGACACAGTGATGCCCTGACTCCTCCTAAAGGAATGGCAGTTCAATTCCAGCTGCCTGACGGAGACGTTACAAACCTTGTATGCACGACAGTTCCGCTGTTCTTTGCGAAAACGCCTGAATCCTTCACCAAAATCATCGAGCTGTTTGCCTCTATCCGAAAGGGGAAGCCTGATCTTAAATCATTAGCAGGCATTGCTAAAGACTTTCCTGAAAGCAAGGCGTTCATTGAATTGATCCAGGAGGTGAGACTGCCTGCAAGCTATGCGGCAGCTCCTTACTATTCTATCCATGCCTTTTACCTCACCACCGGGGAGGGAGGACGGCAGGCAGTTAAATTCATCTGGGAGCCGGAAGAAGGCGTCAGCATGTATACAAAAAAAGAAGCAGCCGGCCATCTTGGGGAAACATACCTCGTAACAGAGCTGGATGAGAGGCTGGCAAAAGGTCCAGTCCGCTTTACATTATCTGTGCAGCTGGGAGAAAAAGATGACCCGACAGGTGATCCTACAGTGCTATGGCCGGGAGACAGGCAAAAAATCGCGGTTGGGGAGCTGACGGTCAACCGCAGGCTCGAAGATTCAAATGAAGAGTTTTTTGATCCAACCATTCTACCTGAAGGCATTGAATGCAGCGAAGATCCTATCCTCCATTTCCGGCATGAAGCCTACCATGAATCGAGGAAGAGGCGTGAAAGCGAGAAGAAGGAAGGGCTTTAAACGGGCTGCTGTAAAGGCAGCTCTATTTTTTATTTATATCTGCCGACCTCTTCAGCCAGCATCCTGTGATCCACACCCTTTTAAAGCCTTGGGAAGAAGTGTTTTCTGTTCTTACATATTCCGTTCCTCTAAGCATATGTTTAATGAAAAAGGAAACGGTGGCTACATTGAAAAAAATACAATTCGGCATTCCGGAAATTTTTGAGGAAAGCGCTTCAGCTTCACTTAAGGTGCTGTATGGTGATATAAAGCAAGTTTTAAAGGTGCCCATTATCAATTTTATCTTCCGGGCGCTGGCACAATACGAAAAATTTCTTTATACAGGGTGGCAGCAGGTGCGTTCCAGCATGCTCACCATGAGTGCAGAAAGGGCTGCAGCAAGTTTGAGAGAACCGTCCCTTTCTTTCGTGCCTGAACGGTACGACTGGGCGAGTATTATGGGTATGGAGAGTCTGAAAAAAGTTGAAAAAATAGTATTTACTTTCAACTATGTTAATCCCAAGCTTCTTTTGATTGCATTGGCCTGGCAGGAAAGTTTGGGGTACAGGCCGATAAAGGGCGTGGCCTTGTCAGGTGGATTGATAGAGCCGGGAATTTTACCGGGACTGCCATCCATCCGGCTGATCGATTTTCCGGAAGCTGACAGCAGGCAAAAGGAGTTACTCTGGGATCTTATGACTGTGAAGCACAGCTATGATATTGCAAGTGATTACCGCGCACTTGCTTTATATCCTGAATTTCTGCAGCCGGTCTGGTCTGGGATGAAAGAGTATGTATCTTCTGATGAGTTTTCACTGAGGTCCAGGAGCATTAAGGAGCATGCCAGGCAGCTCGTCCATACAAACTTTCCTTATCCTGTTATTATCACGCCTGAAGATCTGGCGGGCATGTACTCACATAAGGATGCTGCCGGCATAATGGCAGTGATAGCCCTTTTTTCTGATTTTCTTGCAGATCTTATCATAGAAGGTGAGTGCATCCGCCGTTTTTTATATCCGCCATTAGAATCCGGTTGATATTTTTATTCCTCTATGCTACATTATATGGAAATTAGAGGTGATCCTTATGCAGCCGGATAGAAGCTGTTGTCCATTTTCACAAAACCATCATCATAAAAACTAGCCTTGCTATCGATTTTTTAAAAAATCGCAAATAGGAAGGCTATTAATCATGAACCGCATTATTTTAAGTGTCCACTTAAAAGAGTGCGGTTTTTTTGTATTTCTAAAAGGATGAGGATGATCTCTAAAAATTAATCTGGAGGAATCGCTGATGAAAAAGATGAATTATCAAAATGTAAAAGGCACTAAAGATTATTTGCCTGAAGAAGAGATTGTAAGACGGAGGATTCAAAGAGAACTGGAGGATGTATTCATTCAATACGGATGCAAACCGCTGGAAACCCCGATTCTGAACTATACTGGCCTTCTCGCTTCTAAGTATGGCGGGGGAGCAGAGATTCTTGAGGAGATGTATACGCTGTCTGACCGCGGCGGCAGAGATTTGGCTTTAAGGTATGATTTGACTATCCCATTTGCAAAAGCAGCTGCCATGAATCCTGGAATACGGCTTCCTTTCAAGCGGTATGAAATCGGCAGAGTTTTCCGAGATGGCCCGATAAAGACAGGGCGTCTCCGCGAGTTTACACAGTGTGATGTTGATATAGCAGGGGCAGATTCCCAGCTTGCTGAAGCCGAGCTGATGGTAATGGCACTGGATGCCTTTCAGAGGATTGGCCTCGATATTACAATTCAATATAATAACCGCAAGCTGCTCTCCGGCATGCTGCAGGAATTCGGGGTGCTGGAAGAGAAGCGCAATGAGGCAATCCTTGTGCTCGATAAGCTGGAAAAAGCAGGCTGGCAGAAAGTTTCTGAAGAACTGGCAGCAAAGGGAATCGGGTACGAAGCGATTCAAAGAATTGCGGGCTTTATTTCTGACAAGAACATTGGAAAACTTGCCTACTATGAGGAAATGGAGGATAAAAACGTCCACTTAAATGAAGGATTGCAGGAATTGAAGGAGCTGGAAGGTTATCTAACCTATTTGAATTCCAGCCGGAAAGCGGTTTTTAATCCTTTTTTAGCAAGAGGCCTGGACATATACACAGGCACGATCTATGAAATATTCCTCACGGATAGATCGCTTGCCTCAAGCATAGGGAGCGGCGGCAGATATGATAACGCAATCGGCGGCTTCATAGGGAGCGGAAAAAAAGTTGCAACTGTTGGAATCTCGTTTGGGTTGGATGCCATTTTTACCGCAGTCAGCCAAAGCCTTTCCTGGACTGAACGGGAAAGTACAGCAGATTATTTTATCATTCCAATCAATACGCCAAAAGAATCCCTTGCTCTTGCACAGTATCTGCGCGAAAAAGGGTGGAGAGTAGAGTTGGAGCTGGGCAGCCGGAAAATAAGCAAGGCTCTTGAAAGGGCTAACAAGGAAAGCATCAGGAAAGTAATTCTGCTGGGAGAAGAAGAAGTCTCTAATAACCAGTATAAAGTAAAGGATATGGAAACAGGGGAAGAAGCATTCGAGAAATATGATTTTAAGAAGTATGTCTGAAAAAAGAAGCATGCAAACATCTGCTTTGCATGCTTCTCCTATTTTAATTAATACCAAAAGCCGGGGCGTCCGAAACCATAGCCCCATCCAGGACGTCCATATCCCCAGCCTGGCCTGCCATAGCCCCATCCGGGACGGCCGTAGCCAAAGCCATACCCGCCATAGCCCCATCCAGGGCGGCCAAAACCGAACCCGCCGGTAGCTGCACCAATTGCCAGAAGCGGAAGGAACCTTTCATCATGCTGCTGATATGCATACTCAGGAATTGCCATATAAGGATTCATTTGCATAGCCTCCAGTCTCTTTTTCTCTGTATGCTATGCAGAAGGAGGGCAGTTGCCCGCAATTATGGCGGGGAATTTTGAAAATGGACATTTGCCCAGTGAAAATTTCTTATACTGAACATGAGAATATCCAAAAGCCTGTGGAGGTGGTAAACTGGTAGAAAAGCTTCTCATATTTAATAGAAAAGGTGATTTGTGAATGACAGAGAGAAAAGAATTGGCAACTTTTGCTGGAGGCTGCTTCTGGTGCATGGTCAAGCCTTTCGATCAATTTGACGGAATACATAGCATCATTTCCGGCTATACCGGCGGGCATGCTGCTAATCCCACATATGAAGATGTGAAAAAAGGGGACAGCGGCCATTATGAGGTCGTCCAGATCGAATTTGATCCTGACGTGTTTCCATATGAAAACCTGCTTGAACTGTTCTGGCAGCAGATAGATCCTACCGATGAAGGCGGCCAGTTCCATGACCGCGGGGACCAGTATCGGACTGCTGTTTTCTATCATAATGAAACTCAGAGGGACAAAGCGATTGCTGCCCGCAATAAGCTTGCTGAAAGCGGAAAGTTCAGCAAGCCGATTGTCACAAAGGTGCTGCCTGCTGAAACCTTTTACCCGGCTGAAGATTATCATCAGGACTATTATAAGAAAAATTCCGCCCATTACAAGGAAGACAGAGAAAAATCAGGGCGTGATGAGTTCATTAAAGAACATTGGGAAAAGTAAAGCTCAGTAAGGCCCCGCAATCTTGCATGCGGGGCTTTTTTTATTTATGACACTATCTTCTGAGAGGATGGAGAACATACCGAAGCGCGGGAAATATTGCTGCCATAACTCAAAGGGTAAGCTGCATCTCTAGTCTGATATTAAAGTCCTTTCACTGAAAAACAGTTTGCATCTTCAAATAAAGAAAACAAATTAGCTCAGCAGGAATTCCTCTATAAAATGCCGAATATTGTCAGTTGATCTGAGTACAAAGGAGCATAATCAATGTATATAGAAACAGAACGGCTGATCATCAGGGATTTTCAAGAGGAGGACTGGCGGGAATTTTATACTTATACCTCTGATGCACAAGTCATGGAGTATATGCCGGAAGGTGTTTTCAATCAAGAAGCTGCCATGAAGTTTGTAAAGGAAAATATGATTGAAGCCAGAAACTACCCAGTCATTGTTAAAGAAAACAGTCAGCTCGCCGGCCATATCGTTTTTCATCCCTATTTTGGAACACATACCTATGAAATCGGCTGGGTAATGAACCCACATTTCCAGAACAGGGGATTAGCATCTGAAGCAGCATCTGCTGTTTTGAAGCACGGGTTCGAACAAAAGAATCTCCACAGAATCATTGCTACCTGCCAGCCGGAAAATATTGCATCCTATAAAGTAATGGAAAGAATCGGGATGAGGAGAGAAGGGTTTTTCAAAAAGTGCATTCCGCATGGAGAAGGATGGCGGGATGAATATTATTATGCGATTCTTGGGGAAGAATGGCATCTTCACCATACTGCTGCAGGAATGGAGAGTGACTGAATGTCTACAAGAATCCGATTTCCTTTTGTTTATTTCTATGCTGAGCCGAATGTTGTTTTTGTCTACAAAATAAATAGGACAGAATTTCTGGATTCCAATAGTTTCCGTGAACTGGAGAAGCAGACTTATGAGATGGCACCAGGGGAGGATTTCTCTGATTTCTATCATGAAAACCATCAGCCTCTGGAAGGCCGCGGTTATTTCATGAGTCTTGAAAATCACTATAAAATGATCAAAATAATTAACAGGGCGATTCAGAAGCATAAAAAAGAAACGGGAACCAGGAGAAGCCCATCATATACCGCTGTCCATATTGCACCATCAGAATCCGCTGCCGGCAGCATAAGGGTTATGCTGCCTCAGCGGGAGGAAGTAATCAGCCAGATAGAATATCTTGGCATTGGGCCTCTATGGAAACTGGATACTGAAGAGGGGAAAAAACATCGTGCTGACTGGATGTTCGACCATATCAACTACCAAATAGAAGACTTTGAACTGGACCAGAAAAATGACAATATGCTTTTGCAAATAGCTGATATTCCTGAAGAAGTGCCCATCTACCTATGGGCAGGCGAAAATGCGGATGAGCAGACAAATCTCCGCTATTTAATGAATCTGCTAAAAGGCAAGAAAAATGACATAATCGTCATTAATTCCACTGGCCAATTTACAGAGATGGGCTTGAAGAATAATGGGCCTGCCCGTTATACAAGCCAAATGGAGCCCGACAATCTGTCGCTTATTTTTAAGAGGGGCAAAGAGAACTCCCCCCTGAGCGAGAAAGAGCGGATGAAGCTGCTGAGTGAGTGGGAAAAACTCGCCCGCACTCAATCTGTTTTGCGCATTTGGGAGAACGGAAGCATTGTCTCCGTTCGAGAGGACCATTTTGACCCAAGAATCCTCGAAACAATAAAAGAAATGGAAGCTGATAGTGAAGATGGCTTTGTCAGAGCTGGACACCTAATTGGAGCCATTACAGATATAGATTTGCCGGACACAGATTTATTTTACCTGGAGTACCGCCTCAGAGAGCTGATATACCATGGCATCCTTGAATTAAGAGGAGTCCCGAAATCTATGAGGCATTACCGGGTAAAACTGCGGGAGGAGAAACCAACAGCGCTTCCTGGGTGAAATCCAGCAAACTGACCCCATAGGCGGAAGCAGCCGCAAACACGATTGTCCACATAGCAAGGCTGACGGTCATCCAGGCAAGAACCCGGGAACGGGAAGCCCCGAGGGAAAAAGCGGCTACGGCAGCAATATCAGTCCCCACCAATAGCGGTGCGAGAAGGGCGAGGCCCGGGATACCGTATTTTTCCCAAAGCTGCTGTGAACGTTTATCTCTTTTTGTGGGGCCGGCTGCGCCTTTTTTCTCCCGCCTTCTATTCCTCCACTGAAAAAATTGCTCAAAAAAGATGGCAAGCAAAATGAGCAGCAGAAGATTTCCGGCAAATGCCAGGACTCCTGTCCAAAAGGGTGACAGCCCCCAAAGTACTCCAAGCGGAACCACAATGGAAATGTCCATCCAGGGTGCAGCTGAGAAAATAAAAATAACGACATACTGCCAGAAAGCACTGGCAGATTGAGCCCATTCAATCATCATTCTTCTCCTTTCTTCAATATTGCTCAAACTATTTATTACTATTATAAGAGAGCCAGTTTAATATTGGGTAAGATCGGGTTTAATGTTTATTTAAAACGCAGATATATCTTCTTCCAGCATATAAAATGAGGGCTGAAAGTGTGTCTGCGGCTATATTCAGAAGAAAACATCATGCTGTTAAAATTAAATCAAACTTATTGTAAACAGGAGAGAGGATATGCACAAAATATTGCTTGTGGAAGATGATGTGAAAATAGCAGATCTGCTGAAGTCGCATCTCATGAAGTATGGCTATGAAGCGGCCGTATGCACGGAATTCGATGAGGTAGTTAAATGCTTTGAAAGAGAGCAGCCTGCGATGGTCCTGATGGATATCAATCTGCCGAGCTATGACGGTTTTTACTGGACACGCCAGCTCAGGCAGTTGACCACCTGCCCGATCATATTCATTTCAGCCCGTGCGGGTGAGATGGACCAGATTATGGCATTAGAGCATGGAGGCGATGATTACATAACCAAGCCATTTCATTATGAGGTCGTCCTGGCTAAAATCAAGAGCCATCTTAGGAGGGCATATGGGGAATATGCATTGAATGTGAAGGAACGGCAGATTGAAGCTGAGGGACTTATCCTTTATCCTGAAAGACTCCTGCTTGTTTTTGAGGAAAAGCAGGCTTCGGTCACAAAGAATGAGTGTGCGGTCCTGGAAATTCTGATGAAAAGATATCCCCGCTTTGCCAGCAGGGAAGCGCTGCTCGAAAAGCTGTGGGATGATCAGGCTTATGTGGATGAAAACACATTGAATGTCAATATGAACAGAGTAAGAAAAAAGCTCAGGGAAATATCTATAACCGGAGCGGTTGAGACCGTCAGGGGAGCAGGCTATCTGCTTCAAAATACCTGGAAAAGGAGCTGATTGGTGTTGAAGCTCTTTTTTAAGGATCATTCAGGGGTCATCTTTCTCCATATTGTCATGCTCTTTTCTGTGCTTATTATCTATCGTATGGCAGGATTCCGGGACATAAAGGTAAGCTTATATACTGTTTTTTTGGGGCTTTGCCTGCTCGGCGGTTATCTGGTTTTCCGTTATGCAGGAATGAAGGGATATTATGCACGGCTCACAAATCCGTTTGCGGCTCTCGATGAATCGATTTCTGCGACAGGCTTCTATCCGATGGCAGAAGCTCTTGATCAGCTTTTGCTGAATCAATACCAGCTTTATGAGAACAAGCTGGCGCAATGGGAAAGAGATAAAAACGAACATCTTATCTTTATGAATCAGTGGGTGCATCAAATGAAGACCCCTCTATCTGTCATAGAACTGCTGCTGCAGGATGAGGACGAAGTAAGCCGTGAAAACATCAGGGAAGAGACGGACAGAATTCAAAAAGGTCTGGAAACAGTACTGTACAATGCAAGGCTTAAATCTTTTGAGCATGATTTCCATGCAGAGCCTGTCAGGCTAAGGGAGCTGGCTGTGAAACTGGTGCAGGAGAACAAGCGCTTGTTCATCCGGAATGAAGTTTATCCTGAAATTGCAGCTGGAGCTGATCTTATTGTCCATTCTGACAAAAAATGGCTCGAGTTCGCAGTCTCCCAGATTCTGATAAATAGCATCAAATATTCAAAAGGTACAAATCAACAGGTGACCATCTCCTTCTGGCAGGAAGGAGAAACTGTCATCCTTGAAGTGAAGGACCGCGGGCATGGAATACCGGCCAGTGATATCGAGCGTGTCTTCCAGCCTTTCTTTACCGGCGAAAACGGGCGCCGTTTCCCGGAGTCTACAGGAATGGGACTGTATCTGGTTTCAGAAATCAGCATGAAGCTTCAATTTCAGCTGGAGCTGGAGTCCGAAGAAGGAAAGGGGACTGCTGTTCGCTTCCTGTTCAATGAGCCGAACAGCATCTTACAAGATTGTAAGCCTCGTGAAAGGAACTTCGATAGCTGAAGCAATCTCTCTCCTTTACTATTAAAGCATCAGAAGAAAGAGAGGAGAAATTAAATGAAGATGCTTCAGATAAATCGGCTAAGTAAAGTATATACAGGAAAGGTTTCTTACCGGGCACTGTCAGAACTCAGCCTGGAAATCAGCAGAGGGGAGTTCGCTGGGATCATGGGCCCTTCAGGCAGCGGAAAGACTACACTGCTGAATATGATATCCACGATTGATTCTCCAACATCAGGCGAAATCCTGATAGAAGGAAAAGATCCGAACAAGCTGAAGAAAAGGGATCTTGCGAAATTCCGCCGGAGAGAGCTTGGTTTTGTTTTTCAGGATTTTAATCTGCTTGAGACGCTGACTGTGAAAGAAAATATGATGCTTCCTCTTACATTGGAAGGGGTACGCGTCAGGGAAATGGAAGAGAAAGCAGAAAAGGTCGCAGACAAGCTTGGCATCCGGCCGATCATGAACAAAAGGACCTATGAAATTTCGGGCGGACAGGCACAAAGAGCGGCGATTGCAAGGGCCATCATTCATACCCCGAAGCTCCTGCTGGCAGACGAACCGACAGGGAATCTGGATTCAAAGGCTTCACGCGATGTGATGGAAACTATGTCAGACATAAACAGGAATGACGGTACCACCATGCTGCTTGTCACCCATGATGCCCTGGCTGCCAGTTATTGTGACCGGGTTATCTTTATCAAGGATGGCAGGCTCTATAATGAAATCCGCCAGGGAGACAGCCGCCAGGCCTTTTTCCAGAAAATCATTGATATGCTTTCAATACTGGGAGGGAATGCACATGACCTTTCGTCAATTCGCGTTTAAGAATGTGCACCGCAATAAACGGCTGTATGCGGCTTATCTGCTGAGCAGCGCCTTTTCGGTCATGGTATTTTTCGTCTATGCGGTTTTTGCCTTCCATCCGGGCCTTAAAACAGAAGGGATCGGCGGGCATGTTTCAACCGGGTTGCATTTTGCCGAAGCAGTTATATATGTGTTTTCCTTCTTTTTTGTCCTTTTCAGCATGAGTGCATTCCTGAAATCGAGAAAAAAGGAGCTCGGATTGCTGGTTATGCATGGAATGACAGGTATGCAGCTCAGAAAGATGATCTTCGTGGAAAACATGATGATCGGACTGGTTTCAATTCTGACAGGAATCGGAACTGGCATGGTGCTTGCCAAGGCAATCCTGCTCGCAGCTGAAAATGTACTCGGTTTAAAAAAGTCCCTGCCTTTTTATATGCCTGTTGAAGCGCTGGGCCTTACAGCGGGTGCTTTTGTCCTGCTGTTCGCAGTTATTTCATTTTTCACAGTTTCCATGTTCAGGGGGAATCAGCTGACAGCTTTTATTAAAAGAAGCGCTGCTCCAAAGCCTGAACCGCGCGCTTCCAGCCTGCTTGCCCTGCTATCTGCCTTGCTTCTTGCCGCAGGGTATATTACTGCGCTCAGGGTGAAGGGGGTTTATGTAAGCGTGGCATTGGTGCCGGTCAGCACTGTTGTCATCATCGGGACTTATTTTCTCTTTACACAGCTCAGCGTGTATATCATCGGCCGCTTAAAAAAGAATCCATCAATCCTGTTCAAAAAGACGAATCTGCTTCTTTTCTCTGATTTAGCTTACAGGATGAAGGATAACGCCCGTACCTTCTTCATTGTTTCGATTGTATCTACTGTGGCATTTTCAGCCATTGGCGCACTGGTCGGCTTCAGGACAGTTATGACCAAGGCAGTCCAGGAGGAGAATCCGTTTGCTTTTGACTACAGCAGCTATGCAGGAAACGAGAGGGAAGCATCCCAGGTTGAGCTCATCCGGACTAGGCTTAATGAAGAGGGGATCTCCTATCGCGAACTTAGAGCAAAAGGGCTTTACCAGACTGTCGGCGACAGTCAGGCGATGTTTGTGAAAAGTTCTGAATATAACCCGATAGCAAGAGCGGCAGGCGGGAAAGCAGTAGATCCTAAAGGAGACAAAGCAATCAAAATAATACCTATGAAAACACCTGCTGAAAAAGAAAAACAAACAAATCTGACCCTCAAAGAAAGCGGGGAGCCCATTTCCATAGCTGGAAATACACAATCATTTGCGTTCCCTTCCTATGAAAGCTTTTATGTTGTATCAGACAATAAGTTTGCCGCGCTGCGAAGTTCTGCCAAAACACAGCATTTTTATACTTTTGATGCAGAAGATTGGAAAAGCACATCAGATATCGGGGAAGAACTGGCGAAAGAGCTTCCGATCAGCAGACTTGGAAAAGAATACAGCTTTTTTCCGCTAGCTCATGAAATGGATAAGATTGTTCAAGGGTATGGGGCCATCCTATTTGTCGGCCTATTTATCGGAGCAGTGTTTTTTGTTGCCGCCGGGAGCTTTCTTTACTTCAGGCTCTTTAGCGATCTTGATGAGGATAAAAAGAAATTTTCCCGCATTGCAAAGATCGGACTAACGGATGATGAACTGTCAAAAGTGGTTTCAGTGCAGATCGGGCTCCTGTTTTTTGTACCGTCAGGCGTTGCAGCTGTCCACGGTGCTGTAGCTCTTACCAGCATGCAGAATATGTTCGGCACCTCGCTCTTCAAGGAGTCAGCCCTTGTGCTGGGAAGCTTTTTACTGATTCAGCTGGTTTATTATGTATTCATCCGTTCGGCATACTTGAAAAATATCAAGAAGGCACTCCGCTAAATGCAGCAGGACCAGAAATCAGGGTCCTGCTTATTTTACGCCGGCGGCAAACGGATTTGTTGACGCTGTCTGCCTGTCTGCCTGTAAAATAGATAAGTGTACATAGAGTTAATACTAACAGGGGGATGCTGATATGAACCGCCTCACTTATATGCTGCTGGTACTTTTGACAACCTCTCTTATGGGATCGTCCTTTGCTATAGGTAAAATCGGACTTGATTATATTTCCCCCCTTATGCTGACAGGGCTTCGTTTTACCATTGCCGGGGTGCTGATGGCAGTCATTGTACAGCGGAAGCCGCGGCCAAGTGCATTGCCAGAATGGCTGAAGGTGTTCTCGATCGGCCTGTTTCAGACAGCAGGGGTGATGGGGTGTATTTTTCTCAGCTTAAGGACCATCACTGCCGGGGAATCATCCATACTTACGTTCAGTAATCCGCTGATTGTTGTTGTTCTGGGCACGATCATTTTCGGCCTAAAATATACAAAGATTCAATGGATAGGCGTCATTGCTGGATTTCTGGGTGTGATCCTGACACTTGGCTTTCAATTTCGGCTGGAATCAGGCACCCTGCTCGGTCTTGGGGCAGCTTTTTCATGGGCAATCGCGACCTTGCTTATTAAAAGGTGGGGAGGGCAATTCAATACCTGGGTTTTGACAGCTTATCAGCTTCTTTTCGGAGGAATCGTCCTGCTGCTTATGAGCTTGACCATGGAAAAGATTGAGCTGCACATCACTCCGCTTTCAATCTTCATTGTTGTATGGCTCGCTTTGATGGCATCTATTGTCCAATTCGCTGTCTGGTTTTATTTATTAAGCAAAGGAGATCCGGGGAAAACGAGTGCCTTTCTTTTCCTTGCCCCATTCTTTGGCGTGCTGTCCGGATGGCTTCTGCTGGGGGAAGCTGTCCATTGGTATGTCTATGCCGGAGGAGCACTTATTTTTCTCGGGATTTTTCTTGTCAACTGGACTTTCAAAAAGAGCAGTACCTAACAAAGAGAGCCGCACCTCAGAAGTGCGGCTTTTCTCTGTTCGCGGCGGATTACTCCTTGCTGCCGCCGTTCTCGTCCCAATAGATATCTGCAAAAGCTTCAGATAAAGCATCAACTGTTCTGTGGAGTTCCTCCAGATTATTATCGACCCCGCCAAGCTCTACCAGAATGGCTCTGTTGGATATATCCTGGTTATATACCCCGTTTCCTTCAAGCTTTGTCTTTAAGAATACTCCACGGCTGAGGCCCGGGTATTTTTCTTCAACCTTCGCATTCAGTTTTTTTGTATATTCCAGATTGGCCTGGTAATTTTTATTTTCTTTGCCGACGATGAAATACAGACGTGCATAGGTTTTGCCGTTGATCGTCGCAGTCGTTTTATCCTTCCGGGCAGAATCGCGGTGGATGTCTATGAAATATTTCAAATTTGGATTTGCTTCTGCAGAAGCGTGGACAACTTCATTGGATACTTTATAGGAAGAAGAGTAGGTCCACTCTCTCTTAAGCAATTCTTTATTAATATTGGTCTTATCCTGGGATGCTCCGATCCCTTTTTGCAGGAGTGCATCTGAAAGTTTGCTGCCCAGTCCGACCACATTGGCCCGTTCATCTGAAGTTACGGCTTTATTGGCGTCTTTTGTATTTTTCAGCAGCGGAAGGAAGGCCTCCATATTATGTGAATGATATATCAGCACATCTGTTTTTTCAGGCTTTTTGGCCGGTTGTGCCGGCTTGTCCGCCACAGGCTGCTGCAGCTTTTCTTCTGCAACTTCACGCTCATTCATGAGTACTTCTGCTGGAGGTGCTGATTCAAATGGAAGGGTGGAAAGATCTGTTCCTTCCCCGGCAACCACTATTTCTGTATCAAAATAAACAAGGCCGGGAAGCTCTGTACCGAGAAAGGTACGGGCATCCGTAGGCTTTACATTAGTGGCAAGGGAAAATAAGGCATCTGTCACATTTTCAAATGTGAAAGGATCGCTGTCAGGAGCGAAGGAATGATTGGCCGAGCTGATAAAATAAGTCAGCAGTTCATTGATTTCAATATTTCTCATGACGCGCTCCAGTGACTTTGAGCTGAATTGAGTGTAGATAATGATAGAAAAGAGGAAAACGGCGGCCGCGATTAGTAGGTAGATGAGATCTTTGTAATGTTTAACGTTTACTGTTACAACTTTTATCATGAAATTCACCTCAATTCACCATATGCTCATTTTTACGAGAGTATGCGATATGAGGGGACAATGATTTGTAAAGTTATACGGGGAAAGAGCCTGCAGAATGTGAAAGGCTCTATCTGAACATCACATGAATAACCTGCCGCCAATGAGGAGATTTTATAATAAAGGCTATGTTAGTGTACCTTGTTGATTTTGGGCTCATTCGTGTGAAAGTCTGTTTTACACGCATTTCAGTACAGCTGAAATGAGCCCAAAATCAACAACAAAGTTTAACAATGCCATAATAAAAAAAAGCAGAATCCTGCTGATTGAAAAGTAGGGAAAAGATATGGCAGGACTAATCATTTCAATTATCATTTTTAATATCGCAGCTGTAAAGTTCGGCAAAACCCTGACTGGCAATCAGAAGCTGCATATATGGGCATTTACGATTGCATTTCAGCAAACCTTCGACGTTATCATAGAATTTAAGCTCCATGGATACTGGTATTTCAGCCTGGATCCTGATATTGGCGGACTGCTGGCACACACACTGCTGCTTCCCCCGGTGAATGTCCTCTTTCTCAGCCGCTATCCTTTTAGATCTGATAGACTGACAAGGATATTTTATGTAGTTTTCTGGGTGATAGCCATTCTTCTTTACGAATATTGCACTTTGCTACCTGAGCCGTGGGGATATTTTCACTACGGGTGGTGGAAGCTGTGGCATGCTGCCATTGCTGATCCAATTTTGTTCTTTTTATTGATTCAGTATTATAAATGGGTACGTAAACTGGAAGGCGCAAAATAGTTTGTTCCATAAAAGAGGTGCTTATATGAAACGGCAAAGACTGCTTTTGGCTGTGATGATGCTTCTTTCCTGGGCTAGTATTCCCCTGATAGGAAAGAGGTCTTTTAAAAGATTTCTTCCGGCATCTATATTCATATGTACCATTGCAGCGATCATGAATATACCTGCAGCAAAACGCAAGTGGTGGGTTTTCCAATCCAGTATCCATCCTAAGATAAGAGGAGATGTACCATTTGTTATCGGTCCTTATTTCGTTTTGTCCTTTCTGGTATTGAAGTATATGTACGGGAAGTTTGGTTTATATATGATCGTCAATTTTGTCCTTCATATTTTATATGCATTCCCAGGCGTCCGGTTTTTGGAGTGGGCAGGAATTGCTTCTCTCAAAAAAATGACTAAGCAGCAATTCATCCTGCTTCAGCAGTTCAGAGCAGTCCTTTTATATGGCTTCCAATTGCTCTATGAAAAGCTGCGAAGTTCCGATCCCGGTGAACAGAACTGAGCCCCGCTCTTAGAGAGCGGGGCCTGCTGACAGCTAACCATTGCTGCGCTGATGGTCTACCCACCAGTCTATATGATCCAGATCAAAAACGATCATGCTGCCAAAAGGTCTTTGATGGGGGAGTTTCCGTTTTTGTATGAGATCCAGAATGGCCTCCTCAGACAGCGGATAATCTTTCATATCCAGATAAGCTATCAGATCTTTTATGCTGTACGCCTTTCTCAAAAATTAATCACCTCCCGCCAATCCTCCTTTATACAAAGGAAGTCTGGCGAAAAGCACTTAATAAATGAGAAGCTAAGATACTTTTACCCCGGCAATTACTCTCTAATCTTTCTTCTGCAAAAAAACATCTTATTGAAAAAGAACTCAGTCCTAAATGAAATATTTGCCATCCTTCTGAAAAGAAACCAGGGAACTGGAATAGTCGATATTACTTCTGCGGTTTGATAATACCTGCGTCAATATTGGAAAATACATTCCGTACTTAAAATATAAGCCGTATAAAAAGATATCATGCTTTAAGCAAAATGGGCTTGTCCCCCTGAAACGGTTCTTTGTTCTCCCCGTCTAATCTGTTGTAAAGGCAAAATACAACAAGATTGACAGAAGGGGGATTCTAAAATGAAAAAAGTAAAAAAACTGGCTGCTTCAGCGCTTGTCGCCCTTGGCATTCTAACATTCAGCCAGGGCACTGCATCTGCTGAAGAGTTTTATACCATCAAAAAAGGGGACACTCTCTATAGCATTGCCAGGCAATATGGCAGTACAGTCGGGCAGCTGAAGCATCTCAATAAATTAAAGAGCGATTTGATCTATGCAGGCAGCAGATTGGAGGTTCCCGGAAAGATTACAGTGAAGAAAGGAGACACACTCTGGACACTCGGACAAAAATACGGTCTCAGTGTCGCTGAACTCAAGAAAATAAACGGACTGAGGAGCGACCTGATCCTAATAGGGCAGAATCTGTCAGTTAATAAAGGCAGTATTGCTTCATATGATGCTGAAAAGGTGAAATTGTCCGTTTCCCCCAAGAAAGGTTACACATTTCATGCAGAAGAGCCGCGCCGCTTCCTTTTGGAATATGGGAAGAATAGCCGGTATTTTGCCAGGGTGGAAGTTCTTGACGGAAAATCAGCAATGGATGAAGTAAAGAAAAATTCTATGGAATATCTTAGGACGATTGGCAAGCCTGAAGACATGAAACCAGTACAGCTTCCATTTTATAGAGACAGTATGATGGTGCTGCACGCACATAACAAAACTGACCAGGCAAACATCATTGTCAAAAATGTAGACGGGAAGCTGCTTCGATTCACCATTCATTATGTGAACCAGGAGGAATCAGAAGAGGTTTACGGGAAGATGATCTCGATTCTCGGAAGCGTGAAAGCATACTGAAAATGAAAAAGGGAGGGGATCCAGCGGTCCCCTCCCTTGCCATTTCCCATGATTATTTCCAGACTTCTTCGGCAATGTTTGCTTAAGTGAAAGTAGAATGGCTAGGTAGAAAATAGAGAGCTTCAGCAAGCTCTCTATCAGTACAAGTCTATAGGGTGTTATGCTTTATTTTGAAAACAGCTTCAGCAGCGGATGCTTATTTTTGTCCTTCACCTTGATTTCCTCCATCACTATCCGGTCCTGATGCTCAGAAATCCATTCTTCCATTTCTTTTTTATCTTTGCATTGCGTATAGTAGGTTTCTCCGCCTTTTCCAACTGCATTAATGACATATCGGCAAGTGTTTCCCATAAATCCTCCCGTTGCTGTGGTGTTTAAAAGGTATAATGCATGCATTCCATCATGGTTTCTCTTATTCTCAGATCCTCTTGTTTTATACAAAAACAGAGGAGGAGAAACCGGATTTTTAAGTCATGATTTCCAATAATAAATCCTGTTCTGCCTTATCTTACTCACGAACTTAATGGCTGTCAACGGAAAATAAAAAAGAAATAAAAAAAGAAATAAACGGGTTGAAAACATGGTGATGTCTTTGTAGAATAGAGGATTCACTCATTTTTTTGCAGAATGCTGAAAGTCAGATAAAAAAAGGGATATGCAGAAATTTGCTTATACGGAAAGTTGGAAGTAAAATTATTTCAACACCTGAAAAGTGAATCGGCTTAATCTCATATTGAGAGCGGAGGAACCAATTTTTGGGGCTAATCCTGCAGGAAGCAGGAGGGATGAGAATGATCTTTCGCCATCCTGCCCGTCAGCTAACTTCGTCGGCTAAAGCGAGTGAGGTCATTTTAGACCGCCTAATGAGCAGCACCCTTGCATCCAAATTTGCAGAAGCTGCCTGGAGCCAGGATAGGTCTTTTTGTGCTGTATATTATCTGCGTACGTTTTAGAGCGGCTGTTTTCAGGGAAGAAAGGGAATGTGGCTCTTTAGGCATATTCATTGCCAAGGGACAGTTTGTGCCCAATAATCCCAAAGGAACCATTAAGCCGGATTGAATGCTGCAGGTGTTCACTGATAAGAAGAAGGAGAATCAGCTGTAATGAATATCGCGTTTTTTTTATTGCCTAAAAATGAACTGGTTTTTGTCTACGACCATTGGACAATGAGGCAAGCCATGGAAAAAATGGAGTATCACCGTTATACAACCTTTCCGATATTAAATAAAGAAGGAAAGTATGTAGGTTCCTTGTCAGAAGGAGACTTGTTATGGAAGCTCAAAAGCATGGGCAGGGTCGACTTTAATGAGATCCAGGGAGTGATGCTGAAGGATGTGCCGCTTCATAGATCATATGAGCCAGTGCTAGTTAGCAGTGAGATGGAAGAAATCATTAATTCATCACTAAATCAGAATTTTGTCCCTGTTACGGACGACAGCGGCGTTTTCATAGGATTGATCCGAAGAAGGGAAATTATTGATTATCTGGCAGGCAGCTTCAAAGAAAGGGACTTGTCTGTTCCCGGGGAGCAGAGCAAGACAACATAAGCAGCCGCTTTTATTTAGAAAAAAAGTCCATACAATTTTGTATGGACTTTTTGGCGCGGCAGGGGTTAGGGGAGGATTGATACAGGGATTGCATTGTTCCGTTGGAAAATGGCATCAATTTTAGGGGGAAGTCTTTAAAATAAAGGGTGAGCATTACAACTAGAAGCTGCTTCGCCCGACTTTTAAAGAGATTAAATCAAAAAACAAGGACGATCATTCCGGATACCTTCACAATCATGCCTGATATGCCTATAATCGGGCCTGTTTAGGCAATAATCTTTCCATATCTGCCATAATTCATGCCGGTTTCCGCATTAATATTCTTAATCCCATATAGTTACAAAAGACTATACAAAGCAGCGGTGAAGATGCTGCATATGAAGCAGTAAGATTCATGGGCGTACCCGGCTCTTATCCTTTAAATAGCTTTTGTGCTCTTAATAATGATAGTTGTCGGAAGATATTGGGCTTTTTCATAGGAATACCAGCGGTTGCTGTGCCTTTTCCTGTCTTCCTCAGATAGGCATGCTTCTTCTATCACTCTCTCGATTTTAAAACCTTGGCTGACCAGCGCATTGATATAGGTGCTTACCTTATACTGCTGCATAAAAGCAGGCGTATTCCACCCCTCATGGTTATAAATGCCTTCTTCGTGATAAGGCTTATCGATAATAATGGAGGAATCTTTGCTCCGGATTCTGCTGAAAAAGGGATGTTCCCAGCTGAAAATGAAAGTGCCGCCAGGCTTTAAATACCTGTGGATATTACCCAGCGTTTCCTCGAGGCTCGTTGTCCAGCCGAGAGCATAGATGGAATAGACAATATCAAAATATTGATTAGGGAGCCCCGGATCATTCTCCATAGGGGATTCAAAAAGTCTTACTGGCGCTGCAGCACCGCCGAGCACCTGCTGTGCCGTATGAATCTGCTTCGGCGACAAATCAATGCCCCAAAGCTCGGCCGCACCCCGCCTGTCCATATAGAGAAGAGAATGCCCGCTTCCGCAGCCGATATCCAGCACCTTTTTCCCGGCAAGGTCGCCAAGCAGGTTCAGTTCATCTTCTACAGGGGCCAGGGGACCATACTCAGGGAGCGGATTTCGGCCAAAAAAGCGCTCTGCTGAAAGGTTCCAGCTTTCTTTGTTTTTCTCTAGAATTTCTGTTTTCATAAGTATCATCCTTTATCCGATTATAAAATGGCTCTCATGCTGACCTGAGGAACCTCTATCAATATTCGGTGCACTTCCAATATTCTCCTTTAAATCTTAGGGAAAATTAGTCTATTCGCTTTGTTTAAGCAAGATTTTCAGCAGTGTCATAGAGATGGCGAGTAATGGAAAGCAGCAGATGTAACCAGGAAAGCAACCTGGGATGATGCCATGTCAAGAAGACTGCCAGCCGGACTGACTAGTCAGGAGAAAAGGAAGTATTCGCTTTTGTGAAGGCGGCAATAAGGAAGAAACGCCTGAATGACACTCAGCTGATCATGCTAAAACAGATGTTTATTAAAGAAGCTCTAAAAACAATATTTCCATATCAGAAACAATGATTAAAACAGCAGCCAGAGCGCGATCAAGTATAACCCCTGGAAATACAATCCAGAGCAAACAAGCGTATTTTAACTATCGGCCATATCAGAGTTTTCCTTATCACTCATTTTCTATTATTAGTGTAAGAAATTCTGCAGAAATCAAAAATCAGCCCCGGCTGTATTTTTATACGGCTCAAGACTGATTTTATTAGTAAAGTAAAGCTCATAATCTGGACAGCTGAACTGGATTAGCAGTTAGCAGTCCTTCCCTTTAGACAGATGCAGGGGAGGAGGGATCAGCCAGCCCTTTTCTTTATTCAGGCGCAAAACCTTGGCGCCAAGCTGGGCTTTTTGTATGTGGAACTGTCCAAACATCATAGCTACATCTTCACGGATTGACATACCTATAACCTGGCTGCAGGCAACAAGACCTGCTGCAATATCAGCAGAAAGTGTTCCCGCTATCTCCATATCGGAAACCCTTGCGCCAACCGGGATGTCATCCAGGCAGGCATCCGGCCGTTCAGGCAGTGCCGGCGGCAGGCCTACTCCATTTTCTTTCAGCAATTCCTCTACCTGCCTGCGATTTTCTTTGCCGAGTTCAATCGCTTCAGTCAACAGCTTCTTAAGATCATCGTCACCTGCATGGTTCATCATGGTCTGATAACCTGCAATCATTGCATTTCCTGCAAGCTGGGATGACCAGATACTAAATACTTCGCCATAATGCAGCGGTTCTTCCTTCGGGTTGCCGCTTAAAATTCCCATCATAAACCTCCTTAAGTTATCTCTCATCAGAGTGCCGCCTTTCTGTTAAGCACAAGGGTAGTATTGCCAATCTGCCTGGAATTCATTTCATCTTTTTAAAAAGAAAAAAAACTTGAGGCTAAATCGCCTCAAGCTGATATTAAATCTTTTCGCTCACCCCGGATTTAACGGAGCTTCTGCCCATGATTGGCAGGAGGATAAGAATTCCAACCGCCAAAAGCACAGCTGAAGCTTCATAAATCAGTACGATGGAAAGCTTGCTGAGCAGCCAGCCGGACATCGACATGGTAATGACGGTTGCTCCCATAAAGAGGGGATTCAGGATGCCATTGACCCTGCCGATAAAGTTTTCTTCTGTATTTTGAAGAATCATCGTATTAATGCCGATATGGATGCACGGCATAAACAGTCCGGAGAAAAATTGTGCAGCAAGTGTGAGCCAGAAAGCGGTGGACAGCCCCATTCCTATAAAGCCGAGTGCACTGGCTGCCATTCCAAGCGCAAGAAGCAGCTGGGGCTGAGCCTTCTTGGAAAGAGCTATAGTAATGCCTCCGCCAAGTATCATGCCGGCTCCAAATGCAGTCATCAGCCATTGCAGCTCCTCTTTTGGCAGGCCAAGCCTGTCAGTTATGAGAAAGACGCCCAGCGGCTGGGTAAGGCCGATAGCAAGGCCGGCAGCCGCAAAGCAGCCTCCGAGCAGGGTAAGCGGCTTGCTGCTCCAGACATAGCGGAAGCCATCCTTCATTTCCTGGAACAGTGATTTTCTTTCAGATGTTTCATCCAATTCCCTGTCAGCTGGCAGCATAAGCAGAATGAGGGCAGAGAGGATAAAAGCTATACCCATAACAGCAATGGCTGTCATGATTCCGAAACGCTGATAGACAAAGGTTCCGATAATCGGTCCAAGAATCATGAAAAGCGCAAATACAGTCTGGTAAATAGACATTCCCATCTGAACCAATTCTGCCGGTACATGCAGCTTGAAAAGCTTCATGCCGGCAGGCTGGGAAAATTGGGATAAGATCGAAGAAACAAGCGTCGCAAAGAAGATCACTTTCCAGCTTCCGAAGAGCAAGGTCAGCAGCACCGCAAATATGGACAAAGCACTTAATAAATCGCACCATACCATAGTCCTTTTCGGCCTCCACCTGTCTGCAAATGTCCCTCCGATAAAAGAAAACAGGAAGATCGGCGCAAATTCGGCGACTGATATAAGAGACACGGCTACCGGGTTTTCATTTGTTTTTTCAATTACATAAAGAAGGATTGAGTAATTACGGACCCAGATCCCGATTTGCAGGAAAAAGACGGACAGCAGGATGGTTCTGATAACGCGATTTTGAAACAGCGCTCCGAAGCCTGCTTTTTCTGCAAGCATATTTTCTGTCATAAAAAAACCTCCTGGCTTTTTCTGGTCAGGAGGCTCCTTGGGTGTAAAGCAGAGCAGAGGGATTCTGCTTACTGTAACAAAAGGGATGCACCAATCCTATCCAGAAAAGAATCGTATAAATGAATTACGAACATTTTCTAAAAAGAATTAGTTGTTCATCGCCCTTTTGTCACCCTTCCGGTAAATTAATATACATATATTACCGGAATCTAGAGGGGAAGGCAAGAGGAGGGATTGAATAATAAATCGACATATTCAGCAGAGGTTATTGATTTGAAATTGATTACAGAAAGTTTAAAATAATCATTAAGGTTGAATGGGGATTTACCCTAATTCGAGAATAGAACGGGAAAGGGGACTGTCATGAAGGAAGGAAGAGTTCAATTGCCAAATGGTATAAGTTTGAATGTGGCTCATATTCTTTCTGAAAAACCAGTCATTCTGTGCCTGCATTTCAGCGGAGGAACATGGCAGGCATGGCATGGAATATTACCGCATTTTTCTGCAGACTATAGTGTGATTGCACCGGATATGAGGGGACATGGTAAATCGGAAAAACCTGAAAGCGGCTACCATATTGAAGAAATGGCTGATGATATCATCCTGCTTTTAAATGAATTAGGCATTGAATGCTGCCATATCATTGGAAGCTCCATGGGGGCAGAAGTGGGGCTCAGCATCGCAGCCTCCCATCCCGAAATGGTCCAGTCGCTTGTTTGTGAAGGCGGTTTATATGATCGCTGGGGTGAATACAGCTTGCTGGAAGGAACAAAAGAAGAAGCAGAGATAGAAAGAACAGAGCTCCTGGCAAGCATTTATAATGAAAAAGAGCTTGTTTACTCGTCAGCTGAAGAGTATCTTTCGTCAATGAAAGGAGAATTCAAGGAAGCTAAAATCTGGAACAGACATACAGAAACATTTATAAGAAGCACGATGGAACAAAAAGTAAACGGATACTTCGCGAATCGCTTTACAAAGAATGTCCTAGCCGGCTTTATTTCGTCATGCTGGGATATCAGGCTGGAAGACTATTACTGTAAAATCAGCTGTCCTGTTCTTTTGCTGCCTAGCCAGGAGGAGTCTGAAAACAGACTGGCGGAAAAAAGCATCCAGCATTTTTCTTCCCTTATCCGGGAACATTACATTACCTATATCCCCGACTCACTGCATGCGTATGTTTGGCTGCAGTTTCCCTTCCAGGCTGCAGACGCCGTCAAATCTTTTTATAAAAGCTTCAAATCAGGGAGGCTATCTTCTTAATGGACTTGCCAGAAGCGTTTAAAAGAACCATTATAAATGTACATAAAGAGAAAGGCATACAATGGCTTTCTAACTTTGATGATTTAATAGAAGAATGCGAGCGGCGGTGGAAGCTTAAAATAGGGGAGTATTATAAGCTTTCCTATAATTTTGCGGCGCCCGTTATCATGGCAAATGGAACAGAGGCAGTTCTGAAACTCTCCGTACCCAGCGGGGAATCAAAAGGAGAGGCATATGCCCTGGAGCAGCTTAAAGGGCCGGGCGTCGTGAAAATATTTGAAGCTGACGTGGAAAAAGGCATTCTCCTCCTTGAAAAGGTGTCCCCAGGTTCAACACTCGCTGGAGTTGTAGACGACGAAGAAGCCGCTGGGATTGCCGCAAATCTGATGAAGAACCTTTGGGTTCCTGCACAGGATTCGTCTGATTTGCCTGGGATGGAGGAGCGGCATCAAAGTCTTCAGCGGATTCTCCGTGAAAATCCGGAAGGGCTGGGACCAATAACAGCTTCAATGCTGAATGAAGCAAACAGCATATTTACTGAGAACATAAGGAATACAGCAGACAATTTCCTTCTTCATGGAGATTTGCATCACTATAATATCCTGGATGGCGGGAAAAATGGCTGGATCATCATCGATCCAAAAGGGCTGATCGGGGAAAAGGAATATGATGTTATACAGTACCTTCTCAACCGGCTGCCTGAAACAAATGCTGAATCTATCATCTCAAAAAGGATTAACCTATTCGCTGAGAAAGCCGGCCTGGAAAGGGATAAGCTGATCAGCTGGGGATATGCCCATTCGATCCTCTCGGCTTCATGGAGCTGGGAAGAAAATGGCCGCTGCGAACCCTCTTTTTTTAACAGTATTTGGGCATTTAAAGAGATGCTCAACAAAAGCAGGAATGCCTGAAAGGAATTAACTTTCCAATGCAGTTTAAAAGATGACCCTTGTAAGCAGAAATGCTACAATAGTAAAGGAAAAATATCTTAAATAGAGAGGTCTCAGGGGAAGCTATGCATAGAAATGAAGATTTACATGAATACTTAGTAGATAAAACATGGCAGCTAACAGAAGACTGGTATGCTTCTTTGGACAAAAGTGATCCAAAAGGAGTATACAGCTCGACCAATCCAAATGTTATTCGTACAATCAAGCAGCAAAATCATGATTTCCACGAGCATTTTTGCAAAATTTTTATCATGGATGAAGATCAGTTTTTCCATGAATTTGAGCAGTGGATCCTTTCTATAGCCCAGGATGAAGAGCACTTGAGCACTCCAGTCCACTTTATTTTAAGAGAGTTCTTTAACACCCAGGAACAGTATCTTGATTTGGTTGGAAAATTTACCGGGGAAAATGAAGGCAAGTATACTCAGGAGCAGATCAACACCTGGAACAGATTGATCATCAAGGCGTTCAGCAAGGTGATGACCTGGTTCACACAGGAAAACCATAAATTTTCTGAGGCCAGACTCAAGGCCAGCCAGGAAATGATCAATGAACTCAGCTCGCCGGTCATTTCGCTTAATAATAATGCAGCATTGCTGCCGCTTGTAGGCGATATCGATACGGCAAGAGCCAAGTTCATCCTTGAGCACACGCTGCTCGAATGCAATGAGAAAAAGGTTAACCATCTGTTCATCGACCTGTCGGGGGTGGTCATGATTGATACTATGGTTGCCCATCAGATTTTTCAGCTGATAGAGACGCTTACACTGATTGGCGTGAAGAGCACTTTATCTGGCATCCGGCCAGAAATTGCCCAGACGGCAGTGCAGCTGGGAATCTCATTTGACAGGATCAGTGTTACTTCCACCCTGGAGAGAGCCATCAATTCACTTAAATAAATTCACCCTCTGGAAGCTGTCATTCTGCAGCTTCCTTTTCTATATAATCTCAGATATCCTGGAGAATATTAATTTTTCAAAAAGCGTTTAATCTGCCCAAAAAACGGTTAAATGTATATTGGTAAAAAGCAGAATAAATGATTGAAAAGCTAGGAAATTTGGAATAGTGCCGGTATAATAATATAAAAAAAACAAAAAGATTCTTTGTATATTCATGTTGGGGGAGCTTATGACAAGAGAACTTGCACATATAGGGGAAAGAATTAACCAGGAAAAAATGCAGATTGCCAAACAGGTCCAAACAGAGCGATTTGCTGATCTGACAGATATAGAAAGAGAAGAAATCAGCAAATATGAAACAGAGATTTTGAATTTAAGAGCTGCTTTTATCAGCATGTTTGGAGACAGTCTTATCAAGTCATCCAAAGGGGAAGAAGTATCAGGAGTTTTTGAAAACTGGGGAGCCGAAACAGGGAAAAATCTGTGTGTTCAAGGTGTGTCGCTTGATGAGGCCCTCATGGATACGGCTTTATACAGGAAATACATATGGAAAGTAATCAAAAGAGAAGTTCTCAAAAATGAACTGGCAGCAGAAACCGTTTTTGAAATTATAGAAACAATCGATCCATTGCTGGATACGGCGGTCCATGCCTTCAGCCTGGCATATGTGAGATCGTATTCAGAAACATTGAATAATTCCAAAAAGGCGTTCCTTGAGCTTTCTGTACCGGTTGTCCCGATTACAGACTCTGTGGCCATCCTCCCGCTGATTGGAGATATTGATACTGACAGGGCACAGCTTCTAATGGAAGAAACACTTGAAAAGTCTAGGGAACTGGGTATTTCACATTTGATTCTGGATGTATCAGGTGTGATGATCGTGGACACAATGGTGGCCAATGAGCTCTTTAAAGTAACTGATGCACTCAAGCTTCTTGGCATCAAGGTGATCTTTACCGGCATCCGCCCTGAAATAGCACAGACTATGGTTAATCTGGGACTTGAGGTGGACGGGCTTGTCTTCCTTGGCAGCCTGAAAAAGGCGCTGAAGCGTCTGAATAAACAAAACGTTCTATAGAAAGAGAAGAGCACTGCCCAGCTGGCAGTGCTCTTTTCTTTCTGCGGCGCCTCGATGCTAAGATGGTGCGGTGCCAATTCCGGCTTCCCTCGGGCGCCTCGCTTTATACCATTCAAGGCAGAAAAAAATAATGATGAACAGGTCTATCAAATCGCCGCCATAATACATGAGGACTGCGCCGCTCTGAGCCTGATCAACTGATACACCTGCCGGCGGATGGGCGTATAGATATTTTGATAATATGCCATGGCCGGCCAGGGCTGTAATCAGGATGGCTGCCCTCGGCATAAAGCTCTTTCTATGCGAAGTGGGTTCAATTGAGACAAACGAAGCCGTAAACAGATATCCTGCCAGAAAAACATGCAAATGGACCAGCAGGTAAAGCAGAGGCTGTGCATGCATCCTTGTAAACAAATCGGTTATATATAAAAGCCAAAGCCCTCCAATATTTAAGATTGCCGCAATTGCCGGATGGGAAACGAACCTAAATAAGCGCGATTTTAGCAATCTGGCCCCCTTTCTCGCATATCGGGCAGGCAGCATCCTTAAAAATAACGTGACAGGTGCGGAAAGGACCATCAGCAAGGGGCCGAGCATCCCGAGGAGCAGGTGGCCCATCATGTGCATCGAAAATTGATTGTGGGACCAGGAAGCTATTGGACCTGCCGCCGCTATACAGCAAAGGATTCCGGCAGCCCAGAGAACTGTCCTGTATAAAGGCCAATCGCGTTTCCCGAAAAATTGGACTGCAAGGTACATGAGAAGCAGGGATACAAAAAACATAATAAGGGCACTTTGGGCAGCGACTAATCCAGCACCGCCCACTGTTTCATGGTGGAGATGGCTATTGCCGTGCATCTGGTGCAGCACCTGCCCTTCGCAGCTGTTTGTTCGTCTTCAGGAAAAGCATGGTTCCCAAAAGAATGAAAAAGAGCGCAATAGCATTCCAAGCCAGATCATAAGGCAATATCTCAACCTCATAGCGAATTTGATGAATTCTCATTAACTTATGCTGGATAGTCCCGTCATAAAAATTAAAGCCGCCTGAACCCAGCATGACGCCGCTCATCCATCTCTTCCGCCACCAGGCTGCCCGCCGGCGAAGGTCTGCAAGCATAAATAAAGCTGCAACTGTAGCAAACCAGCTGAAAGCATGAAAAAGTCCGTCAGAAACCAGTCCTGCGGCTGTGGTGGAAAGGTCATAAAAATGGTGCCAGTGTAAAAGCTGGTGAAAAACAGCTTCATCCAAGAAAGCTGCCAGACCAACGCCAAACAATGCACCAGAACCCAGATTCCTGCCGGCAAACTTGGCCTGGATCTGGGAAAGGGTTTTGTCCATTCTTGCCATCAGCCAGCCTCCTATCCTTTAGAAAGTCCTTTTCTCACCAATCTACCCATAATAACGCATATTTAAGCAGAGGAATTATTTTCCTTAAACCTTGTTTCAAAGGAACGTTTGTTCTATAATGGTAATGTAAATAAAAATAGTGGAGGGTTAAATGAGGCCGGAACTTACCAGTAAAATAAGCTATAAAGAATTCAGTGAATATTATTGGCTGAAAACAGAGCTTCAGGCTTTCTGCAGGAAAGAAGGGATGAGTACGTCAGGCGGAAAGGCGGAGCTGTCGGAAAGGATTGGGATATATCTGACTACAGGGGAGAAGAAAGGTCCAATAATAAAAAGAAGGCCAAAGCTCCGTGCAGCCAAAGCCCCATTAAGCCTTGATACTGTCATTTCTGAAAATCATACTTGCTCACAGGAAGTCCGTGCTTTTTTCAAGAGTGTCATAGGTTCACATTTTCACTTTTCTACTTACATACAAGATTATTTTAAGCATAATCCCGGAAAGACCTATAATGATGCTGTATCAGCGTGGCACGAGGAAGAAAGCCGGAAAAAGGATCCTTCCTATAAGCGTGAGATTGGCCGGCAGTTCGAATACAACCGGTTTATCCGTGATTATTATGCAGACCAAAAAAACCAGGGGAAAAGCAGAGCTGAGGCTATTGCAGCGTGGATGCTTATTAAAAGCAGGCCAGGAAGCAATGAATATAAGTCCCCGAAATAGATTCCTCCATATTTCCGGGCCGGCCGGCAGGGGAGGCTAGCTTTTTTTGTCCTCCTCAAGCAGCTCGATGATTCTGTCCAGTTTCTGCTCCATTTTGGATTCGGGTTTTCCTATAACCATCCAGCGGACCAGGAAATAGACAGCAAAAACCATTCCAGCCATTACGGCTAACATAAGAATCTGGAATATAAGATCTCCACTGTTAAACATTCTTTCCACAACCTTTCTTTTTTTCCAGTATAGCATTTATCCTGTTTATTTTTGGGATATAATTTACAAACGAAAGATTTAGGGCAGCACTAAAAATTTGATTGGTAAGGTAATGACAATTGTAAAAGGGGATTACTTCATGATAAACGAATATACAGATCGTGGTATTCCGGACATAGTACGGCAAAGAAAAGAGGCAGCGTTCAATGAAGGCTTTGAACAATCATGCACAGATGAAGCTGGGAGGCTTCTGTCTGTTATGGCTGCTCAGGCAGGCCAAGGAAGAATTCTGGAAATCGGAACAGGGCTTGGTGTTGGAAGCGCCTGGATTCTTTCGGGATTGTCACCTGAAGCTGAATTGGTATCAATAGACAATTCATTTGAGAGGATAGAAAAAGTCAGAGGCGGCATTCATCATAAACAGGCAATTTTTCTTCATGGCGACTGGAAGGAGGCAGCGGTGCACATTAATTTTTGCTGATGCTGCTTCAGCCAAACAAAAAGAAGGTGAAGATCTGATAAAAATGCTGGATCAAAATGGGGTGCTGTTCATGGATGATTTCACGCCTGAAGAGCATTTTCCTGAGGAATGGAAGGGAAAGCCTGATACAGTGCGGGAATTCTGGTTTCATCATCCTTTAATGGCTTCAGCCGAAATTTTACTCACATCCAAATCCGCAGCAATCATTGCGGTTAAAAAAGGATAGATTCACTCGAGGAATCCGTTTTTAATATGCCGTGCAGTACTAGTGGATCATATGGTCCATTTAAGTATACCTTGTAAATTCTTCAATAGTCAGTCTATCATTTTCTGCTTGACTGATAAGATGATAATAGTCGAGGTTTAAGGGGGAGTTCTATTGATTGATTACCGGATAAAGCCTGCTGCAGGATACCGCAGCAGAGTTGCTGATGTGGTGAGTATGCTTGAACATTCCAGGTCTGTAACACTTAGTGAAATCCAGGGCCTGGATCAATTCCGGCTCGATTTTTTGATCGACGAGGCCTCTAATTCAATCGGTGCCCTGCTGATGCACTTGGCTGCGATCGAATTTGTCCACACCATCATAACATTTGAGAAAAGGGACTTAAATGAGGATGAAAGAGGAAAATGGGAAACTGCATTGGAACTGGGAAACCAGGCCAGAGAAAAGTATAGAGGCAATGATCTGGCATTTTACATGGCTGAACTTGATGAAGTCCGGAGAAACACATTGGAAAAACTGAAGGACGCAGATGAAGCCTGGCTCCTTAAGGATCATCACTGGGAAAATGGGCTGGCATATAATCACTATTGGATGTGGTTTCACGTCATCGAGGATGAAGTCAGCCATAGAGGTCAGATTAAGCTTATAAAAAGGCTTGCGGACGGGCAGGCATGAAAAAGGGCGGATCATAGTCCGCCCTCTTATATAACCTTGATTGTTATCGGATAAATATATGGCTGATCAGGCTCACTGATCAATTCCCATTCTGTCACTTTAAGGAGCGGCAGCATTGTACCATTATATTCAGCCATCTCAATTATTCCTTTTGCTTTCACCCAGCTGTCAGCTTCCAGCCCTGAAGCTTCTTGAAATTGTGATAAAAAGCCGACGATGCTTGCATCTGCCACGCAATGGGAAACAAGGAAACGGGAGATGACAAGCTGGTCCTCGTTAAAGCCTTCTTCCTTATAGACAAATCCCATCAGCTCTATTTCCTTCCCCAGATAGCTGTCCAGATCTTCATGCATGCTCTCATAATAGGCGGCATATACATCGTCGTTCAAAAGAATGCTATTGCTTTTTGCCAGTCTTTTTTTGTATGCGGTGTATTCGTCATTTGTCATAACAGGCTGATCTTCCAGATTTGGATCAGGTTCATTTTCGTCTATAGTGTCACCCTGTTTAGCCTCAAGCTGGTCCTTTGCTGCTTCATTCTGGTCAGTCTGATTCTCCTCTGTTGCCGCTTTACTCTGGTCAGCCTTCTGCTTTCCATGCGATAAAATGGCCATTCCCCCTTTTTTATCCGCAATTGATGCGTCCAGCACCTTGGGCGGGAGGAGGAAGCCCGTGATCAAGGGGAAGATGATGATCGTATAGGATAGCAGCTTTCTTGCTGTAAAAGGGGAGGTGCCATGATCATGATGATGCCCGCAGTCATGGCCTCCATCATCATGATGGCAGCATCCCATTTCACCATGATGATGATGCTTTTTTTCCTTTTGTCCCCATATACGTGTGATTTGAATAAAAAACAGGACCAGAAAAATAACAGATGCAATTTGGCTGAGGCTCTCATATTTGGGATTGATATATTTGCTGATCTCTCCTGTATAATGCAGCTTGAAAATCAATGCAGAAAAGATAAGCAGTATCAATGCCCTCAAGCCCTGCTGATAGTGTATGACCATTTATTCTCCCTCCTTTACCATAATCCCTGTACAATGAGCAAAGTTGCAAAGACGGCTGCCGCGACAATCAGCAGGACGGATAAGACGAATCTTTTGCGGAAGACGCTGAGCATCATCAGAGTATTTTTCAAATCAATCATAGGACCGAAAATCAGGAAGCCCAAAACAGAGGCAGGAGGGAAGATGCTGCCGAATGACGCCCCGATGAATGCATCGGCCTCAGAGCATAATGATAGAATATAAGCAAGGCCCATCATCACCAGCAGGGATGTGACAGGGCCGCTCCCTGCCTCGAGCAGTGTCCTTGCAGGCAAGTATACCTGTACGAATGAAGCCAGGAAAGCCCCCAGGATTAAATATTTTGCCATATCAAAAAACTCATCAATAGAATGTGTCAGCATCGACCAAAGCCTGTCCATGAAGGGAGCTTTGCTCATTGATTGCGCGGACTCTGTATGAAGGCCTTTTTTAAATTGATTGCCTTTGAAGAAAAGGCTGACAGCAAAAGCGGATGCCAGTGCAATGACAAAACCCAGCCCCATTCTAAGACCGGCCATCTTCGCATCATTGCCAAATGCCATATATGTAGAAGCAATAACGATCGGGTTAATAAGCGGTCCAGTAAGCATAAAGCCAATTCCCGCATAAATCGGCACCCCTTTGCCTACGAGTCTTCGAATAATCGGAACAATACCGCATTCGCATGCTGGAAAAAGGGCTCCCGCCGTACAGCTCATCAATATCGCCATATATTTGTTCTTAGGTATCCATTTTTTAATATGGTCCTCAGTTACAAAAATCTGTATAAACCCGGCTATAAGAACACCGATCAATACAAATGGAAGCGCCTCTATCAAAATACTGATAAAAATCGTATTCAAATTGAGCAATGATGAGGGAAGCTCCACTGCTTCTTGAAAACTGACAATCAAAAAGATAAACAGGCCTGCTGCAACAGCGATAATCATACCTGTCAGATCGCCCATATTGCTTTTCATTATTCGATCCATATAAGCCTCCTAAATAACAGCACCCGCGGGTATCGGAATTTGAAGTAAACGTAATTATTACGCTTTACATTCTAAGCTAACTATATGTGTTTGTCCATGGGAATATACCTGCCCAATTTATAGCAGTTAAGGAGGCTGGAATACCTGTTTATTCAGGAGAAGAGGTGCGCAAATCGTCCTAGGAAGATCCTGATTAGTGAATAGAACCAGAACAGATGCAGGCAAATAGAAAGTTGGGGAACCTTATCAGAAGTGGGGATTGCATAGGTTTAGAAGTTGTGGTTTAATTAATAAATCGTAACTATTACGTTTTATTCGGCACTGAAGTTGCTAATAAAACTGAAAAGTTGCTAATAAAACTAAATAGTTGCTAATAAAAGAAAAAAGTTGCTAGTAAACTGGAAAAGTTGCTAATAAAAGAAAAAAGTTGCTAATAAACACAAAAAGCTGAGGCAGAACCTTACATAGATCACATCAGCCAAGCGCTTTTTTCAAGGAGGATTCAAAAGATGAAAGAATGGGTCATTGTCGGCGGGGGAATTCAGGGTGTTACGCTGGCTGCTTTCTTGCTGAGAAAGAAAAAAGTATCCTTAGAAGGGCTGTCAATTATTGATCCGCATCATGAGCCGCTATTTAATTGGAACCACTGCTCAGCTGCCATTTCGATGCCTTATTTGAGATCGCCTTCTGTGCATCATATCGATGACGGGCCTTTCAGCCTGCAGAAATTTGCCGGTGATACCGAACAAACGAAAGCATTCTATGGCAGGTATAAGAGACCTTCATTAAGATTATTCAATGAGCATTGCCAGCATGTTATCCAGGATACAGATATGAAGGATTCTTGGGTGCAGGGCAGGGTGAAAGAAGCAATGGAGACAGAGGGAGGCTGGCGTGTTGCCCTTCAGGATGGACGAACATTAGATACGAAAAATCTAGCCATTGCAATCGGGATTGGAGAACAGCCCTTACTTCCTGAATGGGCCATCAGTCTAAAAGAAGAGGGCTGTCCTTCCATATATCATATTTTCGAAAAAGGCATTCCGCCCCTTGAACATCTCCAGGTTCCTATAACGGTCCTTGGCGGGGGAATATCAGCGGTACATTTGGCTATAAGCTTAAGCACACAATATCCCGGCCAGGCAGCATTGCTTAAACGTCATCCATTCCGGGTGCATGATTTTGACAGTGATCCAGGGTGGCTCGGTCCCAAAAACCAATATGGCTTCCGCAAGCTGGAATCCTGGAAGGAAAAACGCCGGCAGATTATAAAAGCAAGGAATAAGGGATCCCTTCCATTTGATCTTCTGTCAAAAATCAAGCATTTGGCTAAAGAGGAAAAGCTTCACCTTATTGATGGCCATGTTGAGCGGGCTGAATGGAGCGGAGAGGGCATTTCTATGTTCAATGAAGAAGGGGAGCTCATCCATCAGACTGGGACTGTTGTTTTGGCCACCGGCTTTCAGGCCGGCCTTCCGGGAAAAGAATGGCTTGCCCCTTTTATTGAAACGCATAGCCTGCCTTGTGCAAAATGCGGTTATCCGATTGTTGGCCATTCACTACAATGGTCTCAGGGACTTTATGTTACAGGAGCACTGGCAGAGCTGGAGATAGGGCCGATTGCCCGAAATATCTCGGGGGCACGCCAGGCAGCAGAAAGAATTACAAGCAGCTTATGATCATGTTTAAATCGTAATGAATACGTTTAAGGGAGAGGTTTTTATGACTATAAAGAAAATACCTGTTACTGTTTTGAGCGGCTATCTTGGCTCAGGAAAAACAACTTTGCTCAATTACATTCTGGCAAATCGTGAGGGCCTGAAGGTGGCAGTGATTGTCAATGATATGAGCGAGGTGAACATTGATGCTGCAATGGTGAAGCAGGTCGGCTTCTCAAGGACAGATGAAAAGCTGGTTGAAATGCAGAATGGCTGCATCTGCTGCACGCTGCGCGAGGATTTAATGATAGAGGTTGAAAAGCTTGCGGCCAAAGGCGATATTGATTATATCGTGATTGAATCAACAGGAATCAGCGAACCGGTTCCTGTTGCTCAGACCTTTTCATATGCAGACGAAGACTTAGGAATTAATCTGTCCTCCATTTGCAGGCTGGATACCATGGTGACAGTTGTGGATGCATACCGTTTTTGGCAGGACTTTACGTCAGGAGAAAGCCTTCTGGACAGGCAGGAGGCGGCAGGGGATTCAGATGAGCGCGAAGTGGTGGACCTGCTGATCGATCAGATTGAATTTGCCAATGTGATATTGCTGAACAAAATCGATTTAACAGACAGGAAAGCTGCCGAAAAGCTTACAGCCGTCCTCCGCAAGCTCAACCCGGGAGCAGATATCATCGAAACAATACAGGGGGCAGTGCCCCTGGAACGCGTGCTGAATACAAAACTTTTTGACTTGGAACAAGCTGGACAAAATGCAGGATGGATTAAGGAGCTTAATCAAGAGCATATACCGGAAACCGAGGAATACGGAATTTCTTCTTTCGTCTATAGAAGAAGAAAGCCATTCCATCCTGACCGGTTTATGCAATGGCTTGAACAATGGCCTGTCGAGGTTGTCAGATCAAAAGGCTTCATTTGGGTTGCAGGCAGGGAAGATACTGCCGGTCTTCTTTCTCAGGCTGGACCGTCGCTTATCCTGCAAGGGGCTGGTGCATGGATTGCATCGCGTCCCGAGGCCGAACGGGAACAAATACTGTCAGAAGATCCCAAGCTTAAGCAAAGCTGGGATGAAATAACAGGGGACCGGCAGACAGAGCTGGTCATGATCGGCATAAAAATGGACCGCCGGGCCATTGAGGATTCGCTTGATGTTTGCCTGATTAGTGAAGAGGAAGCTGAGGCAGACTGGAAGACTTTTGAGGACCCTTTGCCTGCTTTCTAAAATCGTAAGATGCCGCATTAAAATGTTGCGGCGTTTTTTTTTTTTTTTAAGAGGAAGGATAAAGTTCATTTAAAAAAGAAGAATACAAGATTAACGGCTCTTTCTCTTCATAAATATAATGAAGAAAAGGGGATGTTTTAATGAGAAAAGCATTATTAACAGGGATAGTACTGGCGGGTCTTGCGGCGGCTGGTTCTTTTGCGGCGGATGACTGGAATCTTTTAGTGATGCTTAGCGGGACTGTATCATTAATTTCAATTTTAATATGCGGGCAGAACAGGGCTAATTTTCACACAGAAAGCAAGAATGATAGAAAGAAGCGGCAAAAAATAGGGGGCTGTGTCCTGCTGTTCGGCCTCCCGAATATGATAGCAGTATTGGTATATTATCTTGTTTCAGGCGGAGGATAAATCTATGGAAGAACTTGAATTTGCAATTAACCTTAGGGGATCGGGAGAGCTCAAGAAGTCAAATCTTATCCTCAAGAAGCTTGCTGACAGAAATCCCAGCGATGCGCTGATCAGCTATCAAACTGCCTGGAGCTTTGATTTGCTGGGGGAAGAAGCGGATGCAGCTCCCTATTATGAAAGAGCCATCAGCCTTGGACTTCCAGATAAAGAGCTGGAGGGGGCACTGCTCGGATTGGGGAGCACTTACCGTACATTAGGAGAATATCAGAAGGCAAGATATACGCTTGAGAAGGGGATGGAAAGATTCCCTGATAACCGTGCAATGAGCGTTTTTTATTCTATGGTTTTGTACAATTTAGGAAGCCATGGAGAAGCAATGGGCCTTCTGCTGGAAAGCCTGGCGGAAACATCTTCAGACGAAGGCATTCACCAGTATAGAAAGGCAATATTATTTTATGCAGATAAGTTGGATACAGTCTGGAAATAAGGGCCTTTAACAGGTCCTTTTTTCTTTAATGTGAAACTTACTGTTCTTTTTTTCGTCAAATCTATTATAAAAGTAAGAAGGCAATGAAAAAGCAGTAGAAGTGTCTGTAATCGAGCTGTCTGAAACAGCACAAGGAATACATAAGATCATCTTCAAAAAAGAAGCGAAGGGGACCTCAAGCATAGGGAAAGTCTTGTGCCATATCCCTTTTCAGCGCAGCGTGAGCAGTCAGAATTGAGAGGAAAGGTTTTATTATGAGAAGAAAACTAGGAGCGATCGCAGGTTTATTTATCCTGGGATCACAGCTGTATATACTATTTTTATGGATGGCAGATTGGGAACAGCTGACGACTGTACCTGGATTGGTTCTGTGGGGTGCAGCCATTATGCTTGGCCTTCTGGTTTCCCTCATTTACCACCAGCTCAGGGAGCCTGAGAAATATATAAGGATAAGTAAAAACATTTTATTCAGCAGTACGATCATGACCATGCTGCTGGCCGTACTAGCATTTGTCATAGAGCTGATAACAAGCTCTATGCCTTGATAAATTGGGGGAATAGTAGATGCCAGAGATCGAACATAGAATTTTGATCAGGAAAGACAGAGATGATATATTTCGGATTTTAACCACTGGGGAAGGCTGGAACAGCTGGTTTACCGATGGAACGATCCTGAATTTGAAATCTGATGGCACAGGTGATATCCGCCTGAAATGGAACAGTTATGGTCCGGAAAAACTTGTGCTTGAGGATGGAGGGAAGATCCTTCATGCAGAGCAGGGCAGGCGATTCACTTTTCAATGGACTCCAGGTGAAAGTACGACGACGGTGGCGTTTACACTGGAGCCTGCTGATAAAGGTACGCTTGTCAGTGTTCGGGAGACAGGGTATTCCTCCTCCAGAAAAGACTTGGATGCCTGCGTTAAATGTGCAGCCGGCTGGGGAGAGGCACTGGTCCTCCTTAAGTTTTATGCAGAGCATGGCCAGGTCTGCAAGCAGGATTTAGGCTGAATATTAGAATGCTCATCCTTAATCGGGACACCCTAATGGCAGGAGGGATTTTCCATGAGATTAAGGATTTTTTTATGCATAGTGATTATTTTTGCAAGCATGCCCCTTTCCAGCCAGGCTGAAGGAAATTTAAAGGCAGTTTTTATACGGGACGGTAATTTGTGGCTTGCTGAGGGAAAAAAAGAAACCCGTTTGACTGAAGGGGGACAGGCTTCAGATCCGAAATGGTCTTATGATGGAAGGTTCATTGCTTATCTGTCTGCAGAGGGTGAACAGCGTTATCTGTATATATATGATTTACAGAAGAACCGCAGCTATCAGCCCTATAAAACAATCGAAACCTATCACTTCGAATGGTCTCCGGATGCCAATACGATTGCTTACACTTCCAGGGGAGTCCTTAATATCACAAAAACAAAAAACGGAATACCAAAAGGCTTTGAAAATGTCTCTTTGGGCGTAAGTGATTTTACATGGACGCCGGACGGCAAGGGATTCATTGCCTCGTCACAAGCGGAACTGCTGCCCACAGGATGGGGGCCGGTAAGGCTGTTCAAAATAAAGAAGGATGCCGCACTGAACGCTGAAAAAATCAAGCCGTTTTATACGATTAAAACGGACCCTGACAAATTGTTCGCGATTGATGCAAATCATTTTAAGTGGAGCACAGACGATAAGTGGATAAGCTTTCTGGGAGTCCCGACCGCATCATGGTCTGCAGACAGCAACACACTCATAGTATTGTCGGCAGGAGGAACCCGTTTCCAGACTATCGGCAAGATGCTGAACCAGCCGGACTGGTTTAAATGGTCCCCGGCAGAAAATAAAATTGCGTATATTTCAGGTGAAGGCAGATTTCTAGTCCAGGATAAAAGGACGTCGGTAGCAGATATTCCAATTTCAGCAGGCCAAAAGGATTATACCCCAGAAGGTTATGTAGATATTGACCTCGCTTGGCTGACAGCAGATGAGGTGATCACGGCCCGGGTAAAGGAAAATAAAGACTGGAAGGAAGGGCCGGTCCCAGAGATGTATTCAAAGCTATACAACATCAATATCAAATCAGGCATCCAAAAGCAAATCACATTCCCAAAACCAGGCAGCATGGATATCAAGCCTCAAGTTACAGGAAAGTATATTGCATGGATGCGAAAAGAAAGCGGGAGACTGCAGGGAGAAATCTGGATCAAAGAGGGAGCAGCCGGCAAAGCAAAGGTATGGCTTGAAAGAGTGGACGGTGCACCGGTTTTTTACAACAGCAAGTAGAGAAAGCCCATTCGCTGAGGATGGGCTTATTTGATATGTTTTTTCAGATAACGAATGAGTGTAAACTAAGCTAGAGTTGAGAAGAAGCGATGATATGTATGAATAGAGGCTAAACAGTACATGAGGTGAGAAAAAAGAAGTCCCTCATGCATCGAATAGAGGCTAATCAACACATGATTTGTAATGAAAGCAGCGATCTCGCCCAGGCTGAGATCGCCACTTGTTTACGAAAGCCCCCCCAATAACCTTCTAGGTACTCGCTTGTTATTACTATTCTCCCTATCTTTTTCCTTCCAAAAAACCAAAATTTATTATTCTAATTGTTACAAAATTATGGATAAATGACAACTATCATTTACATTTTGACTATAATCCTTTACTCTTAAGGTGACATAGGGAGGGGAAAATTACCATGTTAAAAAATTCCGTTCGGGAAATGAGGGCGAGATTCCGTTTCACACAGCAGGATCTTGCAGATAAGATCGGTGTTTCTCGGCAGACGATCGGGCTGATTGAAAAGGGCGATTATGCCCCGTCCATCACACTCGCCTTAAAGATATCTTCTGTATTTGGAGTCCCGGTCGAACAGATATTCCATTTAGAAGGGGAAGAATGACCATGCTAAAAGCTATTTTTCAATCTCCACTCTTTAATTGCCTGCTGATCCTGGGCCTCGGGATCATAATGATCGGCAATTATTATACTGAAAGTGTTCCTGGATGGATGAATATTGATCCGCTGTACCTCGGCATTCCAATACTCATCCTTGTTGCTTCCATACCTGTCTACAATAAGCTGAACCCTGGCAGCAAGGTGAAACCGCAGATCATCCCGATGGAGTTGAGGGAAGAGGACGAAGGTCAGCAGTGGATCACCTATAAGGCGACCAGGAAGGTGTATATCTTTTTTGCCTCATTCATCCCAGTTGCCATTGCACTGACAGCTTTCTTGAATCATATTCCTTACTTCCCGGTCATGCTTCTTGCCGGGATGGGCATTGTGCAATACGTGATTTTTTGGCTGGAGCTGAGAAGACACTGATAAAGGGGGAGCTAAAATGGATAAACAGATGCTGATTTCACTTTCCATACTGGCTGTATTGCTCGAGGCTTTTCTGATATTTGTTTTTATCAAATATAAACAGGGAAGGATCGATCATAACCCATTTGGAGCGATGGTGTTAAAAGAAGGGAAGATTCTGTATTACAGCCTTTTCCAATGGGGGAAGACGAGGCCTGCAAATCAGACAGCTGTTTTTCCATTATTGAAAGGCTCCAATTATTTTTGGCTATTCCTCGCTCTTTTGCATGAACAGATTCTTGAGATGATTGTTTTTCATATCTATCTGAGAAATGAGGAGCCCGCCCTTGCTTACACTATTTCAGCGGTCCATATTTACAGCATCATTTATATGATCGGCGATTATAACTGGCTCCGCAATACACCTATCACCGTCAGCAATAACAGGGTTGATATGAAAATCGGGGCGAGGAGGGAATTGTCCTTCCATATCAGCGAGATTGACAGCATACAGAAAGCATCCCTTCAATATAACAAAAGCGGGGGAATCATTTACGAAAAGGGTGTCTTTCATGCGACCGCTTTCCCGAGAGTGCTGACCAGGATATTTGGAATGGGGGATGAGCTTAGATATGAAATAATCTTTAAGCAGCCTGTTACCGCTAGAGGTTATTTTGGATTAAAAAAAGAAGTAAAGAAAGCCTTCATATATATCGAGCAATCAGACGAACTTGCTGAACTGCTGAAGCTGAGAATGGCTGAGTGTTCAGATGAGGAAGAAGAAATCCAGGTCCAAACAATAAAAGAGCCGCTTGTTAATTGGAGGGTGTATTTCCTGCTACTCGCGATCAACCTGGCAGGGGCACTGGCATTAGCTCCTTATGCAATGGCCAGGGAAGGTTTCCATAAGGAACTGGGTGTGTCCGAAGGAGTATTTACGCTGATTTTTGCAGGTCAGACCATAATCGAAGCTGGCATTCTAATCCTGCTCGCTCTGCTGATGGCGAGAACGGCAGCTGTTAAAATTCCCATACTGGAATCTTTTATTATGCGTACAGGAGATTGGGGGAAGCATGGAAAAGATGCAGGAAAGGCTGTCTTTTATGGAATCCTGACAGGGATTGTGATTTGTATCACAAGCTACTTTATATCGAAGCCGCTCGGTATTGATAATACCAGCATAAACGAACCTGATTGGAAACTGGGTCTTTTAGGCTCTTTCGGAGCGGGTACTACAGAAGAAACCATGTTCCGATTGTTCTTTGTCACTCTGCTTCTCTGGTTAACAGTGAAGATCAAGAAAAAGAAGCCTGGGAAAACTGCCATCTGGATCAGCATCTTTAGCGCAGCTCTCTTATTTGGCGCGCTGCATTATGGTGTTGCAGCTTCGGCTTTCGACATGACTCTTGGTCTTGTTCTTGGAATGCTCCTTATAAATGGAATAGGAGGTATCGTGTTCGGAGCGATATTCGTGTATGCGGGGCTGGAATATGCAATGATCGCCCATATCTTTGCTGATATTGTCATACATGTCGTTGCCCCGCAATTTATTTGAGAGATTGATAGTCTCTGGTGCCTCTTTGCTTCATTCTTTGCCGCATTGCAGGCACCTTTTGTCTTCATCCTGTTCTCCATACATGCGGAGCTCTTTTTCTGTCCCGCATGAAATGCACCGTTCAAAATATATTTGCGGCAGGACACCGCATTCAGCCAAAGGGACCCACTCATCTTCATACAGGGTCTTTGTCATGCCGTAATCAATGAAAACGAGCTGCTTCTCTTCATTAAAACCATAATTGCTGCTGTCTTTAAGATCAAAAGAGTCGAATCCAGCATCAAGAATCCGCAATGCTTTTTCATAGCCGGCTTGAATGGATGCCTTGTTTCTATCTCTATCAATCTCAAAAGATTGAAGATTGATTAACGGTACAGGCTCATAGTATTTTTGCACGGCAACAGAAGGATCAGCATAAAAGGTTTCAGCAAACAGGCTGCCCAATCCTTGTGATTTCATAAATTGAAAAATTTCATTTTCCATTAGAGATTGCTTGTATCCTATTGGATGAAGATGCACTTTGATGGCATAGTCCTTATGCCTGTAAACCTTTCTTGTAGATCCGATTCCGATAAAATTTTCCTCTATGCAATATTTCTGCCAAAGTTCCCCTATATGCCCAGTCATAAAGTTGCCTCCATTTGTGACCTCCTGATCTCGACAAAGGAAAACAAGATTTGTCGCAGCCAGGAGAAAATGCATAATTTCCGCGTTACGCCCTGGCAACGCTAATACCATATAATGGATAATGAATTTTTCTCCTGAATTTTAGCAGACTATTTCTTTTTAATCAAACAAACCAGGAATATCTTTCTAATCCTGGGTATATATATTTGAGTCTGTGATATTTTCTGTCCATAGCACGCTGAAACTTTTTGGGCTGTTTATACGTATAATATATGTGAGCTTTTTGTGAACAAGCTGGTTTGAATCGGTTTCCAGTTCATTTTTGCACAGAAACATGGTACACTTACACATTATGTTGTGCTTCATTTGCAATGTAAGGGCCAAAGATGTGAAACGGGAAATGGCTTCCCCTGTGCAAGATTTCGATTTTGCAATAGAAAGAGGGTTTTATACTTGAAGAAAACAAACTATATGAATGCGAATATACTAACTAAATTTGCAGGCTTTTATGCATTGGCCGTTCTGATGCTGTGGATTAAGACTTACACAGTGCAGGCCCATGAATTCAGCCTTGGAATTGACAGTGTCCTGCAGCAGTTCCTGCTTGTGCTGAATCCGCTTGGATCAGCAATGCTGTTCCTCGGAATTGCCTTTTTCTTTAAAGGGCGGAAGAAATACTTTGCTTTGATTGGAATAGACTTGCTCATGTCTTTCCTCTTGTATGCAAATGTTCTGTTTTACAGGTTTTTCAATGACTTCCTGACACTGCCGACATTGACTCAGACGCAAAACTTCGGCGATGTGAGTGGAAGTGTGACATCCCTGTTAAAGCCGCATGATATCCTATATTTTGCTGATCTGCTGCTCCTGGCTGTATTGCTGGCAAGCCGTTTTGTGAAAATGGATATGGCTGCTGTGCCGCGCAGGAAAGCAGCGGCATTAATGTTCCTGTCCCTGGCTATTTCCAGCTTCAATCTTGGACTGGCTGAGTCAGATCGCCCGCAGCTGCTGACGCGCGGATTTGACCGCAACTATATTGTCAAATATCTTGGAATGTACAATTATACAATCTATGATGCTGTTCAAAGTACCAAATCAACTGCACAGAGGGCCTTTGCGGACAGCAATGATGTGACAGAAGTCATCAACTTCACAAAATCAAATCATGCCAAACCCAATGAAAAATATTTCGGGGCCGGTGAAGGAATGAATGTCATTTACCTTCACCTTGAGTCTATCCAGAATTTCCTGATTGATTATAAGCTGCATGGCGAAGAAGTAACGCCATTCCTGAATTCACTCACAAGTGATCAGAATACGATGTACTTCGATAATTTTTACCATCAGACAGCTCAAGGGAAGACGGCTGATGCGGAGTTCATGCTTGAAAATTCCCTTTACGGACTGCCTCAGGGCTCCGCTTTTACAACAAAGGGTACGAACACGTATCAGGCTGCTCCTGCCATCCTGGGCCAGAATGGCTATACATCCGCTGTTTTCCACGGTAACTCCGGAAGCTTCTGGAACAGGGATGAAATATACAAATCCTTTGGCTTCGATCAATTCTTTGATTCAAGCTATTATGATATGACTGCCCCTCAGGCAGAATACGGCCTGATGGATAAACCGTTCTTTGAGCAGTCCATGGACCATTTACAATCATTGAAGCAGCCTTTCTATACAAAGTTCATTACAGTAACTCATCATTATCCTTATAAGATGGATCAGGCTGAAGCTACGATTGCCCCTCATACAACGGGGGATAAATCAGTCGACAATTACTTCCAGACTGCCCGATACGCAGATGAGGCGCTGGAGCAGTTTTTCGAGGATCTGAAGGAAGCAGGCCTATACGATAATTCCATTATTATTATGTACGGAGACCATTATGGGATTTCCGAAAACCATAATAAGGCAATGGAAGAGGTGCTTGGACATGAAGTCGATGACTTTGTCAGCCAAGGATTGCAAAGGGTGCCTCTGTTCATCCGTGTGCCTGGCATGGAAGGCGGAGTCAATCATGAATATGGCGGCCAGATCGACCTGCTGCCGACCGTACTCCACTTGCTTGGAATAGAGAACAAAGACAATATTCAGTTTGGAACAGACCTTCTGTCAGATGAGCATGATGAAATCGTTCCTTTCCGTAATGGAGATTTTGCAAGCCCTGAGATTACTTCGACAGGCGGTAAGTTCTACGATTCCAAGACAGGTGAACTGCTGGATGAAAACAGGCTTGAAGAAGCGGAAAAATATAAGCTGAATGTAGAGCAGAAGCTTAAACTGTCAGATAAAGTTGTTAACGGTGACCTGCTCCGATTTTATACACCGGAAGGCTTTGAACCGGTGGACCGCTCGAAATATCAGTACAAGCTGAATGAATCTGCAGAGAATCAAAATGCTGATGCTGAAGAAGCTGATAAAGAACAAATAACAGAAGATCAAATAGAAGAGGAAAATTCAAGCAAAGCTGAGTAGCAGTAAAGGCTGTCCTATAAAAGGGCAGCCTTTTTCTTTTTAGTCCATAGCATGCAGAATTTAGGGAACTTTTCCCAGGATTGACCGTATAGAGGATATGGACCCCAATTGGAAGTGAACGGTTTGAATTCATTATTTTTCATTGTAGGACCAATGATGGTTTTCCTGCTAGTCAGCAGCGGACTCTTTTTCATTCAATATACATGATTCAGCTGGCTGCCGAAAAAGGGATTAAGCTTCTGCTTATACTTACTGCCATACTTAGTCTTTTTATATGGCTGATTCCATTGAATGCAGGATTCAAGAACTTTTTAGTAATTGGCAGATACTGCTAAGTAGGAGGGCGCTGATTGTTCTACATAAAGCTCGTGATGGTCGTTCTTTTTTTTCTTTGGATCTTTGCTGCGGTAAGAAAGGAATACCGCAAGAGCCCTGATGAGGATAAAGGGGAATTCTGGAGAGATGCGCTTGGCGGAGGAGCAGGCCTGATGTCTGCAGGCTTGCTTCTGAACTTTGTGAATTTCTTGTTTTTTGATGAAGGTTTGAGGAATTTGTCTTTCTGTTTAGTTCTCGCCGGAATGGTTAACGCCAGCCTATATATTTGGAAAAAAAGCAGGAAGCGGAGTTTCATGCTTCTAGGGATGGCGGCGGCAGGCGCGGCTATCTATTACTGGTATTATTATTAATTTTTATATTTACTATATAGTATGTAAAATCCTGGTTCGGAAAGGAGAATATATGCGATATAAAGACTTAATGGAGATGAAGGATATCACGATTTCATTTCATGAAATTTCCGAGCCGAGAATGGAAGGAGCGATGCTGCGCATTACGGTCCTTATAAGCAAAGATGCCACAGACCTGATGATCTTTCCGCATCCTGACAGCAAAGCCTTAAGGGCAGATATTGAGTTTAAGAATTATGTTACTTATTCTGTCGTTCATGATGATTATACGGTTTGGGATCATGAAGAAGTTTTTGAGGGAGAAGTGTTCAGGGTCTATATGAAGTCAAAGCTGCAGGATTTCGTAAAAAAGGAATATGCTTATCAGGAATCAGAAGGAAAAGAGCTGACGCATTATTCTTTTGCATGTTTTGAGCATCACGTTCACGTGTTTTCCTTTCATGAGCCTGTGATAAGAATGATATAAAAACACCCCTGCAAGGATGCAAATGCAGGGGACATTGTCTATTGAACAGTAATTTCCTCGGTGACTTTATAGTCTTCCCCGTCCTGCTGTGTCATCCAGGCTTCAAGCGTGTACGTTCCCGGGGCAAGCTTCAGCTGGCTGAGGTTGATATCATAATTCAGCTCTTCAGCAGGCTTCAATATTTCTTTTCCCTCAGCCTGGAGGAAAAATGCCGCACTTGAGAACAGGAATACTTCGGTTCCGTCTTTATCTTTTACGGAATAGTCGAAACGCTGGGAAGTGGGGAATTTCATTTCAACTTCCTTTTCTGTCTGGTTTTTAATGGTGTACATATAATTCAATGAGCTTTGTTTGTGAAGTTCAGGTTCTACACTGCCTGCAATAATGCCGCTCCCTCCTCCATTTGTGTTATTTTCTGTTTCTTTACCCGGTTCATTATTTTCTGCGCTCGTGCCGCACCCTGCTAAAACAAGTGTCAGCACCAGGATCCATTTATACATCATGATCACCTTTCTTTGCTGCCAGGATTCCTTTTCCCTATATATATACTGGCGTAAACAGGATAAAGAAAGTTACAGGCAATAAGGGTAAAATAAAGCATAAGCTTTGGTATTTCTTTAATGTTCTGATATCTTTTTCAAAAGGAGGTTTTTTTATGAATTTCGATCATGCCCTATTAGGGGAAAAATATTTCAGCCTGGACGCTGCCCAGGTGGATAAAAGTCCGGATGAACTGGTGATTGCCGATCCTGAAGAATCAGGGTTTTATATCATCAGCAGGGAAAGCTATGAAGAAGGTCCCCAGCTTGCAGGCTACAAAATACTTATTTCTGAAGGGGAATAGCCTCAGCGGGTTTTCCGTACATAATAAATAGAAGTATTTTTCAAAAGGAGTGACGGGTATGACAGCATACACTTCCAGGCAGGATGTGCCTGTTGAAGAAACGTGGAATCTTGAGGATATCTATAGTGATGAAAAGCTGTGGGAGCAGGATTTCGATAAAGTCGGGAAAATGGCTGAAAAGCTTAAAGAGTATGACGGCAATATTCATGATGCACAAGACCTTTACCGATATTTAAAGCTAAGTGAAGAGCTGTCGTACACATTTACTCATGTATATGCTTACAGTATGTTTAAAGTGGATCAGGATACGAGGGATACAGCTGCACAGGCCCTGCAGGACCGCGTCAAACAGCTTGGGGTAAAAGTCGGATCGGCCACTTCATTTTTCATGCCATATCTTCTTGGGCTTGATGAAGCGACGCTAAAGGGATATATCGCAGAAGAAGATGGCCTGAAATATTTCGAGGAAGACTTGCTTGAATCTTTCCGGTATAAAACACATGTCCTCACCAAAGAGCAGGAAGAAATTATTTCACAGCTTGGCGAGGCGCTTTCATCCCCAAGCAATACGTATGGCATGATCAATAATGCTGATATCAAGTTCGGGATGGTAACAAAAGATGATGGCGGGAAGGTCCGCCTTACGCGGGGCATGTACAGCAAGCTGATTGAAGATGAAGACCGCGAAAAGCGGAAGGAAGCTTATAAAGCTTATTACAAGCCTTATGTCGAACTGAAAAATACAATTGCATCCACCCTGTCTGCTGCGATCAAGAATAATGTGGCGACATCCAAGCTTCGCCGTTATCCTTCTGCTTTGGAAAAAGGGCTTTTCGGGGATAATGTCCCGAAAGAGGTTTATGAAAACCTGATTCAATCGGCAAAGGATAATATCGCACCCATGCATGAATACAACAGGCTGAGAAAAGAAAAGCTCAAGCTTGATGAGCTGCATCAGTATGACTTGAGTGTCCCTCTTGTAAGCGGGGTGAAACAGGAAATTCCTTATGAAGAGGCTTATGAAATTATGCTGAAGGCTTTGGCACCGCTTGGCGAGGATTATGTCCAGACATTGAAGGACTTTAAAGATGCGCGCTATCTCGATGTCCGCGAAACACCGGGGAAAAGATCAGGCGCTTATAATATGGGTGTCTATGGTGTTCATCCTTATATCCTCCTGAACCACCAGGATGATTTGAACAGCTTATTCACACTGGCGCATGAGTGCGGGCATGGGGTGCACAGCAAGCTGAGCAGCCAGCATCAGCCGCAGATCTCAGCGCGCTACAGCATTTTCGTTGCCGAAGTGGCATCAACGGTCAATGAGGTGCTCTTGATCAACTATCTGCTCGATAACGAGAAGGATGAAAATGTGCGCAAGCATTTACTCAATCACTTTATCGATAAGTTCAAGGGAACCTTCTTTACACAGGTTATGTTTGCCGAATTTGAGAAGGTCACCCATGAATATGCAGAGCAGGGCAAACCGCTGAATGTCGAAGTGTTCAACGGGATCTATGAAAAGCTCTTCCGTGAATACAATGGCGAAGAGCTTGTCTTTGATGAAGAGGTGAAATATGGCTGGTCCCGTATTCCGCATTTTTACCGCCCGTTTTATGTGTACAAATATGCCACCGGATTTGCTTCAGCCATCCATCTTGCCACTAAAATACTCGAAGGTGACAAACAGACGCTTGAGTCTTATATCGAGTTCCTGAAGAGCGGAAGCAGCGATTACCCGCTTGAACTGCTTAAGAAAACTGGAGTGGATCTTACTTCACCAGAGCCTATTGAAAATTCAATGAAGAAATTTGGCGAGCTGGTGGAGGAATTGGAGAAGACTCTTTAGAGAAGGAAATGCGGATATAAAGGGTTATTCAAGAGGTTCAATTTTAGATCCTACAAAAATTCATAACTGCCGGGGAACTTGGGAAAAATACTTCCATCAATAAGATGGAGGTATTTTTTTGGAGAAACAGCGTATTCGATTGACTTCATCAGAAACTGGCGGATTATGGACAAATTTTGTATCAGACAGCATGTTCAGATGTGTTTATCAATATTTTATAGCTTGTGCAGAGGATCGTGAAACGAAAAACATCTTGAGCCATGCCCTCGACTTAGCTGAACAGCATATTAAAGTGATATCGGGAATTTTCAAAGAAGAAGGGCATTCAGTGCCCGCAGGCTTTACTGATGATGATGTCCATCCTGATGCACCCAGGCTGTTTTCTGATGAATTTTTTCTGTATTATACAGAGCAAATGGCTAAAGGGGCACTGGTGACTTATGGCGCCATCCTGCCTTTAACGTACCGGAATGATGTCAGGGAGCATTTTATGTCGTGTATATCATCAACAATGGAATTGATGAATGAAACGAAGGATTTGCTCCTTTCCAAAGGCCTTGAAGTGCGGTCGCCTTATATCCCTCCTCTTGCAAAACCAGAGATGGTAAAGGGGGAGCACTTTCTTGCAGGCTGGCTCGGTAAGCAGAGACCGCTTACCGCAATTGAGATCACACATCTATTCGCCAATATCCAGACCAATTATTTTGGCGGGACCCTTGTAACAGCATTTGCACAATGCGTTAAAGATGAAGAAGTTAAGCAGTATTTTGTGCGGGGAAAAGAAATCACCAAAAAACATACCAGAATATTCAGCCGGTATCTGCAGGAAAATGATCTGCCTGCGCCGGTCACTTGGGATGCTGAGATAACGGACAGCCAGGAGCCGCCTTTTTCTGATAAATTAATGATGTTCCAGCTGAACATGATGTCCGCTGCAGGAATAGGAAATTACGGTACAGCAATGTCTGCCAGTCCAAGGAGAGATATTGCTGCTGACTATAGCCGCCTTCTGGCTGAAGTGGGTTTATATGCAGAAGACGGGGCACAGATTCTTATTAATCATGAATGGATGGAAAAGCCTCCTCATGCTGCGGATCGGGATAAACTTATTAAATAAGTCTGCTTTAGAGCTGATTTTCGGCTCTTTTTCTTATTTTGAAGGTCATTCTCTCTATTTTGTAGAAATTAGAAGGAAAAGGGGGCTGCGGGATGAAACTGGTCGATGGATTCTATGATTTTAAACAAGCGGCAGAGCTGGCGCCTGCTATTGGCAAATATCCAGCATGGCAGGCCTACTATAATAAATACAAAGCTGCGTTTGATCCTCTCTTCAGCAGCCTTTACAAACTGGATGAAGAAAGTATCCAAACTACTGTCGGGCAATTGAATTTTCAGGATCTGCTCTTACAGTCTGAAAAAGGGCAGATACAATTTCCGCTCAAAAAAATAGAGGCGATTTTAAAGAAATGCTGTACCTATTTTGACTTTCACGAGGATTTTACTGTCTACCTGCTGACTGGGATTGGTTACAGCGACGGTGCAGCTCTCCCGTCCAGTGATCCGTTTATTTACCTTGGACTTGAGCTCCTGGAAGAAAAAGATCCCGAAATCCTCATACCGCATGAATTCAGCCATATGGCCCGCTTTTACCGTCTGAAAGGCAAAGAGAATTTCAATGCACTGACTGCAGGGCAGCTGGCGGCTGCTGAAGGTCTGGCTGTGTGGGCATCCGTGGAATTATCAGGAAGGGGTCCTGATGATGCATCAATTGCCGAAGCTTTGATGATGAGTCCATATCATTATCGGACCTTGCAATTATCTTTAGCAGAATTAGAAGAAGTAATTCTTAATGATTTGGACCGACCTCTCGATAGGAGGATGCTTGAGAAATACTTCATAGGAACAGAGGCTGAGGGCAGGAGCGGCTATTTCGCCGGGGCTCAAATCATCAATAGCCTGATGTCAGGCGGGATGAGCCTTAAGGATTTGAATTTTATGGAAACCGACAAGATTATGAAGGCTTTTTATTCTTACAAAAAATCTCATTGTTTTAAAGGAATGATGGCTGAAACAGAGAATAATATGTAGAAAGAGCGAAGGGGGATGGCAAAATGGCTGGAAAAGAACCGATGAATGATGCAGTGGATCATATGAAAAAGATTGAGGGGCTGCCGGATGCAGCAGATGTGCGCAGCCTTCCGAAACCGATTAAGATCATAAAATATGTCATTATCGGTTTTTTCCTGTTTTCAATTGCTGCCGTCATCATTATGTCCTTCTTTAACTGATGGCTTGGTGAAGGGTGAAGCAGAGTTTAATAAGACTGAATCCAGCATTCACATGAACACCATTCAAAGCCTGACTGAAAGATAAGCAGCTTAGAAAGAAGGTAGGGAAAAGGAAATGAAGCAAATTGCAGGAGATATTTCCCTCATGCGACTGAGTGAAGATGATATTCAAGGGTTGATCACGCTTTCCGCAGCGGTCGGCTGGGACTATGAACAGGAAGAAGTCTTAACGGTCCTTAAATCTGGAACTGTTCTGGGCCATAAGACTATGGCAGGGAAGCTTGTTTCCTGTGCCGCACTGATCCCATATGATAAAAGCCTGGCATGGCTCGGGCTGGTGATTACAGATCCCGGCTTCAGGGGAACAGGTCTCGCCAAAAAGGTGGTGCAGGGCTGCCTGGAATTGGCCGCTGATGGAACAAGCATTTTGCTTGTTGCCACTGAAGAAGGCAGGCCATTATACCTTAAAATGGGCTTTTCAGAAGTTGACACCATACATAAATATCTATGCCGGGATTATAATCAGCCATCAGTTTCTGGTAAAGGGAAAGTTTCGGTCATCAAGAGATTCAGCCCTGATTATTTTGATAGTCTAGTAGAGTTCGATAAACCAGCCTTTGGGGACGGGAGGACGGTTTTCCTGAAAAATAGAATAGCACAGGCTAAACAATGCCTGCTTGCTTTTGATTCAGAAGGAAAGCTGATTGGTTATGGTCTTTCGATTCAGGGCCCAGTCAATCTCATTATTGGCCCCATTGCAGCAGATGATTCTGAAACTGCCTCCCTTTTGCTTGACCGGCTTGCCAACGGCCATCAGGGACAGCTGAGGATTGATGTGCCGTCAGGTCAGGATGATTTTAGGGAAATGATTGAAAACAGAGGGTTTACGCTTTCTGCTTCACCTCCTGTCATGGTGTTACATGCGGAAGCCATGCCTGCAAGAAATGGCCGTTTGTTTGCTTTGGCAGCACAGGCATTTGGTTGAGGGATAGAGAAAAAGCAAATTAACAATAGAACATGAAGCAGGATGGCCTGTACAATAAGAGAATATCATGTCAGGAGGAGAGTATGAGGAAATAATGTTCCGTTTTAGTAAGGGGAACGGTAAACTCTTGTCAGTGATCCTTTACTGTATAAAGAAAGGTGGAGAGTCAAATGTGGCTCTCCACCTTTTTTAATTATTTTTTTCCGATTAGACGGATCGATTTATGTCCGCTGTGGGGATGTGAAGAGGCAGAGAAAAGCTGGCTTAAATACAGCCCCTCAAGCTCTGTGCAGGTCATTTCCCCCAGTTCTTTATTGTCCTGGAATGGTGCAAGTGCGATCAATTTATCGAGAATAAGGTTTCAGCGAGATTCTTCCTTTGTCATCATCAAAATGCTCATCCCCCTCAATTATTCTGCTATGGCTAAAGAATGTGAATTAACATATTATGTACAACTATAATCCCTATATATCCGATTTGTCAAGTTGGTATTAAAACTCTTTTAAAGAGGCTCTTTTCGTAAAGGTTGTTGATTCAAAATATAATACGGAATTATTTACTTTATTTGTAATTTTATAAAGAGAGGTTTACTCAGCTAAGGGTACTGAAGGAAAGGTATTGAAGAAACAGGTTGGCGAATCCTTATTGAAGTGTATGACCAGGAGCATTAAAATAAGCGGAGAATTTCCGGTTAAGCTGCTAGATATGGCTCTGGCGGGTGTAAATAAGGGTAGATTTTGCGGTTAAGGAGAGCGAAAATGCTCATTTTCCTATTTTTTGAATCAATAGCCGGAATTTCTCCGTCTATTTGAGCTATTTTTAGAGATTTTTCGAGTTTAGGGGGAATTTCTCCGCTTATTTTTTCCCTGTTACAGATTCCCTCACTCTGATTGACGGTTATGCTGTTTGAATGTTGAGAGGATGAGCAGCATTTGTCTCCTCACTTCTTAAAAAGATAGCAGCATTTTATGCGAATAGAGCCTTCAGAAAAGAAGGATTCTGCCAATCTTTCATTGAAGTGGAAGGGATGAAAGGGGAGAGTAGCAATGGATTTGCAAATAGCATCTATCGAGACAGAAAGACTGGTCATACGCCCATTCGAGCTTTCTGATTATGAAAATTGGTATAAGGGATTCTCGGACAGAAGCCCTTCATTATATAAGTATGATGAAGGAAGACCAATCACTATGGAGCATAACACTAGAGAACGGTTTGAGAAATGGATCAGAGGTTTTGCGGAAGCAGCCATGAAGGACCAGATGACAAACCTTGGAATATTCAGGAAAAAAGATGGCCTTAATGTTGGTAAAGTTGAGCTGTTCACTATCCTGAGAATGGATTATCAGTGGGGAATGATGGGCTATTCCCTTCATAACCAATTCTGGAAAAAAGGCTATGCTACAGAAGCGGTGTCTGTGGCAGCTGAGATATTTCATGAAAAACTCGGCTTCCACCGCCTTGAGCTGCATATCAACACCGATAACCGCCCATCCATATCCCTTGCCGAAAGAAGCGGCTTCCATTATGAAGGCACACGAAAGAAGTTCGCCTTTGAAAATGGAGAATGGACGGATTTTCTGATTTATGTGAGATATTTTTAGGCATTGGAGGAAACCAAAAAAAATGTATAGGTGGTGCAGAATAACATTGTAAAGGAAGCTTGACGTAAAGCGTCCTTTACAATACACTTATTGTACTGGAGGAAAAATATAGAAACCTTCAAATAAATGATGAAGGAGAGAAAGTGATGGCAACAAGAAGAAATTATAAGCTGCTTGCCGGATTATTTGTATGCATTTTTCTTTTAAGGCTGCTAGTACTGCTCTTGGCTGGATCCAGCTTAGGAAGTACAGAGCTGATTGAGCTTTCCAACTGGGGAGCACTGGCATTTATGGGATACAGCATTGCATATTTGTTACCGCAATTCAAAAATAATGATGAACGCGTTAAGATGATTAAACAAAAAGGGCTGTATTATGTCATTTTATTTTCGCTTCTATGTCTGGTTATTTTGAATATCTTCATTCAAACAGAAGTTCTCGCACTCACGTCATTGGAGGTCGTTCGACTTCTTCTCTCAATCATTATTATCGCTGTCTGGACATCTTGGATAATTCTTTCTAAAAGATTATAAACAGTCCGTGTCAGGCACTCTGTATAGACAAAATGCAGCAAAGTGTCCATTTGAGGTGCCTGGCACGTTATTTTTTTCTGTTGAGATAGATGGCCATGGAGAGGTAGATGAAGATCACCATAATCAGAAAAACTGGTGTAGGTATTGGGTTTGGTTCCATTATCAGCACCCCAATTTTACTTTAAGTCTTTTAAGTCCGGGTGAAAGAAGCATAGCAGTAAGATGATTATAGGCAGGGATAAGGCTAATGCAAGTTTTGGTTTTTTGCTGTGAAGCCTGATCATTGTGAAAAGGATGATATTGAATACTCCAGACCATATGATACTCCAGCCATTTTCGTAGATAAAAAGCCCTTTTTTGTAAAAGACATATTCAAGAGCCGTGAAGTAAGCGATCCATATGGCTATATAAGCAAAACTCTTTTTGCCTTTAGGATAAAAACGAAGGTAGATCATTAAGACAACGGGCAGTACAAAAAAAGTGAAAGCCAATTCAATCAGCGTGTGGTTAAGCCAGTCAACCGTTACTGCATGATAACTCCAAAGAGTATGATTATAGAAAAGGAAATTATATAAAAGATTGCAGATGATGAAATACTGGATAGTCGGATATAATTCATTCCAGCGCTTCCAGTCGACCAGATAGACCGCAAATAAGATATAGACAAGAATAACCAGTAAAAGGTACATATGATAAGCCTCTCCCAAATAGTAGTAACATTATATCCACTAAAGGAAACACTCAATCAGAAAAGCCAAATCTCACAAATCAAGCATGATTATTGCAGCAGCGTGTCGAATACATTCTACAGGAGAAGAAAATAGAAGAATTATCGTCATTCCTATATCAAGGGGGAAAAATATGCCGCACCATATAAGAGTCAGGGCAGGAGCCGTCATTATGGAAAATGACTCAATCCTGCTGATTGAATTTAAGGATGAAAACGGCCTCCATTATAATCTGCCGGCAGGCGGCGCCGAACCGGGAGAAACGGTCAGGGAAGCTGCCAGAAGGGAAGCAATGGAAGAGGCATCAATAGATATTGAAGCAGGTCCGCTTGCATTTGTTTATGAATATGCTCCGCATACAGCTGAAGGCAGGTTCGGTGAGACACACTCACTCTGTCTGATGTTTGAATGCATAATAAAAGAAGGGTCTCATGCTAAAATGCCGGATAATCCGGATCCGCACCAAACAGGAGTCAGGTGGGTAAAGCTATCAGAGCTTCACAAAATTATCCTTTATCCAAATATGAAGGAACATATATTGGAATACGCCCATAATAAAAGAAATCTGGAGCTTATTGAGGAACATAAGCTCGAGGAGTATGCAGCAGATCCTGCGGGGAATAGTTTGTATTAAAATTGTACTCAAAAATAGTTTTGTACAGCCTTAATCAATAACGGTCAACAAAACCTCTGGCAAAGCAGAAAAGCCTTCACATTGAACCATTTCTAAGGAGGCAGGCATCTGCCTGCAAAAAACAGAAGGGCGAATTGAAACATTATCCTTATTAAATCGTATATAGATGAGATGATAAACGCAGCGGGGTGTTTTGTATGATAAATAATAAGAGAATGTTTACAGCGGCTCTCGTCCTTCTGGGTACCGTCATGGTTTTGAATTTCCCCTTTCCTCATAAGTATCCGCTCGGAGAGGGCTTACTCACCATTTTCAATATCCCTGTCACTTTGGAAAGCGGAATTCATTTGCCAGGTATCTTAGTCCTTATATTGCTCCTTGGAAGCTTTTATCTGCTGGCCAAGTCATTGGATATGTTTAAGGGCCGTGCCATTCTGGCAGCTATTCTGGCTGCTTCCCTGGTGCCGCCGTTCCTGGCGGATATGTATCAAAGAACAGCAGCAAGCGGGATATACGCAGTAAAGTATGAAAAAGAATTGAGTACTTGCTCTTTTGAAATGGGAGAAAGGAAACACTTACATGGAACCTGTACAGTACCGTTAAAGAACTATAGCAGCCGCGGTGCTGATTTCAGTCTATCGTTTAGCGATTTTCCCGACACTGAAATACCTTTTGCTTCACTTATGAATAAGGCAGGTCCTTTCAGCATACATCTTGATCCAAATGAGGAGCGTTTCATTGAACTTACAGCTGATATAGATGTCTCGGGAATGGACCATTATACAGATAGCGGAGAAGGAAGCTACATTAATATTGTGATTGAGGCGGAGGGGAAGGAAAGGCGGCTTTGAGCTGCCTTTTAAATTCTGGATAAAAAGAATGCTGCATCGGGATTTACTTTTCAGCAGCTCTCTTATTTTTCCGTGACCAAACGGAGAAAATCCATCGCCGCTTACTGGTGTCAAACAGGATATCCAGCAGGAAAAACAATATTGAACAGGTGATGACTGAACGCCTTAATAGTAGATTCTCTTCGGCCAACAAAAAGGCCAGAAAGGTAAAAGCACCATAAATGAAGACTGAAAATAAAGTCTGCAGTGCAATATTCCCTTTAAAAAGAGCGGCTGGAGCAGAAGCAAGCAGGGAAACAGGCAGACCGTAAAATAAGGTGCCGGCAAGCGAAAACATAATGGTAAGAAAAAGTCCCAGCAAAGTATCAAGCAGGGGTTCCGGGCCTATTACTATAAAGCCTATCAGATATATAGATAGAGAAAAAATCAAAGAAACTGCAATGGCTGTAAGAAATTTTTGATAAAACATGAGATACCTTCCCGATATTGAATTCAATTGCCATTATAAACAATTTTCCTTAATATTGCTCAGCCAAATAAATCCACTTCCGGAGAGATGTTGAACATGATGTTTTTTAAAATTATATTGATTCTGTTTTCATTGTCCGTATCTTTCTATAAAATCTTCTTAGCCTTCACTGCTGACCAGGGTACAGCTGCTTTTACAATTCGGCTGACAGCAGGCATAATAATGGCCATTCTAGCCTGGCTGGTCTATAAAGAGCGTCATATAACCAGAAAGCAGCGGCTGCTCAGATGGCAGAAAAAAGAAGCGGCCAGAGGTATGGCACTTTTTCTGTTTAAATGGGCAATAGGCTGGGGGATATTGGTCGGCTTCATCGTTTTTTCCAGCATGGCTGAATTCAGAGAAAACGAAGATTTATGGGGGGAATACTTAATTTACATGTCTGCCAATATATTGGCAGGTTTTATTGCCGGCTGGCTTACTTGGCGGAATAACCAAAATGAAACAAGGAATGTAAGTATTATGAATGAGGACTGCTCCTAAATTGGAGCAGTCTTTTTTTATAGAAACCAAGGCAGGATAATAACAGCAAAAAGCAGGCGTTCCAATACACAGGGGATACTTTCAAAAACTATGTGTAATGACCATACAATATATGCAGTATGTCCAAATTCTATCTGCATATGTTTTTTACAGCTATATGGAAATAATATCAGCATGTTCAGGTCATATTAACGATGTAAAACGTTTTGACAAGGGGGCGCATCATGATGCATCAATCAGAGACCCGATTGGAAAAACTGCTGGGGCAGAATATAACAGCAAGGCATCAGGGAAAGGAATACTCTTTGGACCATTATTTCCAGCAGCCAATCGTACATAAGCAGATTAACGGGGATAAGGTATATGTCCCTTTGAATCTGGAGAGAGTCTGGAATCAGCCAAGCTAGGAGCAGAAGAGGAGGATTTGTGGATGAAGGATCGTGCGGTGTCTATTTTCGCCCTTGGCGGCGTAAATGAAATCGGCAAGAATATGTATGTCCTGCAATCCGGTGATGATATCATAGTCATCGACTGCGGAGGGAAATTTCCTGATGAAAGCCTGATGGGCATAGATTTAATCATTCCTGATATTTCTTATCTTGAAGAAAACAGATCCAAGATAAAAGGGTTGATTATTACACATGGGCATGAAGATCATATTGGAGGCATCGGCTACTTTCTTAAGAGGGTGAATGTCCCTGTCTATGGAACAAGGTTTACTCTGGGCCTGATTGAACTGAAATTGACTGAGCATGGGATTCTTGCTGATACTGAACTGATTCAGATTGACTCTGACACTGTTCTGGAACTCGGCAGCATCAGGGCAAGCTTTTTCAAGGTCAACCACAGCATACCGGACTGCCTCGGGATTGCATTTCAAACACCGGAAGGATTGATCGTCCATACAGGGGATTTTAAATTCGACCTGACCCCTATGAATGAGCAGTATGCAGATATCCATAAGATGGCGGAATTAGGGACAAGCGGTGTACTGGCTCTTCTATCTGAAAGTACAAATGCGGAGCGGACCGGTTTTTCTCCGTCTGAAAGAATTGTTGGTGACCATATTCTGGAGGCTTTCGTTAAGGCGGAGAGAAAGGTCATCATTTCCACCTTTGCTTCAAATGTGAACAGGGTCCAGCAGGTGGCAGATGCCTGCTTCAAAACGGGGCGCAAACTGGCTCTTCTAGGCAGGAGCATGATCAATGTAGTGGGCGTCGCAATGGAACGAGGCTATCTGACTATTCCTGAAGGTATGCTGATCCAGGGATCGGATATCGATTCGCTGCCTCCTGAAAAGGTTTGTATTTTGTGTACAGGAAGCCAGGGGGAGCCGATGGCCGCTCTTGCAAGGCTGTCGACAAATAATTTCAGGGATGCCGAAGTCCTGCCGGGCGATACGGTCATCCTTGCAGCGGGTCCTATTCCCGGGAATGAACGGGGTGTGACCAAGATAATTGACAATCTTTATATGCTTGGCGCAAATGTCATATATGGCTCTGGCAGTTCGACCGGAATGCATGTTTCTGGCCACGGCTACCAGGAGGATCTCAAGCTGATGCTCACTCTGATGAAGCCTAAGTATTTCATTCCTATACACGGAGAATACCGGATGCTTCATCACCACAGGCTGCTGGCTGAGTCTGCAGGTGTAGAAGAGGGGCATACATTTATTGTGAAAAACGGGGATGTCGTGGATATTCAAGATGGCACAGCCCGCCAGACCAGGGAGGTGCCATCAGGCAATACCCTTATTGACGGAATGGGTGTCGGAGATGTCGGCGAGGTTGTCCTCCGCGACAGGAAGCAGCTGTCAGAGGATGGGATGCTTGTCATCGTCTTCACCTTCAGCAAGAAGGAAAGGAAAATTGTCTCAGGGCCTGATACCATATCGCGGGGCTTTGTCTATACGCGAGAGTCTGATGATCTCTTGCGGAAGGTGAACAGTATTGTCAAAAGCACGTTGAATGATCTGAGGCAGGAAAATTACTACCAAAGAAATTCAACCAAGCAGAAAATCAAGAGAGCAGTCGGGCAATATTTATTCTCCGAAACGAAACGGAAGCCGATGATCCTGCCGATCATCATCGAGATTTAAAAAGCCCAAGCTGCATCGCCCAGCCTCCCTGCATATATTGCCCATATGCTGAGCAGGGAGGCTGAATCATGAGGATTGAAAAGCTGAAAACTTATTACGGCTATGATCTGCTGATTGACCGGGTGCTGTATAAAAGATGCTTGAACTGTGAGTCCTGGTTTCCATATGAAGATGAAATGGGGTTTTGCCGTTCATGCATCCGCAAGGCACACAGCCATCACAAATAATTATTTGGTTATAGAAGGAAGGAAGACTGGTTGAGCAATAATCTAATCGAGGCAATGGATGAAGAGACTAAGAAAGAAGTCAGCAGCGCAATAGCAGGACTATCATTCACTAAAAATTTCCGGTCCCCTACTGCTGAGGAGTGGTATGTGTTCCTGCCGGGATACCAGGATCCGCAGACGGGCGGAGCAGCAGGGAAGGCAATCATCCATTATAATATATACGATACAAAGCATTTTAACATCAATACGACGATTATTTGGGATGATCCGGCACTTTACATAGCAGGCAGGCATAAATTTGTGTACGCTGTTTGTGATGAAATTGTCAATCGTCTTGTAGGCTATGCCGATACACTGCTGTCTGTCCATTCAGGTGAGAATTCATATAATGCAGAATACAGGCAATAGGGAAATTCACAAAACTGAATCTCCCTTAGTTTGTTTTCAATAAAATTATTATGTAAACTGAATCAAAAATTTTATACTTTGCATCTTGTGCAAAAAATTACCTGCTCCAATGGGCAGGTATCTTAAGGGGGGGTGGCAGTTTAGTCGAAAGGTTTCCCATAGAAGCATTCACTTGTGCCTGCGTCAAAAAAAGGCATCCTCTCAGGTCTGCTCCGCAAATATTGGCATCCCTTAAATCTGCGCCAAGCAAATCGCATTTGCGCAAATCGGCATTCTGCAGATTTACTGCAATCAATAGTGCCCCTCGCAGGCTGGCTCCTCTGAGATCTTCCCCTTTCAAAGAGGCACCTATAAAATCACTGCTTCTTTTCAATTTGGACATTACCTTAGGGGACCTATTGTAAGGGACATTTTTCCTGTATAGTTCACTGCTTTTGTTCAGCAATTCACTGACCATACTTCTGTGTGCATGAACATCGAGGTTTATAATGGACTTAGCCTCCAGCAATGTCAGCAGCTTAATGCTGTCCAAGGCAGACTGAAGTTCATCTTTTAGGGGAAGTGTTTCTTTCAGGCTAAGTGCCTCTGTCAGATACAGAAGCATTTCATGGAGCTGCTGCATGACAGGGAATACCTCGAACATCTCGGTTGCCATCTCAGGGTTTTTCCGCCAGTCTTTGCCTGCGTAAGTGATCTGCGAGACCTTCTGCCCGGCTCCAAAACACTCGTATACAGTGCAGCCTTTAAATCCTTTCTCTCTTAGTGCTTCATGGGTCCTGCACCGGTAGTCATCCTGCAGATTCGGGCAGGGAGCACCGCTGCTTTTATCTATGGCAAAATCTGCAGACTTTGCAAACGGGAGAGCCACGCAGCAGAGGCCGAAGCAGCTTTCGCAATCAGAGGAAAGGTCTTTGTATGAATTCTTAGGTTCGGTTGATTGAGCAGCCAAAACGCACACTTCCTTTAAGCTTGTCTATAGGAAATTATAACATGGTGCCAGGCATCAGAGTGGAGGATTTTTACAAATGAAATATAGAGAGAATACGCATCTGTTGACATTATGGGAGAAGCATCTTAAAATTATCTCGAATTAAAGATAAAAATCAGAAGGTTAAATACCCTAAAAATAGGGGAAATCAGAGAAGGATCAATACAATTAATCATTTTGGAAGGTGATAGGGATGGAACATATTTTTCGAAAGGGTGCAAATCCGGATAAACCGACTCTCCTGCTCTTACACGGGACGGGGGGAAATGAGAGGGACCTGATTCCGCTGTCTGTCATTATAGATGAAGAAGCCTCTGTGCTGAGCGTAAGGGGAAATGTGCTGGAAAATGGGATGCCGCGCTTTTTCCGGAGATTATCGGAAGGTGTATTTGATGAAGAAGATCTTGTTTTCCGCACAAGCGAGCTGAATGAATTCCTGGATGAGGCAGCTGCCAAATATGAGTTTGACCGCAGCAATATCTTCGCCGTCGGCTATTCTAATGGTGCCAATATAGCTGCCAGTTTGTTATTCCACTATAAAGATGCCTTAAAGGGGGCAATCCTTCATCATCCGATGGTGCCGAGAAGGGGTGTAGAGCTGCCTGACCTGACCGGTACCTCCGTCTTCATCGCCGCCGGCAAAAACGATCCGATCTGCCCGTCTTCAGAATCAGAAGAACTGACATCTCTTCTGGAGGATGCCAATGCAGATGTTGAGCTGCACTGGGAGAATTATGGCCATCAGCTGACATCACAGGAAGCGGAAGCTGCTGCAGAATGGTATAGGAGCAAAGTAAAATAATGATATTTGACAAAGGCTGGCCATTTTTATGGTCAGCCTTTTTGATTAGAAGATATATTTAGTAGTGGAAATTATGGTAAAATAGTGAAAACTTAAAGGGGGAGTATTCATGTTTAATTTGGATTTGGATGAAGAGATCTCACTTAGGCTTTATAAGCCTGAGGATGCAGAAGAGCTATTCATTTTAACCATCGAGTCAAAGGAATATTTAAAGCAGTGGCTGGGCTGGCTGGACTATACCAGGACAGCAGAAGATTCAGCCAGCTTTATTCAATCTTCTCTTAATGCGTTTGAGAAGAATAGAGGGCATCCCCAGGCTGCGGCCATCATTTACAAGGGGAAAATAGCCGGCACGATAGGATTTAATGAAATCAGCACGCTTCACAAAATCGGCGTAATCGGCTACTGGCTTGGCGAGAAGTACCAGGGAAAAGGAATCATGAGCAAGGCATTTTCAGCCCTGGTAGACTATGGGTTCGAAAAAGCAGGTCTAAACAGGATAGAAGTAAGGGCTGCTTCCGGCAATATGAAAAGCCGGGCTTTACCGGTGCGGTTCGGTTTCGCGGAAGAAGGCTTAATACGAGAAGCAGAATGGCTCTATGATCATTATGTAGATCATATAGTTTACGGTTTATTGAAAAGGGAGTATTCAGGAAGAGAAACAGATGTTTTACATAGCACGACCATTTGATAACCGCCCTGTGCGGTTTTTTTTTTTGTGAAAAAGTGTAGAAAAGTATAATTCTGAATATATTGTTTTATCAGAATTTGTTATACTGTTTTAGGAAACCGGTTTCAATATGAAGAAAGGGGCAGTGAATATGATACATAAAGAATTGAAGGCCTTTCCCCAGAACTTCCTTTGGGGGGCCGCTTCTGCGGCCTATCAGGTAGAAGGGGCCTGGAATGAAGAGGGCAAAGGTCTCTCCAATTGGGATCAATTTGTCCGGATCCCTGGAAAGACATTTAAAGGGACCACAGGCGATACAGCTGTAGGCCATTACCGCCGCTATAAAGAAGATGTGCAGCTGATGGCTGAAATGGGCTTGAAGGCATACCGTTTTTCGGTTGCCTGGGCGAGAATCTTTCCTGAAGGAAAAGGAAAAGTGAATGAAAAGGGCATCGAGTTTTATGATTCACTGATCAATGAACTGATCAAACATGATATTGAACCTATCGTGACTCTATATCACTGGGATTTGCCGCAGGCACTGCAGGAAGAATACGGCGGCTGGGAATCCCGGCAGATCATTGGAGACTTCACAGCATACAGTACAGAACTGTTTAAGCGTTTCGGCGATCGGGTCAAATACTGGGTCAGCCTGAATGAGCAGAATATCTTTACCATGTTCGGCTACCGGAATAGCATGCACCCGCCCGGGGTAAAGGATGACAAGCTTTTTTACCAGGTGAATCATCATGCCAATCTTGCAAATGCCAGTGTGATAAAAGCATTCCGCTCATATGTACCGGAAGGGAAAATCGGGCCAAGTTTTGCCTACACGCCTTCGTACCCCCGCTCTCCTGAACCAAAGGACATCATTGCCAGCGAAAATGCAGAAGAGCTGAACAGCCACTGGTGGATGGATGTCTACGCATGGGGGAAGTATCCGAAAGCTGCGTGGGATTACTTAGAGAAGGAAGGGCTGGCACCATCGCTGGAAGCAGGGGATCTGGAGCTCCTGCAAGAAGGGAAGCCGGACTTTATGGGACTCAATTATTATCAAACCGCTACCTTTGAAGCCAATCCGCTTGATGGGGGAGTGTCTGAAGGTGAAATGAATACCACAGGCAAAAAAGGGACCACTAAGGCCTCAGGTGTGCCTGGACTATACAGAACAGCTGACAACCCATCCCTGGAAAAAACGAACTGGGACTGGACAATCGACCCGCAAGGCCTGCGTGTGGCACTCCGCCGGATCACAAGCAGATACCAGCTACCAGTACTGATCAGTGAAAATGGGCTGGGTGAGTTCGATAAGCTAGAAGAAGATGGAAAGGTGAATGATGATTACAGAATTGCTTTTATCCGTGCTCATATCCAGTCCATGCAAGAAGCTATTTCCGATGGAGTGGAGCTGCTTGGCTATTGTGTCTGGTCCTTTACCGACCTGCTGAGCTGGCTTAATGGATTTCAGAAGAGATATGGCTTTGTATATGTTAATCAGCATGAAGAAGGCGAGCATGACCTTAAAAGAACAAAGAAGAAGAGTTTTTATTGGTATAGCGAAGTAATAAAAAGCAATGGAGAAACGTTATAGGCTTATAAAGAAAAAAGGGAGCGTAATGCTCTCTTTTATTTTGGAAATCGGTTTCTGTGAGGAAGAAAAACCCTGGAAATTAGTTTAATAACAGCGTTGATTAACTGATTTTAAAGAGAGTATTATTATATTAGTCTAATTTCAAGAAAAAATATTGACTAAATTTTCAAAAATATAGTTGATTTCTGAAAAACAGGCTCTTATAATAACAAATGAAAGCGGTTTCCACCCATTACGGAAACCGGTTTCCATACTTATTAAATTTTAGACAGGTCCTGGGATTCTATTGGAGGGGGTGGCTGAAGGCAGGATTGGGCAGGTTCTCAAAGGGATGGTTCAAATTTACTTACTAATAATGGGGGAGATTCACTTGAAATGGAATAGCCTAAAAAAAATAGCGGCATTCGGAGCATCATCTGTTCTTGCGTTATCGCTTGCAGCTTGCAGCGGCGAGGAAACTTCATCCGGAGGATCCGATGGAGGCGGCGACGTAACCCTGAGCTTCTGGACCTTCGGAGCTACCAATTATGAGGAGCTTGCAAAGAAATATACAGAACAAAATCCGAATGTCAAAATCAAAGTGAAATCATCAGAGACCGCAGATCACCATGATGCCTTATTTACTGCATTATCAGCCGGCAGCGGGGCGCCGGATATTGCCATGCTGGAAATTGACCAGTTCGACCGCTTTAAAGTTGCCCAGGACCGTTTCGAGAACTTATACGATTTAGGTGCCAAGGATGTACAAGATCAATATCTGGATTGGAAATGGAAGGGCGGAGAAAATGCGGATGGAGACTTCCTGTTCGGTATGCCGACCGATATCGGGCCGAAGGCTTTGTATTATCGTGTAGATCTATTCGAGGAAGCCGGTCTTCCGACAGAGCCTGCCGAGGTGGAGTCACTCATCAATTCGCCGGAGGCTTTCCAGGAAGCTGGCATTCAGTTGAAGGAAAAGACCGGCAAACCATTCGTCGATAGCATCGAGATGGCGTACCGTGCCTATTTGGATGCAGCAGAAAGTACTTATCTGAATCCTGATGGAGAGCTTCTGCTTGAAGAAGACGGTAATGCCGTTAAGGAAGCGTACGATTATGCCGTTAAGCTCAATGAATTGGGCATCGTTGGAAAGTATGACATGTGGTCTCCTGAATGGTCCAATGCTGTCAATAAAGGCGAATTTGCAGCAGAGCTTGGAGCTGGCTGGCTGAAGGGCTGGATGGAAGGCAATGCGCCGGATGCAGTAGGCAAGTGGAGAGTTGCCACACTGCCGAAGGAGTTCGCTGCAAACTGGGGCGGTTCTTATATAGCTGTACCGAAGGAAACAAAAAATGCACAGGCAGCATATGACTTTATCGAGTGGCTTGTTGCACCTGAACAGCAGCTTGAATCCTTCCAGAGCAAGGGACTGTTCCCTTCTGCACCAGCTGTCTATGATATGGATGCTTTCAAATCAAATGAAGATGAATTCTTTGGCGGACAGGTAACTTCGACTGTATTTGCAAATGCTGCCCAGGATATCGAAGGCGCTGTCTTTAAAGGCGAGAAGTACTTCCCGGTTCACCAGGAGGTTGTAAATGCCCTGAAGAATGTTCAAAACGGCAAAGATCCTGAAAAAGAATGGAAAGCTGCCATCAAACGGGCAAAAGACTTACTAGGAAGATAAAGAATGAAAGGGGAAATGGCTTATTTGAGCCATTTCCTGATTTATGCATAGAAAAGAGGCGGAAACATGCAAACAGCTGCCAAAGAAAGCAAGACGGGTACAGGCCAGATGACTGGAACGAAAAAGCGTCTGTCTGAATCAAAGAAAGATATGATATCCGGCTATTTATATATTGCACCTTTTTTTATCATTTTTGCCATCATTGGCCTTTATCCGGCCCTATTCAGCTTATACCTGGCTTTTCAGAAATGGAACGGACTAAGCCCAATGACGTTTGCCGGTCTGAATAACTTCAAAATTGTACTGGAAGATCCGCTCTTCTGGAAATCGGTTTACAATACAATTGTGATGGGGCTTTTAGGAACAGCACCACAGCTGATTATCGGTATCATTCTGGCCTTTCTGCTCAATCTTACGTTCATCCGGTTTAAAAATTTCTTCCGGGTTACGATCTTTATGCCTTATATCACCTCCATGGTAGCAGTGGCCTTGATCTTCAGCGTCCTGTTCAGCAACCATGAAACGTCGCTGGCCAACTATGTATTGGGCCTTTTCGGCTTTGATCCGGTCAACTGGGGAGCTTCCGAATGGGGGACAAAAATCGCCATCTCCATTATGGTTTTCTGGAGATGGGTCGGCTATAATACGATCATTTTCCTGGCTGGGATCCAGAGTATTCCGAACGACTTGTACGAAGCGGCAACAATCGATGGAGCAAGCAAAACGCAGCAGCTTTTTTACATTACACTTCCGCTGCTGAAGCCGTTTATTCTCCTGACCGTTTTCTTCTCAACAGTCGGTGCGCTCCAGCTGTTCTCAGAGCCTACTGTATTCCTTGGGGCCGGAGCATTTTCAAGGGATGAAGCAATGACGATTGTTATGTATTTGTACCGTGATGCGTTCAAACTTCAATCATTTGGTACAGCATCTGCAACAGCCATCATTCTGCTTGTCATCATCGCTGCTTTCGCAACCATCAATACGATGCTGACATCCGGATATGGGCGGGGCAAAAGGAGGGCTGCGAAATGAGCATGAACACTGCCAAAAAGAAACCAGGAAAAGGGAATCTGCCGATCTACTTGTTTCTGAGTATTGCTTCTTTAGTCTCCCTTTTCCCTTTTTACTGGATGTTTGTAATGGCGACGAGTCCAAGCTCAGCATACAACACGATTCCTCCGACACTGACACCTGGGAATCTGCTTGTGGACAATTTCAAGAAAGTACTGAGCAATATTGATTTTTTCAACGCAATGTGGAATTCCTTTATCATCTGTGTGGTTGTTACGCTTGTGGTACTGGCGATCAGTTCACTGGCCGGTTTCGCATTTGCAAAGTTCAAGTTTCCCGGGAAAAATATTCTATTCATCTCAATCCTGGTAACCATGATTATTCCGCCGCAGCTCGGCCTCATCCCCCAGTATTTCCTGATTTCCAAAGCTGGTCTTCTGGATACACTTCCCGGGGTGATGCTCCTGTTCTTCCTGAATCCTCTGGGAATCTTCCTGATGAGGCAATATGTGAACGAAGCTGTGCCGGATGAATTGATAGAAGCGGCCAAGCTGGATGGGTGCTCTAACTTTAGGATCTACCGCAGCATTGTCCTGCCCATCATTCTGCCTGCCTTCGCCACGCTGGGGATCATCGTGTTTACGGCTGTATGGGGAGAGTTCCTGTGGCAATTTACTGTGCTGAGGGACCCAGAAATGTATACAATTCAGGTGGCTTTGGCCAATCTCAGCAACACCCATAATATTGATTTTGGGATGATCATGTCAGGTGTTTTCTGGGCTACCGTACCTCTTTTGGTCATATTCCTGATGTTTAACAAGCTTTTCATTTCCAGCATTACAGAAGGGTCTGTAAAATAATCGGACCTTTCTGATTCTGGAGATTGAAAGGAAAGGGAACAGCTAGTAATCTAGTAACAAAGAACATAATTTGGAAGCAGAAGGGATTCTCATGAGCCTAACGATAAAGAATATTGCGGAAATTGCAGGTGTCTCTGCCGCTACCGTATCAAAGGTCATCAATAATTACGGAGGCATCAGCGAAAGAACGAAGAAAAAGGTAATGGATGTCATTCTTGAGATGGATTATGAACCAAATTTCTCAGCGCGGTCGCTCGCCACGAAAAAATCCAATCTGATTGGCCTGATTTATGCCGGCAAAATCAATGTTGACATGACCCACCCATATTTCAATGAAGTCATTTCTTCTTTTAAAAAGAATATCGGCATGCTCGGCTATGATATCCTCATGTTCTCCAATGAAAATTTCCGGCAGGACAATGGAAGCTATATGGCAAGATGCAGACACTTCAATGTGGACGGCTGCCTCGTCATTGCCGGGGAAGAAGTAGAGGAAGCAGTACATGAGCTAGCTAAGGCTGACTTTCCATGCATCGGGATCGACATTGAACTGTCAGGTCCGAAATCAGCCTTTGTCATGACAGATAACGTGAATCTTTCCCGAAAGGTCATTGAACATCTTTACCTGAATTCAGTCAGGGATGTTGGTTTTATAGGAGGAATGAAGGGATCTGTCATTTCCAACTTGCGGAAGAAGGGATTCCTTGAGGCCATGAACCAGTTCGGCCTGGAAATCAGGGACGACTGGATTCAATATGGTGATTATCATGAAGACAGCGGCTATGATTGCATGAAAAGGATCCTTGAGGGGAAAAGGAAGCCAGAGGCTGTCTTTGCGGCCTCAGATTTAATGGCGCTTGGAGCATTAAGGGCCATTAAGGAAGCCGGGCTTTCCGTCCCTCACGATATAAGGGTGATTGGCTGCGATGATATTGCTGCCTGCCGCTACAGCGATCCCAAGCTGTCGACTGTAAAACAGGATAAAGAGAAATTTGGGAAACTGTCAGCTTATATGCTGAACGATCTCATCAACGGCAAATCCCAGCCGCGGCCTGCCCTGATCGACTCTGAGCTGATCATCAGGGAATCCTGCGGAACACATCTGTAAAAGAAGGAAAATGATCCTTTGGCGAAAGGATATATGGGGGTAGGAGCATGCGAAATTATGCAGCATTTGATGTAGGGGGCTCATCCATAAAATATGCTTTGATGGATGAAGCGGGCAGCATTATAAAAAAGTCATCAATCCCGACTCCAAAGGAAGGTATTGAAGCATTTATTGAAGCAATCGGAAACGCTGTCGAGGACCTCCGGTTCATCAGCCCTGTTGAAGGAATTGCGATGAGCATGCCTGGGGCAGTCGATGTGGCAAGCGGAACGATCCATGGCGCGAGCGCCGTCCCTTATGTTCATGGCCCCAACATCAGGGAGCTGGTGGAAAGAAGGACAGGGCTTCCCGCAGAACTGGAAAATGACGCTAATTGTGCCGGCCTTGCAGAGGGCTGGATCGGTGCAGCAAAGGATGTCCGGGATTATATCTGCATCGTCATCGGGACAGGAATAGGCGGGGCCATTGTCCTGGACAAAAAAGTCAGGCATGGAGCGAGCTTCCATGGCGGAGAGTTCGGCTATATGATCATGGAGGATTATTTAGAGGGTCCTTTAGGAAGAAGCTGGAGCGATCTTGGTGCCACTGGGGCACTGGTCAATATTGCAGCAGCCAAAAAAGGTTTGGATCCAGAAACACTGGACGGCCGTAAAGTGTTTGAGATGGCAGAGAATGGAGATAAAGAGATTCAGGAAGAAATAGACCGCTTCTACAAACGCCTGGCTGTCGGGATTCTGAATCTGCATTATATCATTGACCCGGAAAAAATCCTGATCGGCGGTGCGATTTCGGCCCGGCATGATTTTTGCGATAGAATCAATCGGGTGCTATCAAGCATGAAATCGGATATCCATTCTCTTGATGTAAAAGCCGAGGTGTGCAAGTTCGGAAACGACTCTAATCTGATTGGAGCACTGTACCACTTTCTGCAGAGCCAGAAGGCAAAAGATAAAGTAATGGACTTAAGATAAAGATTAGTTCCCGGCTAATCTTTATTTTCATTTAAGAAGATATCATGCTTTGGGCAGTTTCTTTGTACAGCGCCGTGAAAGCGTTTAATATAGAAAAGAACGCAATACTTGAAGGAGGAAGATCGATGGTATACCTTGCAGGAGAAAAACGCTATGAGACGATGAAATACAATCGAAGCGGTCGCTCAGGCCTCCGGCTCCCGGCCATCTCCCTGGGCTTATGGCATAATTTTGGGGGAACTGATACATACGAAAATGGAAGGGAGATGCTCAGGAAGGCATTTGACCTTGGCATTACTCATTTCGATCTGGCCAATAACTACGGCCCTCCGGCAGGCTCGGCTGAGGAGATGTTCGGCCGGATGATGAAGTCGGATTTTGCTCCTTACAGGGATGAAATGATCATTTCAACGAAGGCAGGCTATTATATGTGGCCCGGTCCCTATGGGGAGTGGGGAAGCAGGAAGTACCTCATTTCAAGTCTGGACCAAAGCTTGAAGCGGATGGGGCTTGATTATGTGGACATTTTCTACTCACACCGTCCTGACCCGGACACACCGTTAGAGGAAACAATGGGGGCTTTGGACTCTATTGTCAGACAAGGGAAAGCCTTATATGTCGGCATCAGCAGTTATTCGGCAGAGCAGACTGAAGAAGCAGTGAAAATTCTTAACAGACTTGGGACGCCGCTCGTTATCCACCAGCCAAGCTATTCAATGCTGAACCGCTGGATCGAGGATGGCCTGCAGGATGTTCTGGATAAGAATGGTGCAGGGTCAATTGCCTTCTGTCCGCTTGCACAAGGACTGCTGACCAATAAGTATATTGACGGCATCCCGGCTGACAGCAGGGCTGCCAGCAAGACCGGTGCGCTTCAAGGGGACCAGGTGACAGAGCAGACAATCGAAAAAGTCAGAAAGCTGCATGAACTCGCCTCTGAACGCGGGCAAAGCCTTGCACAAATGTCTCTGGCATGGGTCCTTCGCGGAGGCAGGGTGACATCTGCCCTGATCGGTGCAAGCAGGGTCTCCCAGATTGAAGAAAATGTAGCTGCACTGGATAATTTGGAGTTTACTGCTGAAGAGCTTAACAGAATCGAAGATATTTTAAAAAGCTGAAAATAAGGCCGGTTCCTTTGAGGAGCCGGCCGTTATAGTTTCCTGAACCTAAAGATATTGTATATGCCTGCTAGTAATGCACCTGAAGTACCGGCAATGAGATCTATCATGGTATCCTTATTGCCGCCGCGCTGCATCGTTTCAGTAACAAGCTGGTCGCCGGCAAACTCATAAATTTCCCAGAGGATGCTGGCCGCAGCAGACAAAGAAAAGCTGAAAAGGAATAAAATTGAGCGGGAATTTCCCTTTCCACCGGATAATATCTTAAAAACAAAGACGGCAGCTATGCCGGCAAAGATTCCTTTATAAAGGTGAAGCGTGCTATCCCACCAGGCATATTTGCGATAGAAGCTTGCAATCGACCCCAGATAGATGGAGCAGAATACGAACAAAAAGTAGCCGAAGACCAGGGAAGTCGGGAACGTTTTTTTTAATAAGATCAGTAATAAGGGAAGTGCGCTTACGATGATTCCTCCAAGAGCTACCTGCCAGCGGGAGGAATCGTCTTTGAAAAGATAAAAAATACATAACGCCGCAAAAAAGACCCCAAAAACAGTTGAAAGAACAACTAAAAGCCTATTTCTTGCCGCCATCTACTGGAGCTGCTCTGGCGGCTCTGTGGTATGGGATTTTCTCGCCACTTCGGCAAATAGATCCTGCTTAGATGAGTCATTCGGAGGCATAGGGACTGTACTTCCCTTCAGGAGCATGATCATTTGGTTCATCTGCTGCTGAAGCATTTGGAGATCCTTTTTCAAAGCCGGCTTGGCATCTTCCTTCAGCTCGAATCCAATTTGCCCGTTTGGCTCCAATGTTGCCCATTTGACATCATTCAGGCTGGACACATTGTTCTGCCTAAGCTTCATCTCCAGCTGGTCAACCGTCAGCCTTACCTTTTTCAGGCCTTTCTCATCAAGATTTCCATTGTTGATCAGTACTTTTGCTCTTCCAGTAATGAATTTTTCAATTTTATCAAACTTCACCTGTAAAAGCTCCATGACAACCAGGGTTACTACCAGAATTGCTCCAACAGTAATTGTTGTCCAAATGTTTTTTCCGGCGAGAGGCTGTATCAATAAAGAACCTATACCAATCATGATTACAGTCTGGGCAAGTGTCATTTGGGATATTGATTTTCTGCCGGCGATCCTGAGCAGCAGGGTGCCTGCCAATACAATCAATATCGATTTCCATATCCAATTCAAGTCCATTTACATCACCCTTCAGAAAAATCTTTTAACATAGTCATCTGCTGTGAATCATGAATATATTCATGCGTACAGCATAGACAGGTATTTGGCATTCTAAGAGGTGTGTTTTTGGGAAAGTATGTATTTAAGGTATAATAACTGCAAATTTATGTGGAATCCTTACATTTTTATGTAGAATCCTTACTTTTTTGGGTAGAAAAAGTGATAATTCTTGTAGAATCCTTATGCAAAATTCAGATTTCGCGGTTTCCCTCAGTAAAACTAAAAGGGACATCTGCAACTTTAGCTTTTTTATTTCATAATTATAATCATTCGAAGAGACTTTCCTTAGAAGGGAGCCCGGAAATAATTAATATCTTTATTTTGGCAATATTCCTTATCGTAAATCTCCTCATCAGCAAAATTTATTTTAAAAAGAATCTTAACATCCCCATCAAATCTAAGGGTATTTTATCTAAAGAAAGGAAAAAGGGTTTCCAGCTGGCTGAAGCGGGAATTTTTGTGATTTTTCTATATCTCCATTTTTTCGTACTAGTTGAAGGTAATTTTCCGCTTTTTGTAAGAATCGCTCCCATCATCGGGTTTTTCGTATTACTCAACTTTAATCGGGGATTAGAACTATGGATGACCGATCGGGATAGCAAAGCTTATTACCATGACTGGCTTGCAGCTACCATCATGTCCATCTTCTTCGCAGTTCTGGCGGCGGGGCATTATTTATAAAAAAGGAGGGGATTCACCCCTCCGGATTAATCTTGAAATTAGACTGTTTTTCTTTCGTCAATGTAAAGAAAAGGACGAAGCCGATGAAGGAAGTGGTAAATAAGATGCTTCCCATAGGTACGGCTGATGCTTCATTGATCCCGACAAGAGGGGAGACAATGCTGCCCAGGAGGAGCGGCATCATGCCGATAACGGCACTCGCACTTCCGGCGCGGTGCCCCTGATTTTTCAAGGCGAGCGTAAAGGAGCTGGTAAGGATCATCCCCATGGACGTCATATAGATGAATATCGGGATGACCAGCATAAACAGCGGCCCTTTAATGATGGTCATAGTCAGCAATAATGCAGTCACGCTCACAGCGATGCAGACGGCTGTCCGAAGCAGGGTCCTTTCCTGTACAATGCCGGCAAGGCGGCCGATCAGAAAGCTCCCGGTGATGATGGCAATCCCATTGATACCGAACAGGATGCTGAACACCTGAGGAGAGACGCCATAGATTCCCTGGTAAACAAATGGTGTTCCGGATACATAAGCAAAGCTTCCTCCGTGTACAAAACCGACAATCAGGGCATAGCCGATGAATGAGCGATCCTTAAATAGGCCGCCCATTGCCTTGACTGTGCCTCCCAGACTGCTGGGAATGCGCTTTTCAGCAGGAAGCGTCTCAGGCAGGCGTATGGAAATGAGTGTAACGATGGCAAGTCCAAGCGCACATAAAAAGTAAAAAATGGTGTGCCAGCTGGCGAATGGCAGTAAAAGGAGCGCGCCGCCGGTCATAGGGGCAATCATCGGAGCGGTAGCATTTATCACCATTAATAGTGAGAAAAACTTCGTCAGCTCTGTACCGCTGAATACATCCCTCACAACTGCACGCGACAGGACAATCCCGGCTGAAGCGGTTAGCCCCTGAAAGAAACGGGCAGCTATAAACGTAGTGATATTTGGTGCAAGCGCACAAAATAATGAAGCGATGCTAAAAAGGGAAATCCCAATCAGAAGCGGTGTTCTCCTGCCTTGTGCATCACTGATCGGCCCGACAATCATCTGACCGGCAGCGAGCCCCATCAGACAGGCGGTCAAGCTGAGCTGTACAAGGGACGCAGAGGCATCAAGGTCTCTGCCGATATCGGGAAAGCTTGGCAAGTACATATCGATGTTAAATGGCCCTAAAATTCCTAATGAACTAAGGAGAAAAGCAAGGGCAAGCCTTTCTCTTCCTGTTGGGTTTTGAAGCATGATCTCAAACCTTTCTTTCCAGCAATCTGCTATTTCTTGCATAAATATGGCTAGTATACGTCAGCCGGGCGGGGATGTCCAGCAGAGAATCATAGAAAGATGACAGGAGATGCGGGCACCCGCTTTTTCATTTTCGATGAAGAGAGTTTGCATTTTTGATTTTCCCATGCATTATGTTGCTTTTTTTGGCACATTCTATGGCTGGGAGGTGATATCTATGCAAAAGGAAGAGAAACAAGCAGGCGTGCCAGTAGAAAGAGGGCAAGATACTCTTTTAAATACAGTAAATGAAACCTTCAACAGTATGGTTGAGGATGTCAGAAATATGATCAATGGAAATGAAGAGCAAGCCAGCCGAAAATAATCAACGCCTGCAGGGGCGTTTTTTTTTTACTTTCGGCCAAAAGCGGGCCGGTGAAAAAGGATCAATCTTCTTTTAAAAATTCAGAGAAAGACAGACAGGGTTATTTTGCTGCTTCAGCCTTTTAAGCTGGTATTTTACAAGTCTCTGCCTAAAAAGTTCGCACTGACCGGTGCTAGTCCCAATTCCCGTGCCCAAACAGATAGCTGTCCAATATGATGGATTTCATGTGCAATAATATGATGAAGAATTTCGTTTTTGCTAAAATCCTCATCATCCCATGGGACAGAAACAGTAAAATCAGGTGCAGCAATCAGACCTTCGGCAAAATAGCTCCTGATATCCTTCCGGAAAGAGTCGGAGAGCTGCCTGGCCTCAGTCAGACTGCGATATTCTTCAAAATCAACGATGGTATCGCCCAGACCTTGGATAGCACGGATCCAGCTGTATTCAACGTCGGCTATGTGAAGCAGTGTATGAAGTATGCTCCCCGCTCCTCCCGTCCGCTTCTTAAGCAGTTCATCCTCTTTCAGCTGTTCACACCATTGAAACCACTCATCCCTGACCTGCCAGTTATAGGTGAAAAATTGAATCATCATTTACCGCCTTTCTATATAAGTATCATTTGAATGGAATTTATTTTAGCATAAAATTGCCAATATTCACTGCAGTTTTTTAAAATAAAGGAAAACCATGGCAGGCTGCAGAAGAATTACTTAATGAAAATATGGAGGCTGTAAAATGCAAATAAGGCTCGCAGAAAGAAAGGATATAGATCAGCTGATTAGAATGAGATGGGACTTCACGTTTGAAGATTATGAGGAGGGCACTTTTTCAGATGAAGATTATGAGGAGGGCACTTTTTCAGAAAAAGATTATCCGGAATTCGAGAAAGAATGCAGATTCTTTCTGGAGGAAGCTATTGAGGGAGACATTTGGTATATCTGGATCGCGGAAGATCATGGGAAAGTTGTATCACATATGTACATAGAAAGAATACAAAAAGTTCCAAGGCCCGGCCGGATTACCTATCCCTTCGCCTATATGACCAATGTCTATACTATGCCGGAATATCGCGGAAAAGGAGTCGGAAGCAGGCTGATCACGGCCATCAATACATGGATTGAAGAGAACCATTATGAATTTATCATCGTCTGGCCGAGTGAGGAAGGGGTCGAATTTTATAAAAGGAATGGATATAAGCATTGCAATGCGCCGATGGAATATTTTCCGCATAATTAGAGCAGGATTGACTGCCTGAATAATGGAGGTTGAGGCATGAATATGAATAAAGACAAAATACATCTGAAGAAAATGGAAACGAAAGAAGGATGCCTGGTCGAAGCTGCAAGCCTGTATAATCTGGTCTGGAATAAAGAAGATCAATCTTTTCTGGAAAGACTGATGCGACATGGCAGCTATGATGGCTTCCAGGGAGAAATGGCGTATGAGGGTGATGCCAGACTGGCAGGTTTCGTTTATGGCTATTACTCACAAAAGGGTCAATATTATAGAGGTTTGATTGAAAAGGAGCTTTCTGAAGAAGAGGCGCTGACTTGGCTGGAGGATTGCTTTGAAGTGGTGGAGCTGGCCGTCCATCCTGAAAGCAGAAAGCAGGGGATCGGCCGCCTTCTTGAACAAAGACTTTTAGGGGAAGTATCAAATAAGACTGCAATTCTCACAACACAAAGGGATAACATTGCTGCCCTGCAATTGTATAGGTCACTTGGGTGGATAGCAATAAAAGAATCCTTTTTTCCTGACCAAACAGGAACTGCCTACGTCATTATGGGGAAGAGACTCTCGCATTATAAGAGTCCAATAGCAGGAGGCAGTGAACATGACTGAAATCTGCCTTGTACGCCATGGCCAGACTGACTGGAATGCTGAAGGCAGGATCCAGGGAAGAACAGATATTGAGTTAAATGAGATGGGTGTCCGCCAGGCAGCAGCGTGCAGGGATCACCTTGCTAATGAAAATTGGGATATTATCATTTCAAGCCCCCTGCAAAGAGCCAGACAGACTGCAGAAATCATTAACCAAAATATCCAGAAGCCTTTGGTGTTAATGGAGGAATTCATTGAAAAAAGTTTTGGCAAGCTGAAGGTCTAACAGCTGTGGAGAGGCACGCTCTTTTTCCCGATAGGGATTATCCAGAGATGGAAAGCAAAGAGGACCATCATACACGGCTCAGTGAAGGGCTTGATAAAATCAGCATGCTCTATAGCGGGAAAAGAGTGATCCTTGTTTCGCACGGAGCATCCATAAATGCCCTGCTGTCACTGCTTTCATCAGGCGTGATCGGTTCTGGCAGAACGAAGCTTGAAAATGCCTGCATCTGCAGCCTTAAATTTAATGAAAAAGGGTGGCTTGTAGAGTACTATAATGAATCCGGCCACTTAAAGGCACTTTAAACAGGAAGTTTTTTAGAAAATATGATATGGTATATTAAGGAAAAGGAGGGCGAAGGATGGGTAAAGTTTTCTTGTCTATTCTGCTGGTTCTGCTTGCTGCGGCAATTGTCAGCTTTGTTTCGGGATTCCATTCCGCCGGCTATTTATTCGGCTTTATGTTCGGCACATTTGCGATGGGGATAAGCTTTGTGTATTCTGCCAGGGATGATGACCGGTACAGGCCGAATTATCTGAACAACGGAGGCGGGAAGAAATAGACCGCTGTCTTAAGCAAGTCCGGGAACCCAGATTTATAGAGGGTTCCTTTTTATTTTGCGGGTTTGCAATATTTATAGAAAGGCTAAAAGAAGAAATATGTTAGAAAATGAAACTTTTTACTCTTTTTAAACGTTAAATTATATATAGTATTACGAGGTAGTCTATACTTTTTAATTAATATATTATCCATTAGCTCAGCCAGTTAACCGGATCATCATGTCTGACATAGGAGGTCAACCGTGGAAAGTTTAACGTATAAGCTTGCCAGTGAGCAGAGCGAGTTTGAACAAATCCATCAGCTTAATTATCAAACATTTGTAGAGGAAATTCCGCAGCACAGCAAAAATGATAAAAATGAATTGATTGATAGATTTCATCAGGAAAATACATATATGATTGCCAAAAAAGGAGAGGAAGTGGTAGGTATGATTGCCATCCGTGCCAAAAGGCCATTTTCTCTAGACTATAAGCTTGAGTCACTTGATGACTGCCTCCCCGTAAAGGGAACAGCTTGCGAGGTCCGTCTTTTATCGATCAAGAAAGCATACAGAAGCAGCCGTGTTTTTTATCATTTATGCGAAAGGCTTGTACAGTTCTGCCTTGAAAAAGGGTATACGATGGCCCTTATTTCCGGTACAGTCCGGCAGCTGAAACTGTACAGGCGGATCGGCTTTATTCCTTTTGGCCCTTTAACAGGGGAAGAGGGGGCACAATTTCAGCCCATGTACTTAACAAAGGAAAACTTTGAACGCTCGACTAAAGCTTTTATCCGCCTCATGGAGAAAAAGACTGAGCCTGCTAAGAGGATTTCTTTGCTGCCAGGGCCGGTTTCGATCCATCCGGAGGCTGAAAGAGCATTCAGAGAGCCTGCCATATCCCATCGAAGCGAAGAGTTTAAAAAAGAACTCCATCAACTCCGCAGCAGTCTATGCCACATGACCGGGGCTGCCCATGCAGAAGTTGTCGTCGGGACAGGAACCCTTTCCAATGATCTGGTTGCTGCACAGCTATCCTGCTTACGGGGAACAGGGCTGATTCTGGCGAATGGCGAATTTGGCTTCCGGCTGATTGACCATGCCAAAAGGCAGGGGCTATCCTTTCAATCTATTGAAAAAGAATGGAATGAGCCGATCCATTTATATGAGATTGAACAGTTAATCAAATCCAACTCTTCGATCAGCTGGATTTGGACTGTTCACTGTGAAACTTCGACAGGCTATTTATATGATTTAGATTCACTTAAGGAGCTATGCGGCAGCCGTGGGATTGAGCTTTGTGTGGATGCCTGCAGCTCGGCAGGTGCAGTGCCCCTTGATCTGAAGGAAATCTATCTTGCATCAGCGGTCAGCGGCAAAGGATTCGGATCCTATCCCGGCCTGGCGATTGTTTTTCACAGGGAGAGGATTCTAGGCGGCAATCATATACCAAGATATTTGGACTTGAAAATGTATCAGGAACATGAAAGCATCCCTTATACCCACTCTTCTAATCTCGTCACGGCGCTTAACAAAGCTTGCGGTCTCATTGATTATGAAAAAACATCAAGGATTGGAAAGCAGGCAAGGGAGAGGCTGTCGGCAAACGGGTGGATAGTTCTTGGGGATGAGAGCTATTCTCCTGGCATCATCACAATACTCGTACCGGAAACTATTTCCAGCAAAAAAATAGGTGATTACTGCAAAAGTAAAGGTGTGCTGATCAGCTATGAAAGTGAATATCTGCTGAAAAGGAATTGGATTCAGGCAGCTTTCATGGGGAGCATAAGCGAACAAGAAGCAGCAGAGGCATTGAAGATCCTGGAACATGCTTTTAAAATACAGAACGAAAAACGGTATCAATATGAAACAGTTTAAAAAATTGACGCCGGTATGGGTAGCCGTCTTCTTTATGTGGCTCAAAACAGCTGCAGTATCTTTCATCGGCTTTAATCTGCATGCTGCAAGCCTGCTTGAAGTAATGCTGATCACGATTTCACCATTGGGGCTGCTGATGCTTTTGATCGGGGGCGGCCTATTTTGGAAAAAGAAAGTGAAGCCTGCTGGAATATGGCTGATAATGCTGGTGTTGACGGGCATCCTTTATTCCGATCTTTTATATTACCGTTTTTACACTGATTTCGTCACGGTGCCGATTCTTTTCCAATTCAAAAACGTCGGCGGCCTGGGACCGAGCACCCTGGAACTGATCAGTCCCTGGGATTTGCTGCTTTTCATTGATTTGCTATTGTATTTTCTTTTAATCAGGAAAAAGAAGCTGACAAAAATGACGGTGACAGGAAAAACGGCATGGCAGTATGGTGGTGCCTGCATCGCCCTATTCCTCATGACCGGGGTGATCGGGCTTGTAAATGCGCCGCATCTTTTCACAGAATCATACAACCGCCCTCAGCTTGTCAAAAATATTGGACTGTATCCGTATCATCTATATGATATAGGAGTAGCCGCCTCATATCCCCTGCAAAAGGCATTTGCAGATGCATCTGATGCCAAGGCTTCTGCCGAGTACGTAAACGGCAGGACAGCGGAGCCTTCCGATTATTTCGGTGCTGCCGAAGGAATGAATGTTGTCCTCATCAGCATGGAATCGACCCAGGGATTCGTCCTTAATCAAAAGGTAAAGGGTGAGGAAATAACCCCATTCCTAAATTCGCTGGCAAAGGATAGCTTTTATTTCAATAATCTATATGACCAGACCGCACAGGGGAAAACATCTGATTCAGAATTCATGGTCGATAACGGATTGTATCCCTTGTCGAGCGGATCGGCTTTTGTCCGGAAATTTGAGAATACGTACAAAAGCCTGCCGCATATTTTGAAAAATGAAGAAGGCTACAAGGCTGCGGTCCTGCATGGCAATGAGCCTGCCTTCTGGAACAGGGAAGATATGTATAAGTCGCTTGGTTATGACCGTTTCTTCTCTAAAGGCGATTATGAGGTGACAGAGGGAAATTCAGTGAACTATGGGATCAAGGACATCCCGTTCTTCCAGCAGTCAATTCCGCACTTAAAGAGCCTTGAAAAGCCGTATTACACCCGCTTCATCACATTAACGAACCACTTTCCATTCCTGCTCGAGGAAGAGGACCGGCTTATTCCTGAGGCTGAGACAAGCGAGATGGTGGTAAACCGCTATGTTACAACAGTCAGATACCAGGATGAAGCGATCAAGACCTTCTTCCAGGAAATGAAAGACAGTGGAGAATACGACAATACGGTGTTTGTGCTGTACGGGGATCATTACGGCATTTCCGACAAATATGAACATGGTGTGCTGGAGCTTTTGCGACAGGAAGATACCCTTGTCAACAGGATGAAGCTGCAGAAGATTCCATTGATCATCCATATTCCGGGGCAAGAGGGGAAGAGTATATCGACAATTGGCGGCGAAATCGATATAAGAGCAACTCTCCTCCATTTGCTTGGCATCAATCCCGAAGATCATTACAGCTTCAGCCGCAATCTTTTTGCCCGTAATCCCGATCAGCCAGTTGTTTTCCGGGATGGAAGCTTCATTGCAGAAGATTATCTTTATAAAAGCGGCAGCTGCCTGAAAATAGACTCCGGGGAAGAAGCAGCTATCAGCAAGTGCGAACCTTATCTGGAAACAGCCAGAAAAGAGCTTGGTATGTCCGATGATGTTGTGAACGGAGACCTCCTGAGATTTTTGAAGTAGGGGCAACGAAATCACTTTCAGCTTGAAAGTGATTTTTTGCTCTCCAGCCAGATCTGCACCTGTTCCAGAAAGTCTGTCTTGCACCAGGCAATGATCGCTTTTTCTTCTCCCAGCCGTTGAATCTGGCTTTGAAAAAATAAGTCCCCAACATAGTAGCCAAATCTGCTGAACCCGAATGATTGGCCGCCTCTGATGGAAAACCATTCTCTGAATATCTCTTCATGCTGCAGCTTTTTGAAATCTCCATAGAACTTTCTTATGATTTCATTGGTGTGGGACTTGGCGAAGGATAACCAGGCATCTCCTTGATCATTGAAGCTGAAATAGGCGGAGGAGGCAAGGCCTGGAGCAATTTTTCGCGAAAAATGGATGGCGGCGCCTTCCTGGTTAAGCCAGATCAGGGGATTATTCCATGAAACGCTTTTCCAGTCCATTCCAGCCTGATCACTGAGAATATTTTGTGCAGCATGGCCGAATTCATGGGAAACGATGGCCCTTAAATGTTCCTTATCATCGGTCAGCTGCTCCAGAGCAAAAGTAATGTTCGGGATTATTTGCCGCCAAGTGTAGGCATTTGATCCATAAATGCCGGCAATCAGGCTGACTTCAATTGGAAACTCGACTCCATAAGCTGCTTTAAACCTGGCGGCCGTCTCGTGAATAATGGGAAGGATATTTTCCTGCACTCTTTGAATATGGGTTTTTTCAGACTCAAGCTGCTCAATGCTTTTTGGTATGCGTTTTTCATGATTCCTGCAGTGATACTGAAAATACTGTGCAAAAATATCAGGATACTGTCGATGGTATTCCCTGAAAAAATCAGCGGAGAGATGTCCTGTTTCGAGAAAAAAAGGAATTGTATTGGTGATTTTCATAAAAAGGTCCTCCTGCTCTTTTTTTCAATATAACATAGAGGGATCTCTTCTGTGGGAGAATTTTACAATAAAAAAGTCTTTAATAACACATGAATGGGGGCGTACAAATGGGCTATATAGAAGAGCTAAGGAAGATTGTTGGCCACAGGCCGCTTATTCTTACAGGCAGTGTTGGGATATTGGTCAATAAGAGGGGACAGCTGCTGCTTCAGCAGAGGGTGTTTCCGGCAGGATCATGGGGCCTGCCTGGCGGGCTGATGGAACTTGGGGAGTCTGCAGAAGAAACATGCATGCGGGAAGTATGGGAAGAAACAGGCCTGACAGTCGGTTCTCTAAAGCTGATTAATGTTTATTCGGGAAAGAATTATTTGGTGACGGCCGAAAATGGAGATCAATTTTACGCAGTCACTATTGCATATTTTACTGAAACGTTTAGTGGTGAGATGAAAATGGATCCGCAGGAATCGAGGAATATTAAATTTTACCACCCAGATGAGTTTCCGGAGAATATGGTGGGCAGCCACAAAGTAATCATAGAGGATTTTATATGTAATATTTATAAAAAGGAAAAATACGCGACAGAATAATTGCTGTATGTGACAGCCGCCATTAAGGAAACAGGGTTAAAACAGGCGTAAGAATCAGCAGCCTTGTAATAAATTCAAACATAAATTCCAGCCCCCTTTAAAGGATTGTCCCTGCACCTGGCTCCTCCTTCGCCAAATGCCATGGCAGCCACGCATGCTGCCCCCGCTGATTTCTATATTAATAGGGAAATATTAAGCTGGTATTTATGTTTTGTTATAAATGGTTAAGAAGAGAGTGAAGAGCTTATGGATCCCAGAAAAAAAGGACTCTGCCAGTCCTTTTTAGGCCTTCATTAGATGTCCTGTTCCTCCAGTTCTATCTCCATCCGGGTCTGGGGGAATCCATTGGCTACCCATTCTGCCCTTAAGGCTGAGTCATACTGGGTGAGCCCTTTTTCAGCATCCACTTTATCGGCATCCACACTTTCAATCTGGTCAATCCTCTCACTGTTACGCATACTCGTGTCTTCTATGACGCCGTCTTTGATTGTGTATGAAAAGGTACTTGTATTAGTGGCAGATTCTTCGCTGCGCTTTTTCATTGCCGCAATGGCCAGTGCAGCTCCGCCAGCAGATAGCAGGATTCCTGCAGCCATGTTCATTGTCGACTTTTTCATGGTTATTCCCTCCGGTATTTCAAATTTTTATAGAGATAAGTAATCTATTCATTTTATTCCCCGTTTTTGTTACTTTAAAAAGTATTTTATTTACAATTTGATTAAATTTATTTCTCTGGCTTCTAGAACGACTGAAAAGGGTCTGGAAAAGTCGACCCTCAAACGAAATAAAGATAGGGGGATTTTTGTGGTTTAAATTCAGAGTGATAAGGTAAGACCATGGCTTCTCTGAAAACAGTAACAGCGGAAGAAAGGAGTGAGCCGGGAAGCGATTTCATTGGGAAAACTAAAATAATGGTTGCAGCGAGGTGCGCTGGGACCGCTATTTCGCTGAAAAACTAAAATAATGGTTCCAGTAGAGAGAGCTAGAACCGCTATTTCTCTTAAAAAGCAAAATAACGGTTCCAGCGGAGAGAGCTAGGACCGCTATTTCTCTTAAAAAGCAAATAATGGTTCCAGCAGAGAGAGCTAGAACCGCTATTTCTCTTAAAATACAAAATAACGGTTCCAGCATAGAAAGCTAGAACCGCTATTCCTCTTAAAAAGCAAAATAATGGTTCCAGCGGAGAGGGCTAGGACCACTATTCCTCTTAAAAAGCAAAGTAACGGTTCCAGCGGGGGAGGGCTAGAACCACTACTTCACTGAAAAACTATAATGACGGTTCCAGCGGAGAAAGCTGCTGGACCGCTATTTCTCAAATAAAAATAATAAGCGGCCCCAGGCGATTTTATTGTTAGTTTAGATTTTTTAGCTCTTGACGCACTTTTTCCCGGAAATCTTCATCCTTCAGCAGCTTCAGCTGGAAGCTGTTCATATTGCGTGTCAGTTTTGTCTGCTCTATGGGACTCAGGTTGTTTGATAGAAAAGTGATTTCAGTTTGATTGTTATCTTTATCTGTAGCATACATAGCCATTGTAAGGACAAAAGCAGTAGAGCCGCCTTTCTGGCCTGCATGCAAAAGCCATTCCTGATTGCGGGGGTCTTCCATCAGCTGTTCGAGAACCGGGTCAAGATGTATATGTATGTCTTCAGCCAGGTAAGTTTTACTGTTCAATTTTTCCATAAGAGAAGCATAATCTGCAGCCGTTGATCTCGGGAGTCGGTCAGACCAGATTTGCTGAAAGTCCATATCTAGCTTTTTGAGGAGCTGGGACTTTTCTTCATTTGTTGGGGGAGCGGACTTCCAGGATCTGTGAATGTCAATTGCCATATCGCGGTAATCCTGTAAAGGCATTTCCTTTAGTTTGGCCAGTGCTTCTTTTTTTGACAGATTATTTTCTTCCATAAGTTTCATTGGGATAAATAAGGAACTGGCCAGCGGGTACAGCGGTTCATGATTTTCTAAATTCATGCTTTCCAGATTAGAGTTGATGTGGTGGAGTCCAAGCATTTCAATTAAATAATCTGTGTTCGCATTCGAGCTGTAAGCAATCATGCCTTTCGCGACCTGCTGCATTGTAGCATTATTTCCTTTTAATTCAGAGAGCCATGCCTCATGGGCGCCGCCGTCTGTTTTCGGCACATAGTACTTTTCAAGCTCCTTCAGATTGACTTGCTGCTCAGGATTTATTTTTCCTGCAGCTGCCTGCTTGGCGAATTCTAATGCCACAATGTATTTGACTGTGCTTGCCAAAGGCAGGCTTGTTTCAGGATTGATATTGGCAATTTCCTCCTGATTGTATTTTATAACGAGTGCAGCATTTTTTGTTTTTGCCTTCTCTTTTATGAAAGAGACAAGATAGCCAGGTTCTTCATTTTTTAAATTCTTCCAATACATCCAGACTCCAATTCCAAATAATGCAGCTGCCAGCAGCACAACTCCGGCAAGTATCCATAAAATAATTTTCATTCTTTAACCTCCTGTTCTACTTTACGGAAAAAAGCCTGTAATGTTTCAATGTTTTTGCAAAATAGAAAATTCCGCATGTTTAAGATAAAATAGAATCAGTGAATTGTATATGAGGTGAAAGTGCCTATGATTAAAACAAATAACCTTGATGAAAGAGATTACGAACTGATACACGCCGCAGAGGAAGTCATCAAAAAAAATTACCCGTATGGGCGGCACCATATCGGTTCTGCTGTCAGGTCATCGTCAGGCAAAATCTTTGCAGCCGTCCATGTGGAGGCAAATGTAGGAAGGATCACGGTTTGCGGCGAAGCGATGGCGATGGGGAAGGCTATTTCTGAAGGAGAGCATGAAATGAAGACGATTGTGGCTGTCGCCCATCCCCATCCTCACGTAGATATGGAAGATTGCTGGGTAGTCGCTCCATGCGGAATGTGCCGGGAACTGATCAGCGACTATGGAAAGGAAACGGATGTTATTCTTTCTTATCACGGGAAACTTGTTAAATGCAATGTAATGGAGCTGCTACCTGAAAAGTATGGAGTATAAGCTCCCTGAATGAATGCTATTTTGTCTAATTCAGCAATAAAATGATAGAAATTCTTTTACCCTCAGTGTAATATTAAGATGAAATTCAAACGAATTTCGTGATGGGCATCCCGATCGCCAGCAATCCTATTTAAGCGGTTCCAGGTTTTGATTTATCAAATATTTCAGAAATATAAAAATTGAATAAGAGGACGATGAAAGTTGAAAATAGATGCTAATGAAACACATGTAAAAGAACAGACTATTTTTGATCATATTGGTAATAAGATTCAAACAGAAGATAGAGAGATTCATATCATTGCCAAATTAGAGGAACCGCTGATTGTGATTTTGGGTAATGTGCTGAGTGATGAGGAATGTGAAGGATTGATCAGGATGTCCGAAGATAAGCTGAAGCGTTCAAAAATCGGCAACACCCGCACGGTGGACGATATCAGGACGAGCAGCAGCATGTTTTTTGAAGAAGGCGAAAATGAGCTGGTGGCAAGAATTGAAAGAAGGCTGTCGCAAATCATGAACATTCCTGTGGAACACGGGGAAGGACTGCAGATGCTGAATTATCACATCGGGCAGGAATATAAGGCTCATTTTGACTTTTTCTCTTCATCTAGCAGGGCGGCAAGCAATCCAAGAATCAGCACGCTTGTTATGTATCTGAATGATGTCGAGGAAGGCGGGGAAACCTATTTTCCTAAGCTGAATTTTTCTGTGAACCCGCAAAAAGGCTCGGCAGTTTATTTTGAATACTTCTATGATAATCAGGATTTAAATGATCTGACTCTCCATGGCGGAGCGCCTGTAATTAAGGGAAGCAAGTGGGCAGCCACCCAGTGGATGAGAAGGAAGAAGCTATAAAAACGAATAAAACGATCCTGTATGAACAGGATCTTCCTTTAACCTTTTAAGAATGAGAAAGCATTATTTGCTTTCTCATTTTTTGCGGATATTTATACTAAAAACCGGGTTATGGTCCAATCGCAGGGCGGCCAGCCTGCATTTATTAGTATAAAAAGAGGGAGGCAGAAGGATTCTTATGAATAAAAAAGAACAAAAGCTGAAGGATGTACTCACCAACTCCAGGCCGCCTTTATTCGAACAGGATTTCCCGGTCATTTTTTTCTGGAGCCCGAAAAGCGGATGTACTTCATTGATTAAGTGGTTTTATTTCCAGATCGGCAAGCTTGATGAGGCATTAAAGCATAATCCATGGGTCCATACCTACAGGCTGCAGGTTTACCAGAAGCAGCCCCAGTATTTATTGCGTATAGCAGAGCAGCTCCTTTTTAATAAGAAGGAATCCTATAAACTGGTCCGCAATCCTTATACAAGAGCGGTAAGTTCATATCTTGCCGCTATTTATAATGAGACATTGCTGAATCAGATTGCTCCCGGAGCAAAGGATACCGGCATTTCCTTCAAGGAGTTTCTATTTAAGGTAAAAGAAATCGGGGCTGATAATCCTAAGCTTGATCCCCACATCGCCCAGCAGTATATCCAGGATGAAGAGCTGTTTGTCAAAAATCATATCCGGCTGGAGAACTTTACCGCAGAAATAAAGAGTCTCGAACAAAAATTTAAGCTGAAGAACTCGCCTTTGCATGAATTTGTAAAGTCCCCCCATCACCTTACACAAGCGATGCAAAGCAATGGCAGGCAATCATTTGCCGATACAAGATTTTCGAGACAAACCATTAAAACACCTCTCCCAGATTACACTGATTTTTATAATGATGAAACAAAGAAGCTTGTACAAGAGCTATTTAAAAATGATTTCAGCCATTATGGATATGCTGTGGAAAGGATTAAATAATCTTTCTTTGAATGGAAAAAGACTTCCGGAAAAGAAGTCTTTTTTTCAGTATTACTTGCAGGCAGCGGCAGTAAAATCCTTTCGCCTGTAGACGCTGAGGGCGATGCCTATGACAAAAGCATTAAGGATCGCCGGTGTAAGGCCATAGCTTATGAACGGCAAGGATATCGAGATGATAGGGAGGAACCCTAATGTCATCCCGATATTGTAAAGAAACTGAACAGAATAGAGGGCGATTGCCCCTGTGACAAGCTGTTTGCCGTAAGGGTCTTTAATCTGTCCGCCGACAGATACCATCCTGGCCAAAAGAAGGGCAAGAATGACAATTAACAGGCCAGCCATCAGCCATCCGTAAAAATAGGTGATATTAACAAAGGCATAATCGGAATGCAAATTTGGAATGGATGCTGTTTTTTCCGGATTGCCAAGCCAGCCGCCTTCAGCCAGCATTTCTCTTATCTTAATATACATAAATCCCGAAGTCTCTGAGTATTCTTTTGGGTTAAGGAAAGCGAATATGCGGACTTTTTGATACTCGTTGCTTGTGAACCATGCTAATATGCCCAATAAGACTAGGATGCCTCCGACAGATGATGTGGTTGCGATGATGGTTTTCCGTGTTACTGCGCTTCTGATAAACAATATCATGACCAGGAAGCCGTACATCATGGCAATCGGGAAGCCCGGCAAAGATAAGAATAGAAATAAAGTAATAGCAAATATAAGCCAGCCTATCCATAGATTTGGTTTTTCTTTTGAAAAAAAACTTGCCCAGAAGAGGTAGAAAAATGGCAGTATCGACATTCCGCCGAATGCTCCAATTCCAGGGATCATGAAATATGGGAATCCGTTTATTATGGCCCTGATAGAAAATGGAGCTATAAGCAATGAAACTAGGTATAAAACCCCGATTGTAAGCAAGTGCCAGCTCCACTTTTGAAGTTTCCGATAGTCAAAGAACATGACAGCAAGTGCAGCCAGCAAACCTAGACCAATATAGACGATCTGATGGGCAACGAAATCACTGGCATTTCCATCCTGTACACTTATTAAAGGTAAAATGCCCATCCCAAAAGCCGCAGCCAGCAGCCCTATCAGCAGCCAATCCACCCTCGGCTTATGGATTTTATTAAGCTGCATCCCAAGCTCCGCCGGGCTGCCCATTTGCAGAACTGCCTTTTCTTCCGCCTCTTTTTCTTCAATTCCCTCTGCTATCAGCCCTAATTTCGTTTCCTGGAGATGGTGCTCCAGCTCTTTATGGATAAAAACCTTGGCTTCTTTGGATTTTATATGCTTTTTGACCTCCGAGAGGAAGCCGTCTTTTTCAGCAGCCATTATTTCAGCCCTCCCATAATTCCTGCAGGGCCGTACGCCTGCCGGCCGATTTTTTCTCTGACTGCTCCAGGAGTTTCCTGCCCCTGTCATTCAGCTGGTAGTATTTGCGTGAATCCTGCCAGCTGGACTGAAGATAGTTTTTCCGTTCCAGCCTGTGCAGCAGGGCATAGAGGAAGCCTTCGTTTTTTTCAAAGTTAGAAATTCCCCTTGAGATGATGCTTCTGGTCAATTCAAAGCCTGTCTTTTCAATGACAAGCAGCTGCAGGACAGCAAGGATAACATCTTCATCACTTTTTATCTGAAGATTTCTTGCCTTTGCCTTTACCTCTTCACGGCTTTTGCCGGTAAATGACAGGTCCTGGAAAACGGAATTTTCCATCGCTTTTTTTAATCTCTTCAAGCGCTCTTCCATCATAGCTCCTCCAGTCTTTCTTTTAATAGCTGCTTTGCCCGCTTCAGGCGCGTCTTGATCGTATTTTGGTTGATGCCAGTGACGGCCGCTATTTCCTTCATGCTCATCTCCTCGAAATAATGCAGGTAAATGACTTCTCGGTAGTGGTCCGGCAGGTTCATGACTGCCGCTGCGAGCTGTGAATCATCATCTTTTTTGATGACGGCTGCCTCGACTTCATCCTTCATGCCGCTGCCCGATTTTGCCTGTTCCTCTGAAAGGATGATATGGCGGTTGTGCCAGCTTCTGAGATAGTCTTTGCAATGATTGACGGCAATCCGCCAAAGCCATGTTTTCAGCATCGATTTTCGGTTATATTGATGGAGGTTTTTATAGCATTTAATGAAGATTTCCTGTGTCAGATCCTCTGCCACATCTTTTTGCTTCACATATGTATAGGCAAGCTGGAGAATATCCTGTCCATAAAGCTGCATAATCTGGTCAATGGCTGCTTCCCTGTCCATTGCCAATAATATTTCTGATAAAGTTTCTTCCACGGTTCTTTGCTCCCTTCCAACCATTAGACGGGGCACCCGCTGTTCAGGTTTGTGTTTTTTATAAAAAGTTACATTTCATTTTAGCTTTTAACAGGAGAATAAGAAAACCCCCCGGTTCAGGAGGGCATAGATAATTATTTATCTTTTTCCAGCTTATTCAGCAATCTGATGATTTCATCCAGCTTGGCGTGCAGCTCCTGATCAGAAGAATAGGAGGCCGCTGAACGGGACACCGTCCTTTGCATAAACAGAGTAAAAGAGAATACACCCAGCAAAGTCAGTAAAACAACGGCTATTATAATCAGCCAATCTCCTAGATACATACTATACCTCCAGTGCTGTTGAATAAGATATAAGGGAAATTATGGTATAATACTAACAGTCAGCAGGAGGGATTGCAATGTTCAAACATATACAGCCATTTCAGATTTTTATCGGATATTTTGTTTCACTCGTCTTTTTCTCAGGCATACAGCAGCTTTGCTGAGGGAAGGACTGCCTCTTTTTATCTGTTTCTAATCAGCGGGGTCCTGATCATCATCCTTTATACATCAGCCTGGATTTCAATTTCATCGAGAAAAAAGGCAAATAATGCAGCAGAATAAAAGGAATCCTGCTTCTGGATGGAGAATCTCTGTATATACTGAATTTTCCAGGAGGGGTTCTTATGAGCAAAAAGATTTGGAGAGTAGGTACTACTTATATTCCGGTTAAGGATGTTCAGGCATCTGCAAATTGGTATGCGGGAAAGCTGGGGGCAGAGCTGAATTATATTGATGAAGACAAAGCTATCCTTAATTTGGCGAACCAGAGCTTTTTTCTTGTTAAAGCAGCAGAATCACAAACTAGTAATTTCACAGATGCTTCGGGAGCGGAAAGGTTTTCTCTGACGTTTGAAGTGGATGGGCAGGCTGCCCTTGAAGCGGTTCATCAGGAGTTCAGTGAACAAGGAGTCCATACAGGCGAGATCGAGGAGAGGGGACACGCTGGCAGGAACTTTGTGTTCAGGGATCCGGACGGCAATCTGTTCGATGTATGGAGCGAGCTGAGTCCTTCATTCAAGGAGAAATTTATGGTATCGCAGTAAAAGGGCCTCCTGGTCCTTTTTTTGTCTGATTTTACGAGTGGGAGCTGAAACTGTGAAACGATTTGTAATCATGACCGTCGGGAAAACACACAGCGGAAAAAGCACATTTGCGGGAGAATTGAAGAAAGAGCTGAAAGGCTCTTTTGTGATGGACCAGGATAACCACGCGGCATTTATCCATACATATTATGAAGCTCTTCAGCCTGTAAGCGGGCCGAATACCCTCAAGCACGGGCTATCAAAATTTATTGTCGAATATGCAAAAGAAAATACCAGCCTGGATATGATCATCTGCAATTCTAATCTCAGCAGGAAAGACAGGGACTATCTATTGAATGAACTATTTCCGAGTGAAGATTTCTTCCGGATTATGGTTCATTTCCAAATCCCGGATTCCATTCTGGAAGCAAGAGCTGCAGAAAGCAACAGGAGCACTAATATTTTCAGGAATGCAGCCACCTTTAAAGAGGTGCTGGAGCGGCAGCAGGCTGCCCGTAAGGAAGACCCCGCCGAAGATGAAGCAGATTATCTTTTTGTTATAAAAAATAATGAAGAGGCTGGTTCTGTCATTAGAGAAATTGTAAAGCTTTCTGAACAATTTTATTGAAGGGGAAGTAGAGAGAAATGAGAATCTGCGGCAGGGCAGTTATTGTAAAAGATGGTAAAGTGGCACTCATTAAGCGGATCCGGGAAAGTGAAGAATATTATGTGTTCCCCGGCGGAGGGGCAGAGCCTGGAGAGCTGGCTGAGGAGGCAGCAGCACGTGAAGTCCTTGAAGAACTGGGAATTGAAGTGAAGGTTGGCAGACTGCTGGTCCGTCATGATTTTGATGGACCGCAATATTTTTATTTTGCAGAGATGAGGGCTGGTATTTTTGGGAGCGGGACAGGAGAAGAATTCGAATTGGCAAAGGGCCGCGGCACCTATGAGCCGCTTTGGGTGGATATCGGTTTATTGGCAGATTTGCCTGTAAGGCCGGCTGAAGTGGCAAATCTGGTTAGGGAATTGCGGATTTTTTAAAATTGAGAGGAAGTCCGGTGAACAATCAACCGATCCTCAAACACCTCTAAAATAGCAGACTTAAGGTATAATTGAAAACAAATACAATATAGAGGTGTGCCACTTGGAAGAACTTATAACATTAAAGAAGGGTCATAAAAAGCTTTCCAGGCTCAAGATTATCCAGCGCATGGTATTTATAACGCTTGGTGCTTTGCTGATGGCTACCGGGCTTGAAATTTTCCTGATCCCCAACCAGGTAATTGACGGCGGAATCACAGGCATATCCATTATGCTTTCTCATATTACAGGAATCAAGCTGGGTTTATTTTTATTCGTCTTGAACTTGCCCTTCATTTATTTAGGCTACAAGCAGATGGGCAAAACATTTTCGCTTTCTGCCATTTACGGCATCATCATGCTCTCCCTTTTTGCTTCATTCTTTCACCCAATCCCTCCTTTTACAGAGGATATTCTTTTAGCCACAATTTTCGGCGGCATTTTCCTCGGAATTGGCGTAGGGCTTGTCATCCGCAATGGCGGAGCGCTTGACGGGACTGAAGTTCTGTCCATCGTCATCAGCAAGCGTGTCCCTTTTTCTGTCGGGGAAATCGTCATGTTCATCAACTTCTTCATTCTGAGCTCTGCAGGCTTTGTCTACACATGGGACCGGGCCATGTATTCTATACTCGCCTATGTCATCGCTGCAAAAGCGATTGATATTGTCGCTGACGGCCTCGAAGCATCCAAATCGGTCTGGATCATCAGCGAAGAAGCTGACATAATCGGCGATACCATCAATGACCGGCTGGGACGCGGTGTCACGTACCTGAAAGGGGAAGGCGCATACACAGGAGACGACAAAAAAGTAATATTCTGCATCATCAACAGACTGGAAGAATCCAAGCTCACCAGTATCCTTGAAGAACTTGATCCGTCCGCCTTTTTAGCGATAGCTGACATCACTGAGGTGAGGGGCGGACGTTTTAAAAAGAGAAGCATCCATTAAAAAGCCTATCAGGTCCTCCAAATGTGAGGGCCTTTTTTTGTTTAAAGAATATCCCTTACTTTTTGTTGGCTATTTAAGGATTTAGAAGGATTTTCCATACCTGATAAAGAACCATTCCATGGTAACAATTTTTCAATGTAAGATCATGAAAATTTTGGAGGTGATGCCTCTTGAATAGCCAAAGAGGAATTTCAGGAACTTGTCGTATCAGCCAAAGAATATTTTTAAAGAAGGAATAGGGGCCTTGCTGTAAGCGGCCCTGAAGGAGGAATTTATGATTATCAAAACCTATCAGCCGGAAGATGAGAAAGGCTGGGTCCGCTGCAGGGTGCTGTCATTTTTGGATACGGCTTATTTTGACAATGTTTTGCGTGAAAAGGAACGATACGAAAATCCGGCGATTGAGCTTATTGCCGAAGTGGACGGAATGATAGCAGGGCTGCTTGATCTGGAATATGAGAAAGAAGAAAGGACGGTTTGCTCCCGCGGAACCGGGCTGGGCGGCATGATTTGGCATATTGCTGTCCACCCCGACTTTAGGCGGAGGGGAATTGGATCAGCCCTGCTGGAGGAAGCAGAAAGGCTCGCCAGGGAACAGGGATTGAACAGGATGGAAGCATGGACCCGTGATGATAACTGGGTTCGCGCTTGGTATGAGAGCAACGGCTTCGTTCAAAAAGAATCGTACTTGCATGTTTATATGGAAGGAGATTCCGAGCTGAAAGGTGCTGTCTCTGCAGGCTTGAAGAATCTGCATCCTGTGCAGGTTTTTGCCCATTATACAGGGGAAGAAACCGCAGTAATTAAAAAGAGATTTAAACGGGTGCATGAATGTGTCTGCTTTGAAAAAGGTCTTTAGAATTGCTTGGTAATAGAAAGAACTGTCTCGCGCAGTTCTTTAAATCTATAATATAAGGGAGCACTATTTGAATGTCTATCATGAGCAGCAATGCTGATTGTCAGCTTGATACTGCTGAGTTCGTATCCAAATACCCTCGTTCCGGCTGAACAGTATGATGGATTGATTCTGATACAGTCTGTCCCGCCGGTGCAATATATACGGTAATGTTCTGGCAGATGCTATATCTGCCTTTTTTCATGTCCTTTACTGGAAAATCCTATAGCTGCTACACAGGAAATCGCTGCTGTGGCAGCCACAATCATTCCAAAGAAGAAACCGATGGCCCGCATGAAGGGATCATCACCAGGAAATTCAGGCTCTGCCGATGCAAACTGATAGAGAAAGATAACGAAAATAATCAGATAAAAGCTGCTTCCAATCAAGCCCGCTTTCAACCGCTCTTTTGCAGCGCCTCTCCAAGCCAGTTTTATATCAAGCCATAAGCGGATGCTGAAGGCTGCTGCCAGGAACATGATCAGCAGGTGAATATAAGGGATATTCAAAAACAGCAGCGAATACAAAATCAAGAGTGTTGCCGCAAATAGCAGTGCATTGGTAACAAATAAAAACAAACCAGCTCTCCAATGGCTTTGAAACCAGGGAGCCTGACTCAATAAATGCACCATCTTCCGATTGGCTGCACTCCCCTCAAGTGCGGGTTTTCTTTTGTACAGAATAAGCAAAAAAGCAACTCCGATGATTCCCAAAAGTAAAAAGGATGTCACGACTTACCGCCTCCATTATTGATATGTAAAGATAATTTATCGTAAATCAATAAATGAAGTCAATGGTTTAATATTAAATTTCGATGAACTTTTACTGACATATGCTCCTTTTTTATTGAAATACGATAAATGTTGTATTAGTATATTATTAATAATCCTTAAACCGGAGGTACCTTATGAACAAGGCTATAACGAGTTTCCTGAAAGCCGCCATCCTTATTATGGGGTTGATCGTGGCACTCCTCTGTATTTTTCTTCTGCCTGGACTTGCAGGTGATGCAGCTGCAGAGAACCCTGAGTTTGCTTATTTGAAATGGCCGGTCCTTTTGGGCATGTATGCGGCCGCGATTCCATTTTACATTGCACTGTATGAATCATGGAAATTATTAAGATACATTGAAGGGCAGACTGCTTTTTCCGATTTCTCTGTGCAGTCGCTGCGCTGCATCAGGAATTGCGGCATTGCTTTGGGGCTTATATATGCTGCCGGGATCATCGGAGTTGGAGCTGCCGGGGCCCTTCATCCAGGAGTCTTCCTTATGGGTGCAGCCATTGCTTTCTGTTCTTTTGTCATCAGTGTGTTTGCAGCTGTCCTGAAGGAGCTTCTGCGGAGCGCCCTAACCATGAAAAATGAAAATGAACTGACTATCTGAGGTGAAGGAATGGCAATAATCATTAACATAGATGTTATGCTGGCAAAAAGGAAAATGAGTGTTACAGAGCTGTCCGAGCGGGTGGGTATTACCATGGCCAATCTCTCAATACTAAAGAACGGCAAAGCAAAGGCAGTGCGGCTTTCCACGCTTGACAGCATCTGCAGGGCGCTGGACTGCCAGCCGGGAGATATTCTCGAATACCGGGGAGAAGAACATTAGCAGAAGTTTGAAGAGACAGGCGACCCTGTCTCTTTTTTTTCGTAAGACTCCACATATGAGAATGGAATATATAATTTACAAAAAGGAATATATATGTTACATTCTGGGTGGAGGAAAAATATATGAAAAATAATGTAAAGCAGGCCCGGCTGCAGGCAGAGCTGACCCAGCAAGAGCTGGCGGACCGGGTGGGAATTACAAGGCAGACGATCAGCTTGATTGAAAAGGGCAAGTATAATCCTTCTTTAAAGCTGTGCCTGCAGATCTGCTATGCAGTCCAGTCAAAGCTGGACGAATTATTTTGGGTGGAAGAGGAGGAGCTGAGATGAAAAAAATGACTGATGAACGTTTGAAGCAAAGGAATTTGGAGCATGTACGGATAGTCTATATCGTCCAGACGCTGGGAATCCTTTGCATTCTTGCATACGATTTAATGCAAGGCGGCATGGAAGCTATGCGTGGGAATCCGCTTTGGCTTGTTTTTATCGGAACCTCGGTTGTATTTGCTTATCTATCCATGAGTGTTAGCGTAGAGCATGAGAGACAGGGAAAAAACCCGAAAAAGCTATTTATTTTAAGCATAGCAGCCATTCTCGGAGGGGCTGCCATCATTTCATATTTGATCAGCATTACACCTGGCTATGGATGGGATGATGGTCTGGTCCTGGGTGTGATTATCGCAGTTTGCGGCGGAATACCTGTCTTTTACATTTACCGGCTGCGGCTGAAACAGGCAGCTTTGTATAATGAGGATGACGAATGAAAGGATTTAACATAATCACATTCCTTCGGCACATATATATACAAAAAAATGCGGAGGAATAACAATGGAAAATAATCAATTTTTCAGGACGGTAAGAGTTTTTATCGCCAGCCCCTTTTTTAATGAAGAGCAGCTGGAAAGGATCGGAAGGCTCGAGAATGCACTGAGGAAGAATCCCTATGTGGCTGATTTCTTCTCGGCGAGGTTTTACCAGTTCCCGCAGCTGACTTTCGCTTCTGATCCCTGGAGGAAGACTGTTTTCCAGAATGATTTAAGATATTTGCGGCGTGCTGACGTGGTAGTTGCCATTCACGACTATGAAGAAAATTCCGTGGACAGCGGGACAGCCTTTGAGCTAGGATATGCGTATGCACTGCAAAAGCCGATCATTTTGATAAAAGAAAAAGAAACCAGCATCCCGAACTTGATGCTGGTGGAAAGTCTGCATGCATACCTGACTAAGGCAGATGAGATTGCCGGCTATGACTTTATCAATATGCCGAAAATCCCATATAAAGGTCCGCTTATTTAAAGGCAATGAATTTGCCTGGCACAAGAATAACCGGAAGTATTGAATAATAAAGAGGCAAAGATTACAATGAAAAAGGAAAATGATTCCTGGTGGGAATCCAAAAGTGTGTTTGTCTAAAAACTCAAATAAATGAAAAAATACAGATTGAGCAGGGAGAGAAAAAAGTTGGCAGAAGAAACTTATAGGGTGCCTAAACTGCTGGGATTTATTTCTTTTGGCATCACGGTCTTGATAAACTTTACTGCAGGGCTCTTCTATTTCCTCGTATCAAGGGGGTATACGGCGAATGTTTTAACTGAACTTATCAGCAGCGATCCAAAATTCCAGCGGGAAATGTCAGGGCAGGATGGAACGGCAGCAGCCAGGGAAATAGCGGACGGCACTATGGATTTTGTCGAGGTTGTGCTTATTATATTTCTCGTTTTTTGGCTCCTTATGCTGTTCCTTAACCTGGCCGGCATTTTAACTATAAAGAAAAATCCTAAAGCCGCAGCGGTTATTTTTATTGTCGTTGGTGTATTGAGTCTGCCCACATTAATTATTCCCGGCCTCCTGATAACTTCCGGAATTTTGATCCTGGCAGCGAATAAGAAAAAAGAACCTTCGTATCCGGATTATTAAAAAAGGCCGGATTTATGGAATATGGAAAGGAAAATAGGATGTTTATAACCATTCCATTAGCTCTGGCTCTCTTTTTAGAGTTCGCAATAGAGCCTGTCTTTAAAATTCGTGAAAAACTTTTCAACAGATTAGGCACAATGGCAGCCGGGGCATTGGCGATCACACTCCCTTTTGCAGCATGGCTGTTGCTCACTGAGCTTGTCCCCATTGAAGACGAGAGAGTCTATACCTTTTCCTGCATTATGTTTACTGTATTCATAGGTTCTGGAGCCGGGAAAAAGTACAGCAAAAGTAAAGAAGAGAAACAACTATGAATAAAATTATTCTTAACTCTGTCAAGGTGTCCGCCACTTTCTATTAATAAAAGCGGCGGATTTTATTTATCCTCTTTTTGGGGATGCATTTAAATTTAATAATCCTTTTGTGGAATCAAAGCATTCATCCTGGATATACGGGCCAGTATCCTGCTCTGCTATAAGCGGATCGCTGGGAAGTTGAACCCTGATGTCCATAAGAATAATGGTGCCTGCGCGCCATTTTATTGGATTTGCTGCAGCTATTGGCGGGTCCGATATAGGCTGTAGGCTGCACTTGGGCAACCGTCTCATTCCACTGATTTTCATCTATACAGTAGGTATTTGCCATAATATTGGCCGGTGTGAATTTCAGGATATCAGAACCAAGTATCACTTCAGGCGTAGGTGCATTAAAAATAGCAAGAAGATGCGTGTTATCCTGCAGGGCTACTTCGTAATGCCACCAGCCTTGCGGTACATTGGCAACCTGTCCTGGTCCGATCGTATAGTTTTGGATATTCTTTGTAAAAGGATTCAGCAGGGAAACAGTGGCCTTTCCGGATATGCAGTAGACCAATTCTGCAGCGTTCTGGTGGTAATGGGGTTCTACAGCATTGCCGGTGCTTAGAAATATATCAAGCAGGGAAACATTTTCAAGGGTATTCAGCTGGGCAATCCCCAGAATATTGATAAAGTTATGTTTGTCTTTTTTCATAAGGGGGCTTTTATTCACATCGAAAGCGTACGCAAGGGACGGGGAAGTGTAATCCAGATAAGCAGTCATGTTCATTTTCTCCCAGGGAATGTTATTTCCAATAAACTATGCAGCAATGAGCTGATTGTGCAGGTGCCATTCTGAGAGAGAATTGTCGAAATGTATTGAAGCCTGCCTAAAGGAAATGCTTACTGCCTGTTGAATATAAACACGGACAGAAGTTAAAGGCAGCGCGGAATAAACGAAAAGGGAGGCAGAAATAAATGAGCGGAAAGCTGATTATGAGGGAAGAAGGCAATAACCTGATAATGGAGTGGATTTTTGATGCGCCAAGGGAGGAAGTATTTAAAGCATTCTCAGATTCCAAATTGCTGGAAAGCTGGTGGGGTCCTGAGGGCTGGGAAACGAAGAATAAGAAATTTGAATTTGAACCTGGCGGGATATGGCATTATGGTATGACCTGCAAGGACAAAAGCCAGGGCGAATTTTATGGGATGGAATCTTGGGGGCTTGCTGTCTATAAGGAAATCTCGGCACCAGAGAAAATTGTCCATACTGATGCTTTCTCCGATGAAGAAGGAAATATTAATGAATCATTGCCAAAAACCCTGATTACGGCAACATTTAGTGAAGAAGAGGGGAAAACCAAGTATGTGTCCGTCACTGAATTTCCCTCCAGCGGAGCTATCAGGCAGATCATCGATATGGGGGCTGCTGAGGGGTTCTCTTCTCAGCTGAGAAAACTGGATGCACTCTTGTCAGGGAATAAGGTTTAAAATTGAGCGGGGCCGGATCATGGGATTTGGCCTTTTTGTATGAATGGCAGAATAGAAATAAAAACCTGCACCCTCCCTTTATGTTTAAAGATAAATAATTTTATTAAAAAAGTTAAAAATAACGGATATACAGCAGGGAGGGAAATGCATGGAACAGATCCAGCACCAAACAAAAATGAATGCTTCTGAATATGCTGTCATATGGTCGCAATACATAAATGACAGTTTATCAAGCTGTGTGCTTCAGCATATGCTGAAAGATGCAGAAGACAAAAATATCCGGGAAGTGTTTGAGTTCGCCCTTGAACTGTCAGAGCGGCATTTAGAAAAGACTAAAAAGCTCCTGAAAAGTGAGAATCAGCCTCTGCCGATAGGCTTTTCTGAAGAAGATGTAAATGCAGATGCCCCTGGATTATTTACGGATGCTTTTAAAATCGTTTATTTACATATCATGGCACTTCATGGGCTTACAAGATATGCAGGCGCGACGTCAGTATGCTCACGGAAGGATATCAGGCAATACTTTATGCAATGTACCTCAGAAGCTCTGGAGCTGTATGACCGCACTACCGAGGTGGCTCTTCAAAAAGGTATAATTGATAAAGCTCCAACGCTCCATAATAAACAGAAAGTGCATTTTATCAAAAACGGTTATATGAAGGGCTGGCTTGGAAAACGCAGGCCCATTAATGCGATTGAAATCAGCGGTGTCTTTCTGAATATGCAGAAGACGATGGTGAAGATGGTATTAGAGCTCGGCTTCAGCCAGGTTTGCAAATCCAATGATGTGAGGGCGTACATGGAAAGGGCAAGAGGGCTTTGTGTAAAGCACTTTGAAATACTTGCATCATTACTGAAAGAAGAGAACCTGCATGTCCCCAAAGTCTTTGAATCGGAAGTGACAGATTCAACTGTGCCGCCATTTTCTGATAAGCTGATGCTTTTCCATATAACTGGCCTTTTGTCGGCAGCAATCAGTTATTATGGCGAAGCAGCAGCCCTCAGCCAAAGAAGGGATATTGTTTCTGCATATACCAGAATGAATGTAGAAATTGCTCTGATCGCTGAGGATGGCATGCAGCTTATGATTAAAAATGCCTGGTTTGAAGCACCTCCTGCAGCTGCCGATCATGAAGCTCTGGCTAAGGAGTAATCCGTCACAATACGTATTCTTCTTTTATACTAGGATCAAGAAGCTCGCTGGGGGCTGGTAAAAGATCATGCAATGACCAGATCCCTAAGCAAGAAACAGGTTGACTTTTTCAACTGTAAATATTAAAATTACAGTAAGGGATTTAAATTTGTATTTATTTTTTTGCTGCAACTGTAACTTTTTATTTTACACTTTAATTATAATCATAAAATAATCACTATATAACATTATATCTTCATTAAAGGAGTGCATGATTAATGGTCAATCTATATGTATCATCCAGCTGTACATCCTGCCGCAAAGCAAAGGCATGGCTTGAAGAGCATAATATTGAGTATACTGAAAGAAACATCATTAACGAACCGCTTTCTGTTGAAGAAATTAAATCCATTCTGCGCATGACGGAAAATGGGACTGAAGAAATCATCTCAACCAAATCAAAAGCTTATCAGCAGCTGGATATGGAAATAGATTCTCTTCCGCTTAAAGAGCTGTATCAGTTGATTGCTGACAATCCGCAGATGCTTAGAAGGCCGATCATCATTGATGAAAAAAGGCTGCAGGTCGGATATAATGATGAAGAAATCAGAAGTTTCCTTCCGCGGAAACTGCGCACATTCTCATTCATGCAAATGCAGAATTTGGCCAACTGATCTGCTGATGCATAAAACAGCAGAATGGCTTGGAACTCTGCTTAGTTAGGAGGCTATCCATGAACAGCGACTTTACACTAGCCATTCACAGCCTGGCCTATCTTGCGCTGCAGCTGGACCGGATGTCTACAAGCGAGGCAATTTCCAAGAGCGCCGGGGTCCATCCTGTACGGATCCGTAAAGTATTGAGCCTTTTAAAAAGGAATGGCTTTATCAAATCCAAGGAAGGCACCGGCGGAGGATTTATTTTTGCAAGGGAGCTGGATGAGGTCAGTTTATGGGATATCTATAAAATCACCTCTGAAGGCGCATTGCAGCCAAAATGTCCGGAATCCAACGAACAATGCATAGTAGGGGCCAATATGCGGAACGTTCTCTTCAGCATCTTCATCGGAGCAGAAGAGCATCTTGGCGAATATTTGAAAGATTATACGATTAAGGACATAGTTGAACTGGTCAATCAGGACAGCAATTAAATATGTTCTTACCGTTTTCCAGGTAAATGCCGGCTCATTGCAGCTGGCATTTTTTCGTTTTATGACAAAGAAGCATATTTCCAGCTTAAATGGCTGTCTTGGCTGCTGTCACTTCATAGATGCCATTCCAGGAGAGTGTTTTTAAGGCTTTTTGGCAGGATTTATAAGACATTGCCTTTGAACACGGCATTTATAGTCTGCGTTCTTTTTTGAGTCCGCTTTTCTAATGCATCTTGGAATAATTTGTTCCGTAACACCAAAACCTATTCTTGTATCCCATTATCATGCTGTGCTAAACAAAGTTTCACAGATGGGCCAAAAATCAGCATGGCATGAATAACAGAACTAAATTCAAAGTAAAGGTGTGTATTTGATGGGTGAGAGACAGCGGGAGATGCTTAAGGATATAAGAGAAAAGGCAGGGGCTCTTTCCAGTGAGCAGATTGAATATTGGAAAGAGTATTCGAGCTTTAATGATTGGCAGCTATGGGCAGTAATTATTATTCTTATTGTCCCGCTGATCCTTCTGTATTTTAAAATTGACCGAAGTAAAATACTGCTCCTGGGTTTTTATGGACTGAATTATCATATTTGGTTTGCTTATACGAATTCAATCGGAATCAGGCTGGGTCTGTGGGAGTATCCTTATGAACTGCTGCCTGTCCTCCCGAGCTTTGCCCTGGATGCATCATTTGTTCCTGTTACGTTCATCCTTCTTTACCAGTGGACATTAAACCACAAGAAGAACTTTTATTTATATTCATTGCTATTATCTGCTGTATTTGCTTTTGTCATTAAGCCTATATTAGTCAGCTTAGATTTTTTCAGAATGTTCAAGGGCGTGAATTATTTCCATTTGTTCTTATGTTATATTGCTTTTTTCCTCGTCGCTAAAATCATCACCAATATATTCATTTCCATGCAAAAGAACCGGGCAGAAGTTTAGCTCCCTGAAGAATGCTTAAGTGAGGCAGGATAGTGTGCTGCTTTTAGTATTATAGGTATATACAGATAGATAATGAAAAGCAGAGGGGGTCCCTCTGCTTTATGCCATATTCTTATTGCTATTTAGTATTAGTGAAGCCGCCGTCAATTCTGATTACTTCACCATTAATATATTCTGCTTTGGAAGTTAGAAGGAAAGTGACAAGCTCTGCTACTTCTTCCGGTGTTCCTAAACGCTTTTGGGGAATGCCGCCTGTTGCATTCTCCTTCATTTCAGGATTTGCCTCATAAAAGGCCTTAACCATGGGAGTTTCAGTCGGACCTGGAGCAATAGCGTTTACTCTTAAACCATCTTTTGCATACTCAGCAACCATGCTCTTCGTTAATCCAACGATACCATGCTTTGTTGCGGAATATGTTACAACAGAATCCTGCCCGATTACACCTGCACTGGAAGCGGTATTAACGATTGAACCACCGCCTTTCTTCAGCATCTCTTCAGCAACATAGCGGACGCCATACAGCGCTCCCATGAGGTTGATGCCAACAATTTGCTCAATTTCTTCTGCACTTGTGTTAAGAAAGAATTGGCCGCTGCCGGAAATACCCGCATTATTGAAGAAATAATCTATCTTGCCGAATTCTTCAAGGGTCTTATCTACATAATTTTTAACTTCTTCTTTCCTGGAGACATCAGCTTTAATAAAGATAGCATTGGCACCCAGCCCTTTAACCATCTCGACTGTTTCATTACCGCCTTTTTCACTTATATCGACAACAGCTATATCTACACCTTCTTTTGCTAAACGTACCGCTGTTGATTGTCCTATTCCGCTTCCTGCACCTGTTATAATAGCTGCTTTATTGCTGCTCATGACTATTCCTCCTTGCTGTATAAAAACTTTGACTTTTTAATGTGTACTCTCTAATTTTTCTCTAATTATTAACATTTAAACATCTCATCTGACTAATAGGGATCCATGGCCTTTATTCTGCCAGATAAGAGGGAATAGTTAGTCTTGCAGGGTGCCCCATGAGTCTTAATTACTGGATGGCAAAAGTCCGAGGAATATTTTTGAAAATATTGATTGATATTATAGTTAGGAGAACAAAATAATTATTTTTGGAACAGCCATGAAATAATATTAATGAAGCAGCTCATAAGGATGATTAGTGATGGAGAATAAAAGGGTCGAAGAATTCGATAAAATTGTAGAGATGAATGAAAAAGGGCAGGATGCCCTCAATTCTTACTGGATGGATTATTCGCTGTATGCATCCTTTGAATACTGGCTGATGGCGGCTTTTTTCTTTGTTCCGCTAATTGTGCTTTATTTCAGAATAGATCGAAGTAGGATTTTTCTGCTGGGTTTTTACGGTTACAGCATTCATGTGTTTTTCAATTATACAGACTGGTACGGCAAAAACAGCGGCTTTTGGAATTATCCGTTTCCGCTGGTTCCGGTGACTCCCGGAATATCCTTAGATTCGAGCTTAATACCTGTAGTTTTTATGCTTGTTTATCAGTGGACATTGAATAAAGGAAAGAACTATTATGTGTATTCCATCCTTACAGCAGTATTTTTAGCATTTGTCTTTAAGCCATTTTTAATTGCAGTTGGCCTTTTTCGGTTGTATGGAGATACTCATTATTTCCACTTGTTCGGAGGGTATTTGATTGTCCTATTGACAGCAAAAGTGATAACAAATATTTTTTTGTGGATGGAGAAGCGGTACAAACAATCGGCAAGGAAGGAAAAAAAATAAAAGTCCCCGCCTATAATAGGGAGGGGACAATGTGTTATGCTGCTTATAAAAAATTTGAAGAAAGCTCTGTTTCTGAAGGGAAGTTTCGTTTGATCAAGTATTTTAATCCTTCATGGGCAGACCGGAATGATTGTATGGAAGGATGGATGTCACCTGCGGTTCTGGCGAGCTCAGCTGTCATTCCAACAAGGAGGCATTCTGTGCCGATGAGCCTTAGGCAGTCATACAGCTTCTGAAGCTCAAATTTTGTTTCCTCCTGAAAATCGTAAAGGCCGCTCAAGTCTATTAAGACATATTTAATTTTATCTTTTACGCATTTTTCAAGCAATCTGCCAAGAACATAGTCAGATCGTTCTTTATCATAGCCGCCGATCAGCGGCAGAGCAAGCGTGCAATCCCAAATAGTGATCATTGGAACAGACAGAGCCTGAATAAGCACTTCTTTTTTGCGGTCTTCCTCACTTTTAGTTGTAACATCCATCAGCATGACGATATAGCCATTGATCTGGCCGTTTTTGTCATTAACGGGACTTATGACGATATCAGTTACAAATTGGTCTTTTATATTGATCCTCGAACGGTGGCTGCCCTTCAGCCTTTTCATTATTTGCTTCTGGTGACCGGGGTTTCGATGGAACCGGTCCATAGAAAGGCCGATCAAATCCTCCGATCCTGCAAAGCCAAATAAAGGGGCTGCTTGAGAAAGGAGTTTCCTGGCATTGTCATTCATCCAGGCTACCTTGTAATCTTTATCAGCAATGATGATGTTTTCGCCGATGCTTTTGAGTGCATCCAGCGGCTGCATATGTTCCGGCAAGCGGCCGATTGAACTCATGTGTATTCCTCCAGGCTGTGGCAATTTAGATAGTCACTTAACAGTATTTTAACAGATAAGTAAGGTTTATGCCGTTTTAGCCGGATGGAAAAAGTAGGGGAGGGCGAATAAGAAGAGGCCGGCTAACCGCCGGCCATTAGTTCTATAATAAGATACACTTCGGCTTGGAAAATTTAATTCAAAACCGTTTCAAGCGTCTCTAAATTGCGCTCCATTATAGAGAAATAGTCTTCATTATTTTTAATGTCATCTTCGGTGAGCGCTTCAAGATTATGAAGAGTCAAGCTTTCCGCACCGATTTCTTCCTGGATGACTTTTGCCACACGAGATTCAACATTCTGTTCAAACAGGATATAATTCAGTTCATGCTTCCGGGATTCTTCTATTATCCTTGCAAGCTGCTTCTGGCTGGGCTCCTGTGTAGGGGATAGGCCTGCAATTGCGATTTGTTCAAGCCCATACCTCTCCTGCCAATATCCATATGCTGCATGGGAAACAAGAATGTATTTTGTATTGCTTTCTGCTATCGTTTGTTTAAAGTCAGCGTCCAATGATGTAAGCTGTTCTTTCAAAGTATTAAAGTTTTCTTCAAACTGTTCTTTTGCTTCGGGTTTTAATTCAGCCATACTGTTTTTTATATTTTCAGCCAGTGTTATAGCCTTTGATGGATCAAGCCAAACGTGGGGATCATGGTCGCCGTGATAGTGTCCTTCTTCATGGGAGTGGCCCTCTCCAGAGTGGTCGTGATCTTCTCCTTCATGGGAGTGGCCTTCTCCAGAGTGGTCATGGTCTTCTCCTTCATGGGAGTGGCCTTCTCCAGAGTGGTCATGGTCTTCTCCTTCATGGGAGTGGCCTTCTTCAGAGTGGTCATGGTCTTCCTCTTCATGAGAGTGTCCTTCGTCTTGATAACTGTGTTCATCCGCCGTTTTTAAGAGTTCGATTCCTTCAGCTGCTTTTACAATTTTTACTTTTTCGCCTTGAAGTGTTTTTTCCGCCTTTTCTGCAAATCCTTCAACACCCGCTCCTGTATAGATAAACAGGTCTGCATCTGCTATATTAGTCATCGTTTTAATATCCGGCTCATAAGAGTGGGCATCAATATTCGGGGGATAAATGCTCTCAACCACAACTTGATCTCCGCCAATTTTCTTTGCAAAATCCTGAAGAGGAAAAATTGTGGTGAACACTTGAAGTTTTTCTCCTGTATTTTCCTTACCGGACTTTCCTTCATTACCTGCATCTGAACAGGCTGCCAGGAAAGCAGAGGAGACAAGCATAGTGCCGAGCAGGACATTTTTCCATTTTTTTATTTTCATCGTGTAATCTCCTATTCTCTAAATCTTTTATGTACCCTAATTAGAAATCATTACGATTTACTTGGTAAAAAAATAGCTGCACAGCATATTAAAGCGTAATGATTACAATTTGTATTCTAATGCATGTATTTTAAAATAGCAAACAAACATTTTAAGTTTATCAATAATTTTGTTTGACCTTAAACTTACTTTAAGCTTTAGTATAAAGTATGGAAGAACTTTCCGTATTTTAAATGAAAAGAGGTTCGCAATATGACATTTCGTTGGGATGGCGGCTTTATCATGGTTTCATGGGATGGATTTGAGGAAGGGGTAGAATGGTACACTAAGCATTTTGGCTGGAGCTGCCTGGATAAGATCATTTCGCCGGTCGGCAAAAAGGCCTTTTTGAAGATGCCAAGACTGGGGGTTGTGACACTGAAATCCTTTGAAGGGAATTTTGAGCACTTTCGAAAGGACAGCGGGACTGAAGGCCATGTGAGGCTATGTTTTGAAATTTTGGATATCGACAGGTCCCTTTCTTATTTTAAAAATGAGGGGATTGAAGTTACTCCGATAGCTGAGCTTCCTGGCGGACAAAAGAGCTTTGATATATTTGCATATGAAAACGCTAGAATCACAGCCGTGTATAATTCTGATGAGGCAGATCAATTTCCGGATGCGAGAATCACGGGATTCGGTCCTGTTAATGCAAGAATAGGCGTGAGAAATTTGGATGAAGCAATTTCCTGGTATGAGGAGCACTTAGGACTTAGACTGGCTAAACGTTTTGGGAGCGAATTTGCTCATATGCAGGTGGAAGATGCTTACGATTGGATTCAGCATAAACAAATATTCCATGACAGTGTATGGCTCGAAACGGCTGCTGGCACTGCTTTCGAAAAAGGGAGTCCTTCAGCGAGAAATTATTTTGATCTTAGGCCTGATGAGTTTTATCAAACATATGAGCTGCTGTCTGAAAAAGGCTTAAGCCCATCCGAAATTGCGGGCAATCCAACAGCAGGCTGGGGCGGTTTCCATTTCTATGACCCTGATGGGAACATGATCAATGTCTGGTCGTATCCCTTATAAAAGAAAGCAGGTACTGCATTGGAAATGAATATACAGAAGTTTGCTGAGCGGACTGGACTTCCTCCGAGTACTCTCCGATTTTATGACCGGAAAAAATTGATCCAGCCGGCAGGACGCAGTGAAAAAGGATATCGTATCTATACAGAAGAACAGATACACAAGGCAATGATCATCCATTCTCTCCGGCAGGCTGATATAAAAATAGAAGAAATACAATCCTATTTGGAGGCAGAAGAAGAAGAGAGGAAGACATGGATATCCGGATGGAAGCGGGAAATAGAGGAAAAGCTTGCGTCCATGAATATCGCGAAGCAATATTTGAGCTCCATGCATGCTGAAGAGCGGCATCTGCATCTCGTTAAGTGGGAGGGGGACAATTGCTTCATCTGGTTCAGGTGCACTGTTCCACGGGCTTTTCATCCTTTTCAAGAGAAAATGTCTGAAATAAGCGAAAGACTGAGGATATTGAGGATTGAGACAAAGCCAGGTGTGTTTGTAAGAACGTTAGAATCAAAGGGAGATACAATAGCCGGGGAAGTGGGCTTCCTATTACATAATATACCCGGCAAAGAAATTGATTTTTTCGATGACTTATATACAGAGCCGTTCGGGCCAAGAATATTTGCTGCAGTAGAGTGCAATGTATATGATCCTTTCACCTGCTTCCACTATATGAGGCAGATTCACCGGTTCGGATTTAAAGCAGAAGGAATGAAACTGGAAAAATACGAATTTCCTGAGAGCCGGACGTTTAGTTACCTCATTCCGCTTGCTGGAAGCTGAAGGCATTTTTCTCAAATTCTAAAAAAACAACTGAAATTATGCTATAAAAATGACGAAATAAATTTCATGCAGCCCGTATGTTTTCACAAGTCTTTTCCGTCTTACAAGTTAGATATAAAAAAGGGGGAGTTTTTGTGGAAAAACATAATGATTTGTCTTCTATCAGTAAAGATATGAAGGAGCTTGCACCTTCTTTTGACTGCATTGTTCAGCCATACCGGGAACAGCTATGGCATTACTGCAGGAAGCTGACTGGTTCACCCTGGGACGCGGAAGATTTGCTGCAGGACACATTGTTAAAGGCGTTTTCTTCTTTATCAAGAATCGGGCAGACAATGAATGCAAAAAGCTACCTGTTCAGGATTGCGACGAATATTTGGATAGACCATTGCAGGAAAAAATCGCCTCAGCTCCTGGATATGGAGTCCGAAAAAATTCCGGATGGAGACCTCGTACCTTATTCAGAAGTGCTTGAAAGTGTAGAGATTCTGATTCATCAATTGCCTGCGAAGCAGGCAGCAGCCATTCTTTTAGCAGAGGTATACCGTTTCACCATCCGGGAAACCGCTGAAATGATCGGTTCAACAGAAGGCGGTGTCCAGTCCTTGTTAAGCCGGGCGAGAGCTAATCTCAAAAAGCAGAAAGCAGTGGAGAATCTTCCTTTCCAAGAGGCAGTGCTGGCGGATGAAAAAAAGCAAGTTATCCAGCAGTATATGGACTATTTTGTGAAAGGCGATTTTAAGTCTATCGGCGAGCTTTTAGGTAAATATGCAACAAATGAAGTGGTCGGACAGGGCATGGATATCGGAAAAACACAGATAAGGAAGAACTCTATGGGCGACTGGGGCAGCAGTACAGCTGGACTCTCGGCAGAGCTTGCTTTCTTATGGGGACGGTATGCTGTCATCTATACAAGGGATGCAGGCTGCGGCCCTGTATTATGGGACATAGCAACAGCGGAGATAGAGGATGGAAAGCTCATCCGGCATAAAAGCTATTATTTTTGCAGGGAATTTCTGGAGGCTGCGGCGGCTGAACTTTCAATAAAGCTTGATACAGAGAAAGACCTGTTTGGACAGGAGTGGCAGGGGATTTAAGGTGAAGCCTTTTACATGTTGGTTTAGGCTCTTATCCTGTTTCACACGAACTCAGCACAGGCAATAAATCAGTTTCAAAAAAAAGCAACCAGCTGGCGAGCTGGTTGCTTTCTTCGCTTTACTGCTGCCCTGCGCCATTCTTTACAGATTCAGCTATTCCGATAACACGTTTCGCCTGATATTTAATCGCTCCCTTATAAGCATCCTTATCCCCAACTATTTCATTGTTTTGGTCGACAGTCACACTTGCTCCGTAAGGATTGCCGCCAGCAGGGAATAAAGACTGATCTGAATATCCTGGTGTCACGACGATGGCACCCCAATGGTACATGGTTGTATAAAGTGAAAGGATGGTTGCCTCCTGACCGCCGTGCGGGTTTTGAGCGGAAGTCATACCGCTGACAACCTTATTGACTGTTTTTCCTGCACCCCAGATGCCGCCGGTTGTATCGAGGAACTGCTTCATCTGGGCTGCCATATTCCCGAAACGTGTCGGTGTGCTGAAGATAATGGCATCCGCTTCAGCGATATCATCAGGTGTAACTACAGGCACATCCTTTGTTTCTTCCAAATGTGCTTTCCATGCAGGAACGCCTTCAATCACGCTTTCTGGCGCAAGTTCCTGCACTTTGTAGATTGTGGCTTCAGCGCCTGCTTCCTTTGCGCCCTCAGCAGCCCACTGGGCCATCTGATAGTTCGTTCCGGTTGAGCTGTAATAAACAATTGCTAGTTTGACAGTCATTAAAATATCCTCCATTCAAAGCTATATTTATATTTTCACTCTTCATTGTTTACCCGCTCTCTGAGAGAATATACATTCAATTTTCAATAGGGAAACTAAGGATTAAGGATGGATTTTCTTTTGTTTAGGGGAGAAATTTTGCATAATAACACACGGGAATTCTTAATTTAATGATATAATTTTAATAATCTAACTATTCTGACGTCTGTTCCTCCAGCCCTTTCACCTAATTAGCCAGGATCTGCCGGATGATTTGTAAAAATAACGCCTGGGATGGAATTGCGGCCGTCTATGAAAAAGGGGTGTAAAAGCATTGAAAAAACCAGCGGTATTCCGGGTGCCGGAGTCCATTTTTTATGGGAGGGGCTCCTTTGAAAATTTAGGATCGCAAGCGGCTCTTAAAGGGAAGAAGGCATTGATCATTAGTGATAATGTAATGGATCAGCTTGGATATGTGACCGAAGGCAGAGCTTTGCTTCATGTTGCAGGTGTTCAAAGCGAAGTCTATCTGGGTATTGCATCTGAACCCACTGATAAATATGTGTCAGAAGCATTGGATCTTTTTAAAAGTGAGCAGTGCGACTTGGTGATTTCCATTGGAGGCGGCAGCTGTATCGATACTGCAAAAGCAATAGCAGTCCTGGCAGTAAATGGCGGATCTATTGGCGATTATTTGGGGGGTAAGAAACTGGCACAGCAAATCCCTGTCCCGCATATTGCTATACCAACCACAGCCGGTACAGGTTCTGAGGCAACTGATGTAACCGTAATTACTAATACATCCAACAATGTTAAAATGATGATCAAGCAGCCTGCTTTCTTGCCGGATGCTGCAATTGTGGATCCCCTGCTGACAGTATCTTCGCCAAAGAATATCACCGCGGCTACAGGGATTGATGCTCTAAGTCATGCTATTGAAGCATACTTATCTAAAAAAGCACATCCCATGACAGACACGATGGCCATCTCAGCCATGAAGCTCATTGCAGAGAATATTTTAACCGCTTACAGTGATGGCGGGAATCTAGATGCGCGAGAAAGAATGAGTCTTGGCTCACTGCAGGCGGGAATGGCTTTTTCGAATGCTTCAGTCTGCCTTGTCCACGGAATGAGCCGTCCGATCGGTGCCTTATTCCATGTGCCGCATGGCATCTCAAATGCTATGCTTTTGCCTGCTGTATTAGAATTCAGCCAGGAAGCCTGCGTGGAACGGCTTGCTGATATAGGCAGAATCTTCAGGCCTGATATTGTAAGCGGTGACGGTGTTAAGGCAGCTGAAATAGCTGTACAATCTGTAAAAGAGTTATGCAGGAAATTAAATATACCCAACTTAAAGGAGTGGGGAATTGACGGGGAAGCCTTCGAGAAGGCCGTCGGAAAAATGGCAGCAGACGCTATTGACAGCGGCAGTCCGGCCAATAATCCCAAAGTGCCCAGCCAGCTGGAACTGGAGGAACTTTATCATATTTGCTACGACTATCATTTTTCCTCTGCATCTGAGAAAGTATAATTGCTGACTGTCACTAATGCTGAAAGGAGCTATTTTTATGGCAACGAAAACGGCAAATATTTTAAAAAACTTTATCAATGGCGATTGGGTGGATGCAAAAACAGAAAGGTTTGAAGCTGTCCCTAATCCTGCAACCGGCGAGGAACTGGCGCGTACACCGATTTCCACCAAGGAAGACGTGGAGGATGCCGTACAGGCAGCCAGGGAAGCCTATAAAACATGGAGCAAAACGCCAGTTCCTAAAAGAGCAAGAATTCTGTTTAAATATCAGCAGCTTTTAATAGACAATTGGGACGAACTTGCAAAACTGATCACACAGGAAAACGGGAAAAACTATAAAGAAGCGTATGGAGAGGTGCAGCGGGGAATCGAATGTGTGGAGTTTGCTGCAGGAGCCCCATCTCTTATGATGGGCAAGCAGCTGCCCGATATTGCGACAAATATTGAATCCGGCATGTACCGCTACCCTGTTGGCGTCATCGGCGGCATCACGCCTTTCAATTTTCCGATGATGGTCCCTTGCTGGATGTTCCCGCTGGCTATCGCGTGCGGAAACACCTTTGTGCTAAAGCCTTCCGAAAGGACACCGATACTCGCAAACCGTTTGGCAGAGCTATTTGCCGAAGCGGGCCTCCCTGAAGGTGTTTTCAATATTGTGCATGGCGCCCACGAGGTTGTAAACAGCCTTATTGACCACCAGGATGTTCCGGCCATTTCTTTTGTAGGCTCTCAGCCTGTTGCCGAGTATATCTATAAATCAGCTTCAGCGAAGGGCAAGCGGGTCCAGGCGCTTGCTGGTGCAAAGAATCATTCGATTGTGATGCCGGATGCGGACCTTGACGGAGCTGTTAAAGAAATTATTGCAGCTGCATATGGGTCAGCAGGGGAGCGGTGTATGGCCTGCTCAGTTGTGGTTGCTGTAGACTCCATCGCTGACGAACTCGCGGCAAAGCTGCAGGAGCAGGCAGACAGCCTGACAATAGGAAATGGGTTGGATGAAGATATTTTCTTAGGACCTGTCATCCGCCAGGAAAATAAAGTACGGACAAGGCACTACATTGAAGTTGGCGAGAAAGAAGGAGCAGTCCTTATTCGTGATGGGCGTAAAGACGAAGCCTATCATGAAAATGGGTATTTTATAGGACCAACCATCTTTGACCATGTGGATCCAACCATGAAAATCTGGAAAGAAGAAATTTTTGCGCCGGTTCTCTCCATCGTAAGGGTAAAAAGCCTTGAGGAAGCGATTGAGGTGACAAATCTATCAGATTTTGGCAATGGCGCCTGCCTGTTCACCGACAGCGGAAGCAATGTCCGCTATTTCAGGGAAAACATTGAAGTTGGAATGCTCGGTGTCAATATCGGCGTACCTGCACCGATGGCCTTTTTCCCATTTTCCGGGTGGAAGAATTCCTTCTATGGAGACCTCCATGCCAACGGCTCTGACGGAGTCGAGTTTTATACCAGAAGAAAGATGCTGACTGCCCGCTGGTAAACGGAAGGATAGTGCTGAGAAGACACCCTAATATAAATTGGGTGTCTTTATTTTGGCTTTTTTTAGTAATGGAAGCAATCAGTCGATAATGAGAATATTACCAGGTTTATGTTCTGAGCTGGCGTGCCTTTCTTTCTGATTTTGATTCATGGAAATTATGTGTATATCTAGATAAGTTCTACGAACAATAAGAAGGCAAGCTGTAAAAGTCGGGCTTGAAATACATGTCATGGAGTGCTGCAGATGAGCTATAGCGAATATTGGGATAAAATATTTCAGCTGAGCGAAGAGATGACTTCCTTGGTTGATTCTTATTGGAAAAGCTATTCCGGTCCTGGTACATGGCAGTTCTGGGCTGTAGCAGTAGTTCTGGTGCTGCCGCTTGTTTTATTATATTTTACAGTGGATCGCAAGAGGATTTTTGAGATATTCTTTTTCGGATTTATTGTACATGCTCTTTGGACCTACACGGACATTGTGCTCGGTAATTATACCTTGCTCGTCCACACCTATTATATGCTGCCGATTTTCCCGCATGCTTTTAACATCACGATGTCAGTACTGCCTGTAGGATTTATGCTGATCTATCAGTACTGCACCAGTCATGGGAAAAATTTTATTCTGTATACTATCATTCTGAGTGCAGTGTATTCGCTTGTTTTTGCTTCGATAGAGAAAGCGCTCGGCATGGTGGAGCTGAATAAGGGAATGAACTTGTTTTACTTGTTTTTGATAGATCTTGCCATTGCCTTTATTGCTTATATAGGCACCAGGCTGGTGAGAAGAGCACATCTGAGGGCCGATGCAGAATAAAAAGAGGAAATGGGCATATGCCATTTCCTTTTTGTTAATCTTATTTTTCACCGTAATATTCATCAATGGCCCTCAGCCAGTTGGTCCGTGCTACATCTGAAGCTTTATGCGTATTTTTTTCTTCAAAAGCTTTGATGATATCCTCATGCTCATCGATTGAGCGGGGCTTCAAGATGATCGTTTTATTATAATAAAGCCTCATTACGTGTGCCTGCATGGAAGAAACATAACTGGTGATGTATGGATTATCCGCTTTTTCAATGATGAGATTGTGCAATTGTTCGTCCTGTTTCAGTGCTGAAAAAGTATCGCCCCGTAGAAGGGAATCCGCAAAAGAACGATTGATGGATCTCAATTTCTCAATCGTCGAACTGTCCATGTATGGTGCTGCAAGCTCTGCTGCTAATGCCTGCAAGGCTCCAAGCGGCGGCAGAATCTTGTTGATATCTTCCGGATTAACGGTAGTGACCTGAGTGCCGACGCCTGGGAACATTTCTACGAATCCCTGGACGCTCAGCAGCTGAAGCGCTTCCCTGATCGGTGTGCGGCTTACACCGAGCGCCTTGGCAAGATCGCCATCGTTTAATTTTTCCTGAGGCTTTAAGGTGCCGTCAATAATCCATTCCTGGATTTGAAGGAAGGCGCGGTCTTTCGCTGATACACGTGCAGGAGAAGCAAAATTGGCAGGGATGGGCATCTATTTTCACCTCTAGTATTTTCATAAACTCTTAAATTTTACTGGATTATACATTTAGTATAGAGAATTAGAAAGAAAAATTCAATATATTGCATAATTCGACAATTTTCTTTATGCGATATATTGCATACGGATTAATGGTGTGTTATCTTGAGTTATGCAATATATTACGTAACTATTAAACTGCTTTTATCATTTTCTGAAATTTTTAAGTTGATGAAAAATAAGCAGCTAGAATCTTTAGCATAAAGGAGAATAGGATGGGAACTAAAATACCGTTTTCTTATGTCGTCGCCGTAGGCTTTATGTTGTTTGCACTTTTCTTCGGGGCAGGAAATCTCATTTTCCCTGCGATGCTCGGACAGTCTGCAGGAACCAGTATCTGGTCAGCCAATGCAGGCTTTATAGTAACTGGGGTAGGGCTCCCGCTATTAGGGATATTGGCGCTTGGCTTTTCTGGCAAAAGCGATCTGCAGTCGCTGGCAGGAAGGGTGCACCCAGCATTCAGCGCAGTATTTACGATGCTTTTGTATCTGTCCATAGGGCCGCTGTTTGCGATTCCCAGGACAGCAACCGTTTCATTTGAAATGGGCGTAAAGCCCTTTTTAGCCGGGAACAGCACAATCGGGCTGATTGTCTTTTCTGTTTTGTTTTTTGCAGTAACAGGCTTCTTTTCTTTAAAATCTTCCAAGATTGTTGATATTGTCGGTAAATACCTGACGCCGATCCTGCTGATTGTAGTAGGCATTTTGATCATTGCCGCTTTTTTCAATCCTATGGGTTCTTTCCAATCACCAGGAGAAAATTATTTAGCTAACACCTTTTTTAAAGGTTTCCAGGAAGGCTATCTGACAATGGACGCCCTGGCAGCATTCGTATTTGGCATCATTGTAGTCGATGCAGTAAAAGAAAGAGGAGCTGCCACGAGAAAAGAGATCATGGTTTCGATAGCTAAAGCAGGACTTATTGCAGCAGCACTTCTTGCTATTATCTATACCTCACTGTCATATATTGGCGCATCAAGCGTGGGTGAGCTTGGAAGGCTTGATAATGGCGGAGCCGTGTTATCCGGTGCATCTGAATATTATTTTGGTTCATTCGGCGCCCTGCTTTTAAGCGTCATTGTTCTTGGGGCATGCCTGACAACGAGCATCGGACTCGTGACAGCATGTTCATCTTATTTCCATAAAGTGTTTCCTTCGGTTTCTTACACAGTTTTTGTTGTCATTTTGTCTGTATTCAGCGCCGTCTTTTCCAATATCGGGCTCAGCCAGCTGATCAGCATTTCGGTTCCAGTTCTGACAGGAATTTATCCTTTAGCCATCTGCCTGATGTTCCTTACCTTCCTTCATCCTCTTTTCAAAGGGAAAAAGGAAGTTTACCAGGTAAGTATGCTGTTCACTTTCATTGTCAGCTTATTCGATGGGTTAAAGGCTGCAGGCCTAAGCTTTGGACCGGTTGAAGAGGTATTCAGCACAATTCTGCCGTTATATGAAGTCGGGCTTGGATGGATCATGCCGGCCGTAGTGGGTGCAGTGATCGGATTCTTTGTGGCTGCCATTCGCAGCGGCGGTGTATCGCAGGCGAAAGAAAGCATTTGATAGTAGAAAAACCTCCTTTGCGGGAGGTTTTTTGTTTTTGGGTGAAATTGATGCAGGTTGAGAATTGAGGTGGGGATTGTTTGATCTTTGGAGGACTCCAGAGTGGGAATAGAGCAGATAGAGTGCTTCAAGAGAGGTTTATAGAGCACTCTAGAGGGAGGAAAGATTGTACAGAGTGCTTCAAGAGAGGTCTATGGAGCACTCTAGAGGATGGAAGGAGCGTACAGAATGCCTCAAACGAAGTCTATGAAGCACTCTAAAGATGGGAAGGAGCGTACAGAGTGATTCAAACGAAGTCTATGAAGCACTCTAGAGGATGGAAGGAGCGTACAGAGTGCCTCAAACGAAGTCTATGAAGCACTCTAGAGGATGGAAGAAGCGTACAGAGTGATTCAAACGAAGTCTATGAAGCACTCTAGAGGATGGAAGGAACGTTCAGAGTGCTTCAAGAGAGGTCTATAGAGCACTCCAGATATCAAGAATAGCAAATAGGCTGCCTTAAAAATATGGAGTGAAAAACAAAAATTGCAGGAGGAGATCGGTTTTCTGAATACCAAGAGGGAAGAATCAAATCTCCCCAACAGGGGAAAAAATCCAAAGTATGGTAAGGTAATAGTATGACAGATAAAGGAGTGATGGAAGATGGTTAATGGGATACCTGAAGTAAAGCTTAATGATGGATTGTCCATTCCGGCAATCGGGCTGGGTACATATCAATTGAAGGGGAGTGCAGGCGCCGAGTCGATCCGCAAGGCGATTGATGAGGGAGGATACCGGCTTCTGGATTCTGCGTATAACTATGAAAACGAGGGGACAGTCGGCGAGGCTGTAAAAAGAAGCTCTGTTTCCAGGGAGGATCTGCTCATCACATCGAAGCTCCCGGGGCGTTATCATGAATCAGCAAAAGGGATGATTGCAATTGAAGAATCCCTCTACAGAGCTGGCTTGGATTATTATGATATTTATTTGATTCACTGGCCAAACCCGAAGAGAGAATTGTATGTTGAAGCCTGGCAAACTTTAATAGAAGCAAAGAAAAAAGGGTATGTCCGTTCAATCGGTGTCTGCAATTTCCTGCCGGAGCATTTGGACCGGCTGGAGAAGGAGACAGGGGTTAAACCGAGCATGAACCAGGTCGAATTGCATCCTTATTTCAACCAGGAAGAACAGCGCGCCTATCATGAGAAACATGGTATTCTGACAGAGTCATGGAGCCCGCTCGGCCGCGGCAGCGATCTTCTCGGAAATGGGGATATTCAAAAGATTGCTGAAAAGCATGGGAAATCCATAGCCCAGGTGGTTCTTCGCTGGCATTATCAGCTGGGAGCTGTATCCATTCCTAAATCCTCCTCTGCTGAAAGACAGAAAGAGAATATTTCTATCTTTGATTTTGAACTGGATGTGGAGGATATGGAGGCCATCTCAAAATTAAGCCATCCCGGCGGCAGGCTGCATGACCAAGACCCGGCTGAATATGAGGAATTCTGATCAAAAATGAGCTGGCTACAGCTCATTTTTTTTGCCCAAATTTTAGTGAATGAGGGGGATTGCCTGCTCTCCTTGTCGAAATAAGGTGTGAGAAGAAAGGAGCTGGCAGAATGCAGGCGAACTTGAAATATGAAAAAAGGATAGTCGATATGGAGGAAGTATACCTGATAGGCTTTCGCGTACTTTGTGAGGGAAGCCAATATATAGAGGAGATACCCATGGCAGCTAAGTGGCTGAAGGAGCGGGTTTCCGAAATCCAAGGTGTAAAGGATAGCGGGCGGCAGATTGGCGCATTTGTGGTGAATCCGGCTTCGGAAGATGAAGATGGTTATTGGATAGGGGTTTCAGCTGACCAAAAAGATCAGGTGCCAGAAGGGATGACAAGTCAGACTGTTCCGCCTCAGCGGTATGCTGCGATCCATCATCATGGGCCGAACTCAGATATCCGTAAAAGCTATGAAATATTGCACCGCTGGATAGAAGCTGAGGGATATGAACGGGCAAATGACAGATGGAATCTGGAGATTTATGATTTTAACAGTGATCCTGATAATACTGATCATGTGAACGTGGAGCTATTGGATTCCATTAAGTAAAGAAAGCCCGGAGTATATCCAGGCAATCACATCTATTTTTTTATCGGGCGCAGAAGCGTCAGAATTTCTTCTTCCATTGAAGCGAATTGCTGTTCCACTAAGGTTTTGGCATCTGAAACTGCGCTGTTATAAAAATGAGGGGCGAGTGTCTGTTTTACAAAATCGAGCACCCTTTCAGCTGCAAATTCTGATATTTCTTCGTCACGCTCCTGCAGGAAAAACTCCTGGATATCAGAAACCATGGTTTGCTGCTGTTCTTTCGTCAGCTTGATGAACATATATATATCACTCCTTCGGTTTGCACTTACTATAGTACAAATAGCGGAGCAAATCCAAGACTGTTATTTTCCTGAAATTTATGTACAGCAGGTAATTGGTAAAAGTCTGGAATAGAATTATAGAAATTATAAACATAAGGGAGAGTTAAGGGATGAAATTCAAGCTGGGTGAAGCAATGGAAGTGCTGGAGCGTACACCCCGGGTATTGGAGATACTTCTGGGAGGGCTGTCTCCTGGATGGCTTGGGGCCAATGAAGGGGAAGGAACCTGGAATCCTGTCGAAGTGGTCGACCATTTGATTGAAGGAGAAAAGCATAACTGGGTGCCTCGCCTCAAGTTTATGCTGGAAAAAGGGGAAGAAGAATCATTTCCTCCGTTTGACCGCTTTTCCCACTTGAAAAAGGAGGAACAGACGGTCGCCCGGAAGCTTCATGAATTTAAAGAGATCAGGGCTGAAAACCTGGCTCTTCTGCGGGAACTGATGGTGACCGAAGACAGGCTGGAAGCTGCAGGAAAGCATCCTGCATTTGGAACCGTGAAGGCAAGGGAGCTGGTTTCCACCTGGGCAGTGCATGACCTGACCCATCTTTCACAGATCGCAAGGGTTATGGCAGAAAGATATCGTAAGGATGTCGGCCCTTGGGTAGAGTATCTTGGTATACTCAGCAGAAATGGAAATGCCGGGTTAGGAGAAGAAAAGTGAGAATCCGGAGAATGTTCTTTTCCTTTAGCCTTCTATTTCTTTTGATTGCAGCATGTCCGGCTATCGCTGGAGCGACCAAGTGGGTGAGCAGCTTTGTTGTCTGGGAAGGCTATCAGTATACAGTACAGGATGAATATATAGAAGAAAGTGAAATCGAGTCAGAAATCGGGCAAGTGACATCTTATTCAGATATGTATCCTATGGGCGGCAATTTTTCCAATGAGTTTAAGAAAGGAAGCAAATATTTCTCAATAAAAGGAGTGAGTACAGAAGAATCGATTGCAGTGGAAGCAGGGGGGGGGATATATGTAAGAGCTGACAGGGATGGGGAATACACATTTTCAGAATCTGAAGGAAATAAATTTCTGCCGCTGCTTATCCCAGATCTTGTTATTATATTTGTTCTTTTAATGGCGGGTACAGTTATGGCAGAAACAAAGCTTAAGAAATAAGGAGGGGCCATGGCTAGATATATCAGCATCTTTTTTCTTGGGATCGGATCCAGCATCATACTGTTTTTTATCTTTGCAAGTATTTTTGATGACAGTTCACCGGGGGAATTCGCCGCAGTGACATTTGGCTGCATCATTATCATCTTAGTTTCTTTTTTGATTGCACTTTTGTATTATGTTATCGATCTAATCAAAAAATTGAAATAGGCACCCATGCAGGGTGCCTATTATTCTGGAAGCTTAGATTCTGCGGCAGTTGCGATTATTGTTAGGGTCCCTGCCGCAATCGAAATTTTCCACAATAGTTTCGTTCACTGTCCTTTCAGTGACAGGGAAATAATTCTCATTGCGGATGATCGTGCGGTTAACATTCACAATTTCCGTCGGGTGAATCCTTCTGATTGTTTTAGTGCGTGTGTTATTGCGAACAACTGTTTCAGTCGGGCTTACAATCGTTTTGTCAGCTGCAGCACGTTCACGGCATTTTCTGCAATTGCATCTCATGACTCCACCTCCCTCATCATGGCGCTACATTATTTTATGATTGAGGGGCTGAGCTTGTACTAGATGAAAGCATCATCTTTTCGCTAAGGAGGGGGGGAACAAGTGATTTTAATAACGGGAGCTTTCTTAAGAAGCATGATCCAGGATGATGGATACAAGAAGCCCAAGGGAGGCGACAAGCCCTGTAACAGGACCGCTGTCTTCATAGGCTTCCGGCATCATCGTTGAAGCGATCATGCTAATGATGCCTCCCCCAGCAAAAGAAGCGATTCCCGCCATCACTTCAGCAGGAGCCCCGGCAAGGAGGCTGTAGCCTGTAAGCGATGCAATGGCAGAGATGGCGAGTACAGTGAACCAGAGCAGAAAAATCTTTGTATAGGAATATCCGCTTTTTTTCATGCCGGCAGTACTGGAGAGTCCTTCCGGAATATTGCTGATGAATATGGCCGCGACTAAGAGGAAGCTGACAGACTGTCCCTCGATCAAACTTGCTCCGATCATGATCGATTCAGGAATTGCATCAATGACGGTGCCGATAAAAATGGCCATTCCTCCGCTTCCTGCAGCCATATGGCTGGACCGTTTCCGTTTATCTGCACCTCTCCGGGAAACTATGCTGTCAAGGATGGTAAAAAGGAGGGCGCCCGAGAGAAATCCGATGCTAGTGGCTAGGATGCCGCCTTCAAGAACGGCATTTCCAATCAGTTCATAAGATGCTGCACCAATCAGTACACCTGTACCGAATGCCATGATCAGCCCTGTGATTTTTTGCGGGATAGGCAAAAGCATTGATGCCATTGCCCCCAATAAGACAGCAGATCCTGATAGTCCTCCCCAAAACAAGGCATTCCACATGCAGACTTACCCCCTCGGTTTTTGCGGCTACTCTTAATTTCTCTTTTTAGAGTGCACAGTTGAAGGGGAAACATGCTTATTTTGGTTCCAGGGAAGTGATGTTAGGCTCCTGCCAGTTTCTTTTTGTTATCCCAGTAACTTTTTATGGCTGATATTAATGTCCATTTATCTGTATAAACAGAGGACATTTGTGTTCCTTGGTCTACAAGTACAAATACATTCTTTACGTAATTTATAATGGCGTAGGGAATATTTTGCTGGGTCGAAAGGGTGAGGGTTATTTCGGTCTGCGGGTATTTTTCCAGTATTTTCAGCAGTTCATTCAAATGGTCTTCTTCCAATTTCAGGACTCCTTCATTATGTCTTTAATAAAGAGAATAGCAGAGACTGAGAGTGGCTTCCTGTTTGAGTGTGTTTAAGGAATCATTTTTTTGCTGTGCTTTTCAATATATTGTCAAATTCATCTAACAATGCATCTTTATCTGGATAGCCACATTTTCATTCACCCAGTTATGGTATTATGACTAAAATGGTAAGTTTATACATACTGATATGTGGCTGTTTGGAGGAGACAAAGTGGTTAATTTTACGACTAAAGAAACCGCACATAAAGCAGGCGGAAAACTGGAGGTTCTGGGTGAATTAGCTGCATGTGTTGCACATGAAATCCGCAATCCAATGACAGTGGTTAAGGGATTTCTGCAATTGGCCGGTGAACAGGGGAATACTCCTTTTAAGGAATATGAAAAGGTCATAATGACAGAAATTGACCGGATGGATGAATATTTAGAAGATCTGCTTTTATTGGCGAATCCTCAAGCTGCCCAACATTTTCAAGGAAAAGAAGAGATCGATCTTTTTGCTGAAATAAAGACAGCGGTCAAGACGCTTCAGACTGAAGCCGGAAAAGAGGGGAAAAAACTGCAGATCCACAAACAGAGGGAAGCTTCCTGTTCCATATTTGTTAACCGGCATTACCTTAAGCGCATCACTGAAAATATTATTAAGAATGCAATAGAAGCTTCACAGCCATCTGGAGTAATAAAAGTTGTGGTTGATTCCGCTGATAACAGAGCAAGAATGAGGGTGATTGATACAGGAACCGGAATTCCAGCCGAAAAAATAACCCGGCTTGGAGAACCTTTTTATTCAATTAAAGAAAAAGGAACTGGCCTTGGTTTGACCATCTGCCATAAATTAGTCAAGGCTGATTCAGGAGAGCTCCTGATCAAAAGTAAAGAGGGCTGGGGCACAGCTGTGACTGTCTCGTTTCCAATGTCCCCATCTTTGGAAACTTAAACCTCGTATAAAAAACCGGCAAGAAAGGAGAACAGCTTTAGATGCTCCTGTCTTGCCGGCATGCAGCCCTCACATATTCGTTTTTGGGTTTGTATTGACTCTTCCGTTTTTATTTTCTTTTTCATGCCCGTGCACCTGGTCTCCGCCGTCCCCTTTTTCCTTGGCGATCTTACCCCCAAGACTCACATTCGGAAATTCCTTTTCCGCCATTCCAATCACCTCCATATCAGTAAAATAACCAATGTTAAAGGTTTTTATTTTGGGTTTATGCTGGCTGCCTTTAGCTGCTGTTTCACGTCGTTGACATTCTTGGCATTATGATATCTAATAGTATTAGATAAAATAAATTAAAAGGTGCTGATTATGGATTATAAAGATTTAGTGGATGAATTTTTCCAGAATATAAGCAAATCACCAAAGATGCCTTTCCAAAAGAAAGTCAATGACCTTTCTCATGGGGAAAGGAGTATATTGGGCTACCTGACCTTTATACAAAATGAGGTTACTTCAGGTGAACTGAGTGAAAAGCTGTGCCTTTCAACCCCGAGAGTCGCTGCCGCACTCAAAAATCTGGCAAAGAAAGAATATATCGAGCGGAGCAGGGACGAAAATGACAAACGTCTCGTGATTGTTTCCATTACTCCATTTGGCAGAACTTTTGTAATGGAAGAGCATGGAGAAGCAAAGCGTATTGTCGAAAAGACCTTCAGGAAGCTCGGGGAACATGATGCTAAAGAGTTTGTCCGTATTGTGAAGCGCATAGAAGAAATTCATAAAGAAATGGAATAATGTTCAACCGCGCAATTCGGTTAATCTGCACTTAATATCTAATACTGTTAGATAAAGTCTAAGGGGGAATTTGGCGGATGCTTGCTATGTTTAAGCATTTTAAAGGGAAAGATTGGCTGCTTGTCCTGTGCAGCCTCATATTTATCATTGTACAGGTCTGGCTTGACTTAAAGCTGCCTGAATATATGCATGAAATCACCATGCTGGTCCAGACAGAAGGCAGCAGTATGGGGGATGTCCTTATTCAGGGCGCTTACATGCTTTTATGTGCCATCGGCAGTATGGCTGCTGCCATGATAGTCGGCTTTTTTGCCGCACAGGTGGCTGCCGGATTTGCCGTACGGCTGCGCGGAATGGTGTTTGAAAAAACAATGTCGTTTTCTATGGAGGAGATCAATGGGTTCTCAACCCCAAGTTTGATCACTCGCTCCACCAATGATATCACCCAGATTCAGCTGCTGATCGCTGTTGGATTGCAGGCGATTGTTAAGGCGCCGATACTGGCTGTTTGGGCAATTTTGAAAATTATGGGCAAAAGCTGGCAGTGGACTGCAGCGACCGGGATTGCTGTTGCCGTTCTTATGGTGATGCTCGCTGTCATCATTGTCATAGCGCTCCCTAAATTTAAAGTGATCCAGACTTTAACAGACAACCTGAATCGCGTGACCAGGGAAAACCTCACTGGAATCCGGGTAGTCAGAGCCTATAATGCTGAGGAATACCAGGAAGATAAGTTTGAAAAGGCAAACAGTGAGCTGACGAGGACCAATCTTTTTACAGGAAGGACCATGGCGATCATGATGCCGGTTATGACATTGATCATGTCGGGAATCAATCTTGCCATCTATTGGATCGGTGCCTTTATCATCAACAATGCTGCTACACCAGACAAACTGACCCTTTTCTCTGATATGGTCGTGTTCTCTTCTTACAGCATGCAGGTCATAATGGCCTTCATGATGCTGTCGATCATCTTTGTGATGCTGCCGCGTGCGACGGTATCCGCAAAGAGGATCAATGAGGTGCTGCAAACAGATTCCAAAATCCTTGACGGCACCTTAAAAGGGAATGATTCAAAAGCTGCAGGGGAGATTGAATTCCGGAATGTCAGCTTCAAATATCCGGATGGGGCGGATTATATCCTGAAGAATATCAGCTTTACCGCCCATAAAGGGGAGACTGTCGCTTTTATCGGATCAACAGGCAGCGGGAAAAGCACCTTGCTCAACCTGATTCCCCGCTTTTATGATGCGACAGAAGGCGAAGTGCTGGTCGATGGCATCAACGTAAAAGAATACAGGCAGGAAGATCTCCGCAATAAGCTTGGCTACGTTTCGCAAAAGGCTGTATTGTTCAGCGGCACAGTATCGGAAAATATCGCCTACGGCACCGGCGGGACAGAACCTGGAGAGAAGATAGAAAGAGCGGCAGAAATAGCGCAGGCCTCTGAATTTGTTGAAAAGCTGGAAGACCAGTATCAAGGCGTGATTTCCCAGGGAGGAACCAATCTTTCAGGAGGCCAGAAGCAGAGGCTGTCCATTGCCAGGGCCATTTATAAGCAGCCGGAAATTTATCTGTTTGATGATTCCTTCTCGGCACTTGATTATAAAACAGACAGGCGGCTGCGGTCACTTTTGAAAAAAGAAACCAGTGACAGCACCACCCTGATTGTGGCCCAGCGGATCGGTACCATCAAAGACGCAGACCGCATCGTAGTCCTTGATCAAGGGAAGGTTGCCGGCATCGGAACACATGAAGAATTGCTGGACGGCTGCAGCGTGTATCAGGAGATTGCCTATTCTCAGCTGTCAAAGGAGGAACTGGAAATTGGCTGATAAAAAATATAACCGCAAAAGGCCAGGAAAAAAGGGCGGACCAGGTGCCAAAGGGCCGGAAGGCGGTCAAAAACCGAAGAATTTCAAGAAGACTATAAAGAAGCTGGTTTCCTATTGCAGGGCCTATCTGCCGTTTATTGTGACTGCCCTTGTTCTGGCAATGGCAGCATCCATCTTCAGCATCATCGGCCCGGACCTTCTCAGCAGGATCACTGACCTGATTGCAGAAGGGCTGATGACAGAAATCAATTTGGATGAGGTAGTGAGTATTGCTTCCATCCTCGCCTTTTTATATGGCCTGGGTTTTCTGTTCAATTATATTCAGGGATTCATCATGGCAACAGTTACCCAGCGGGTATCCAAAAACTTAAGGAGCGATTTATCCTCTAAAATGAACCGGATGCCTTTGAAATACTTTGATTCAGGCAGCACCGGAGATGTTCTCAGCCGCGTGACAAATGACGTCGACCTGATCGGGCAGACGATGAACCAGAGCTTAAGCACATTGGTATCAGCCATAACGATGTTCCTCGGCTCACTCGTCATGATGTTCTATACAAATTGGATCATGGCTGTCTCTGCCATCCTTTCAACATTGATCGGTTTTGTGTTTATGAGTTTCTTAATATCCAAGTCCCAGAAATACTTTGCCCAGCAGCAGGCAGAGCTGGGAAGGCTAAACGGACATATTGAAGAAATATATTCAGGGCACAGCGTGGTAAAAGTATATAACGGAGAGCCGGAAGCTAAGGCAACTTTCCACAAAATCAATACAAGGCTGTATGAAAGCGCCTGGAAGTCTCAGTTCCTTTCTGGGCTCATGATGCCGATCATGATGTTCGTCGGCAACTTAGGCTATGTCGTTGTATGTGTGGCAGGTGCAGTATTGGCTGTAAATGGATCAATAACATTTGGAGTCATCGTCGCATTCATGATCTATATCAGATTGTTCACCCAGCCGCTTTCCCAGCTTGCACAGGCAGCGGCAAACCTTCAGGCCACCGCAGCTGCAAGTGAGCGTGTGTTTGAGTTTTTGGCTGAAGATGAGCTGGAAAATGAAGATAATAAGAAAACGGTTCTCAATGATGTCAAAGGGGAAGTTGAATTTAAAAATGTCCGCTTTGGCTACAGCGAAGATAAAATGATTATCAATGATTTTTCTGCTCTCGCAAAATCAGGGCAGAAAGTGGCGATTGTCGGACCGACAGGGGCGGGAAAAACGACCATCATCAACCTGCTGATGCGCTTTTATGAAGTAAGCGGGGGAGAAATCCTGATCGATGGTGTGCCCACAAAAGAATTGAGCCGTGAAAAATTGCGAAGCCTGTTCTGCATGGTGCTTCAGGATACATGGCTGTTTGAAGGGACGATCCGTGAAAACATTGTCTATTCCAGAAAAGGGATAAGTGATCAGGAGGTAGCGGAAGCTGCAAAAGCCGTTGGCCTGCATCATTTTATCCAGACGCTGCCTATGGGATATGATACCATCCTCGATGATAAGGCAAATCTCTCAGCAGGACAGAAGCAGTTAATTACGATAGCACGGGCCATGGTAAAAGATGCACCGCTCCTGATTCTGGATGAAGCAACTAGCTCTGTAGACACACGCACAGAAGTGTTGATCCAGGAGGCAATGGATAAGCTGACAGCAGGCAAAACATCCTTCGTCATAGCCCACAGGCTGTCCACCATCAAAAACGCCGACCTGATTCTCGTCATGAAAGATGGGGACATCATCGAAAGTGGAAACCATGAGGAACTGCTGGGGCAGAATGGCTTTTATGCTGATTTGTATAATAGCCAGTTTGAGGATGCTTCTTAAAGAAAGGCTGATGGTAAGGATAGAAAATGATAGCTTTTATGTAAAAATGGCAAACTCATCTATGCTCGCAGACGGAATTTTTCTATATACCAAATAAAATTACTGAGAGGCTGGCGATAGGCATAGTGGAGACCGTCTGAACAGAGAAAAAAGAAACAGAGGGTACTAGTCATGCGGACTAAAACCCTCTGAACACAGAAAATCGAAACAGAGGGATCCATCCAACCGATTCGCTATAATAATCAAAAACAAACCATTATGTCAGGCTGTAGACTAAAAAGACAGCTTTTTTTCTCCTTTTTTTAAAACCTTATTTCTGCATGAAGATATCATCCTAGCTTAAACAAAATTGTCCTGTGGTTAAACAAACAAATATGAGGGGCTAAACAAAAAATAAAGGAAATATTTTGAAAAAATGAAACCTTTCCATACCGCCATTCGTAAATATAGGAAAACCACTGGAAAGGAGCTGTAAAAATGGACCGTATGATCTTTTTATGGATTGCGGGCATTTACCTGCTGCTTTCATTTATTCTTGCTCCCGTTCAATATGGATATATTAAAGAGCTGAAGAAAATGGATCAGGAGCGGAAAGCACAAGGAAAAGCCCAGGATGAGTTTTATGAGAGCATGGCCTTTGAAAATCAGCTGCTGCATTATAATGCTCAAGGGTTCCTATTCTGGGGAGCGAATCTGATTGCTTCATTATTTTACAGACTCAAAAACAGATAAGAATGGGAAGGGCAGCCCTTGCGGCGGCCCTTTTTTCCTGGAACAGAGCATTCCATAGACCCGGCAGCTCGCTTTGGGATATAATTCTATTATTCTGAAAAGACAGGAGAATACATATGCATACTAAATCGCTTCAAGAATCATACAGCCTGGTTAAATATCCGCTCGCAGGCCATGGCAAACGGAATGTAGAAGTACTGAAAAAGGCATTTGAACAGATCAGCGGTTCTATAGAGAGTGAAATGTACGGGAATGGGAAGGTAATCGAGGATTTTCAGGATAAAATGGCAAACCTGCTCGGAAAGGAGGCTGCTGTTTTTTTCCCAAGCGGTACAATGGCCCAGCAGATCGCTCTGCGTATCTGGTGCGACGAAAAGGGCGTTGCGAAGGTTGCTTACCACCCTTTAAGCCATCTTGAAATTCATGAAGAAGATGGGTTGAAAGAGCTGCACCATATCGAAACTGTCCTGCTCGCAGACCAAACAAGGGTGATTGAACTTGATGATGTCACTGGCATGGAAGAGGACGTTGCCTGCCTGCTGCTTGAATTGCCTCAGCGTGAGATCGGCGGACAGCTTCCTGATTATGGGGATTTGGAAAAAATATCAGCCTATTGCCGTGAAAAAGGGATTAAGCTGCAGCTGGACGGTGCCCGCTTACTGGAAGTGCTCCCCTACTATAAAAAAACAGCCGCAGAAGTGTGTGCACTATTTGATAGTGTCTATGTCTCACTTTACAAGGGAATTGGCGGGATTGCCGGTGCCGTTCTTGCTGGGAGCAAAGAGTTCACGGAGAAATCAAAGGTCTGGAAACGGCGCCACGGAGGCGATTTGATCAGCCTTTATCCATATATCCTTTCAGCTGATTATTATTATGACCAGCGTTCCGGGAAAATGGATGCTTATTATGAAGAAGCAAAAGAGCTTGCACAATTGTACAACAGCTGTGAAGGCGTATATACTTTACCAACTATTCCGGTATCCAATATGTTTCATGTCCATTTTGAGCACCCGAAAGGAGAAATCGAACCAATTCTGATTCAAATACAGGAAGAGACAGGGATAGGCTTTACAGGAAATCTTAGAGAAAAAGACAGCCATTCCTCCTATTATGAGGTAAGCATTGGCGACTTGTATGAGGAGGTTCCAAAAGACCTGCTCAATCAATCATTCCAGCTGCTCAATGAAAAGATGGCAAAGGCGTTCGAATGACTTTTTTATATTCGTTTTTTGCACATAATGCGGATGGTATAACCATTTTTCTAAAAGACGAAATCCTAAGAAGATACTAATGCTCAAGGAGAGATTATTTTGCTGCAGGATGCAAAGCATGCTTTCTCGATAAGGGAAGCGAAAATAGAAGATGCCAAAAGCCTTTCTGAACTGAGGGTGAAAATAGACGGCGAAACGGAAAACTTGGACAGGGAGAGCGGCGAGGATTTTATCAGTGAAGAAGGATTTAAAAAAGTCATTTTAAATGACAGCAAGCAGAAGACCCATCTTTTTCTGGTAGCTGAAGCGGACGGCAAACTTGTCGGCTTTTCCCGCTGCGAAGGCTCCAATTTAAGAAGAACGGCCCATAAAGTGGAGTTCGGAGTATGCGTTCTGAAAGATTATTGGGGAAATGGAATCGGTAAACGCCTTCTGATTGATTCTATCAGGTGGGCGGAAGATGCAGATATTAAAAAAATCACCCTTCAAGTACTGGAAACAAATGAAAATGCCATCCAGCTTTACAAAAGGGTTGGCTTTGAAATTGAGGGTGTATTGAGAAGAGATAAGCTGCTGTCTGACGGTAAATATTATGACACAATAGTTATGGGCAGAATCTTGCAGAATCAGTTTTAAAAGAAATCCTTTCGGTTATGGAGACAACTGGTACGATTATTCTAACTGGGTGTCTAATATATCTATTTGCTGGTTGGTTCTTTATCTGCCTCATGGTGGTCAATAAGCAGGATATCTTGTACAGCCGGTTGTATAAGCATCCCTGCAGGCCATCATGCAGCGTCAGATCCTGCCGGAATCCCTCTATATGCTATTCTTCTTATTTTTTTCTGGTGTCTTGAACAGCAAATACGATGTAAAATAACAGCCATCAGCAACTTTAGCAGAGGAGCATAAAAGATGACACTTACCATCCGTAAAATGGAACCAAATGATACAGAACAGGTACAGAATGTAGCAAAGACAAGCTGGCACAGCACCTATGAAGGCATCATACCCAGGGAGGTGCAGGATCAATTCCTGGCTGCAGCCTACAGCAGTGAACGTATGCTGCAAAGAATTGAAAGATCCCATCTTTTTGTTGCAGAGGCAGAAGGGCAGATTGTCGGCTTTGCCAACTTTTCACCTGTAAACAAGGAAGGAAAAGCAGAGTTGGGTGCCATCTATCTTTTTCCGGAAGCACAGGGCAAAGGGATTGGAACCTCCCTCCTCAACAAAGGTATAGAAGAACTGGCCGGTGTGAAAGAGATTTATATAAATGTAGAAAAAGATAATGAGATCGGCAGGAATTTTTATCTGGCAAAAGGTTTTGAGCTTATCAAAGAGTTCGAGGAGGAATTTGAAGGACATGTATTAATGACAATCCGCATGGTTTTGCGTTTGGTTAGTTAATGCCCTAAGTCTCATCCTTGTAATAAAAAACGTATAGAGGGAGGAAGGCTATATGGATCGCTTTGATTTTAGCCTGAATAATAAGCTTGTTCGAGCGTGGGTGCTCATCATGCTGCCGGTTATTGCCGTGTCAATTATAATGTTTTGGGTAGTCCCTTCAGAATTCTTTTTTGTTCCTCACCTGCTGTCTATAGTGGCGACTGTGGGATTCTTTACTTATTTCTTGCTTATGAAAAAGAGAAAATAAAGAACAGCTGCAAAACAAGATCAATCATGCACTAGAGTGCATAGAAAGTCGGATGCTCAATTCCTTCAACTGTTAAATTAAATATGAAAGGAGGTCATTCAAGTGGATTTGCTAAAGCAGCTGAATGAAGCTATTGCCTATATTGAGGAAAATTTGACAGGAGATATAGATTATAGGGAGGCAGCAAAAAAAGCCTTTTGTTCGGAATTTCACTTTAAGCGGATGTTCGTTTTCCTTTCTGGGGTCTCCATATCAGAATATGTACGCAAAAGGCGGCTGACCATGGCAGCGCTCGAGCTGGCTGATGAAAAGATAAAAGTGATTGATGCTGCAGTGAAGTATGGCTACAGCTCGCCGGATTCTTTTTCAAGGGCATTTTTCCAGATGCATGGGATTACCCCATCAGAAGCTCGGAAAACTGGCTATAGGCTAAAAGCATTTCCACCGATGTCCTTTCAGTTGACAATAAAAGGAGGAAATGAAATGAACTTCCGGCTTGAAGAAAAGGGTCCTTTTTATATTGTGGGCCTTAAAAAAAGGGTTCGAATCCAATTTAATGGTGTGAACGGAGAAATCGCTGAAATGTGGAGGAGTTTGACTCCAGATAAGATCCAGGAACTGAAAGCATTGTCCGACCAGGAACCCGGGGGCCTGATTAGTGCTTCTGTCCACTTTTCAGAAGGAAGGATGAAGGAAAAAGGAGAGCTTGACCATTATATTGGTGCTGCCACTGGAGAGCCGGGCCCAGCACGATATGAATCACTCAAGATTGAGTCTTCCTCCTGGGCTGTGTTTGAAGCGAAGGGGCCTTTTCCTGAGACTTTGCAGAATATATGGGGACGCATTTATGCTGAATGGTTTCCCTCATCAGGTTATGAACAGACGGAAGGTCCGGAAATTCTCTGGAACGAAAGCAAAGATACCTCATCCCCTCAATTCAAAAGCGAAATTTGGATACCGGTAATAAAACGGAAGACACCCTTTAAATGAATGAGAAAGGAAAGGGCAGCAATCCTTTCCTTTTTAATATTTAGTTTGCCTGCTGATTAAATGGCCTATAGAGGCGTCTAAAAAAAGACAAAGGGGAAGCTATGATAACATACATATACATGGTGAGGCATGGAGAGTCGCCAAAAGAAAATGAAAATGAAAGATCAAGAGGGTTGACTGAAAAAGGAAAAAGAGATGCACAAAAGGTATGTGAATGCCTTCTGGATGAAGGAGTTAATATGTTTGCATCAAGTCCTTATCAGCGTGCGGTACAGACAATTGAGGGGGCCGCAGCAAGGCTCAATAAAGACATCCATGTTTTTGAGGATCTGAAGGAAAGAGTGTTCCTGCCGGATGAAGCTATTATAAGTAAAGAGAAATTGCTGCCGCTGCTGGAGCGGTCTTTTTCCGACCCTGATTACACTTTGCCGGGCGGGGAGTCGAATAGAGCTTGCCAAGATAGAGCAACAAGAGTATTGCTTCATCTGATTCGAACAAATCAGGGCAGGAGAATTGCCATCGGTACGCATGGGGCTGTTATGACTCTTATGATGGGTAAGTTTAGTAGAGAATACGGATTGGGATTTTTATTAAGTTCCTCCAAGCCTGATTTATATAAATTGGAATTTGATGGAATCATACTTTCAAAGGTAACCAGGCTTTACCATGTCTAGCTTCGCGGCCCGGAATGTCCCCCTTATATATCTGGAGGCACTGCTCTAAGCTGCCGGCTGGCCAATGAATCTTCCAGTATTTCTTCGTACAGCGAATTCCAGCCTTTATACCATATAGAGGTTCTATCAGGATCTATCAGCATTCTCTCTGCAGATTCGAATTTCCCTTCAAAAGGGTGGAGCAGCTCTATTTCCATGTTATAAATAGCCTGGAATCCTATCTTAGGATACGGGCTGGTTTCGTTCCAAAGCGGATTTTCCTCATGGCTGACAGTGATATACCCAAGAAGGGTGCAATCTCCTTCTATATAGCCCTCTTCCCAGGCTTCCCGCCTGCAGCATTCCTCATGTGTCTCATTTTCCTCAAGATGTCCTCCAGGGAAATCCCATCCCCGTTCATTCAGATTAACAAGCAGTAATTGGTCATTATAAAAACAGAAGCTATGGATGCTGGTAATCTTATTTAATGGCGGCAATGAACTGCTTTTAGTCCAGGAAAGCTTGATTTTCGCATCTCCCCAATACACAATTATATCCGACATGAACATACCTCCTTATTCTTCTATTATATGATGGTTATCTTTGGAAAACCATTTTGACTTGTCAAGTTTCTATGCTCTTGACCTACCGGGTCAAACCAGCCACATTCTTTAAGTCCTTTTTCGTTTGATGAACCCCCATACTGGAAAAGGTAGGTTAAGAGGGAACAATAGCCGAATCCTTCTTCATCAGGTCACAAAATAAAACTTATTAGCAGTCTATGAAGAACGGAGAGACGATTATGGAATACACCAGCATTATGAGAGAGATTACTCATCAGGTTTTCCTGGAAAACAAACTTCGGGATATGCCCCCTGAGTGGAAAAATGTGCTCCATCATTGGAGAAACTATCTGGCTGATATGTTTGCGGAGGCCTTTCATCCTGACAAGGAATATAGGAAGACAACAATTGGCTTTTGGGAAGATAATCTGGATCAGCTGCTAGCGGCAGGTACACCGGCTGAGCTAATGATAGAGCAGGTATGCTCCTTCAGAGAGGAAACTGCTGCAAAGCTCAGAAAGGTGGCCAAACAAAAAGATTGGACTGAGGACCTTTATGAACAATGGGACAGGCAATTTCACAAAACAGCCGATGATATCATCTGCTGGACCAGTGAAAAGGGATCTGCTTTGATGCGCACGAGATTGCTGGCAGCAGAAGCGAAGGTTAAGATGCTGTCTATACCAATTATCCGGGTTTCTGACGACGTAGCGGTCATATCGCTAGTTGGCGATCTTGATCGAAAAAGGACGAATGACCTCATGGAAAAAGCGCTGCAGTATGGTGCAAGCAGGTCACTGAATTGCATGGTCATTGATTTGTCAGGTGTAGAATTCATCGATACCCGCATCGCTCATGAACTTCTTAGGACAGTCAAAGCGATTCAGATAACAGGGATGACAGTTAAGCTGACAGGGATCCGGCCGGAAATTGCCCAGACATTTGTGAAGCTTGGGGTGAATTTAAACGACATACAAGTTTTTTCAAGCCTTCATCAGGTATTATAGACAGAAGAAAGGAGAGGCAGAAACTGCTTCTCTTTTTTTTGCGGAAAATTGAATCTTTATTCTCAGCATTTCGTCTATTATACTGAATACATATACTTGTCTGGAAGTTTTAGACATATTAAAAAAGGATTTTTCCTGGAATGAAGATTGGGGGAACAAGCATCAGGAACCCTAAATGGCATACCGCAGTCCTATATCTGATCTGGATGTTTTCATTCAGTCTATATGATGTGATTCGTGGAGATAGCATCCATTGGCAAAGGAACGTGAGTATCGCAATCTGTATTACTGGAGCCAGGCTATTTTTTACATGGGCATTTACAGAAAAGAAGAGTGACAGCCAGGCGGTGCGTAAATCTGATGAAAAAGGTGATTAAAATGAATACTATTTTTAAAAATGTCATTCAAACAAAGGAAGAATTTGAAGAGTTCCGTCCTTTCGTCGGCTCTCCAAGTGAAAGGGCACAAAGCAAGGTGATTCCAATAGTCGATGAACATTGCCGGGAGTTCATCCGTATGTCACCGTTTCTAACGATGGCAACGTCCAACAGTGCTGGCGAATGCGATGTTTCTCCAAGAGGCGATATGCCGGGGTTTGTTGCCGTAATTGACGAGAAGCACTTATTCATTCCCGAAAGGCCAGGAAATAAGAGGCTGGATTCTGTCCAAAATATATTGAAAAACCCCCATGTTGGTCTTGTTTTTTTTATACCGGGGCTTGGTGAGACCTTAAGGGTTAATGGGGAGGCTTTTATAGTCCGCGACCACGAGCTGCTTGAGATGAGTGCGGTGAATGGTAAGCTGCCTTTGTTCGGCATCGGGGTCCGGGTGAAGGAATGCTATACCCATTGTGCCAAAGCTTTTATCAGGTCAGGGCTGTGGAACCCGGAAACATGGGCAGACAAAGAAGAGCTTCCATCTGCAGCTAAAATGATCGTCGCTCATACAAAGATACCGAATGTCTCTGCAGAGCAGGTTGAAAAGGAACTGAATGAAGGCTATGTGCAGAGGCTTTATTGATCACGGGGAGATTTTCTTATGAATGTTGGAGCTGGCATCATACTGCTGTTCATGGGTGCTGTTCTCCTGATAACAGGATGTTCAATTTTAAAGCTGAACAAAAAGGCAGCCTCATTAACATTGGCTTTCGCTACTATTATTCTTTGTATTTCTGTGCTTTTATTGACAGGGATTTATGATCCTTACAGCAATCATATTCATTAAAAAAATACAAGTGAGATTATGACTGTCTTGATGAGGGCTGCTCTGCAGCTCTTTTTTTATTGAAAACTAAAATTAATGGGAACTTTTTGCAGCCGTCATTCCTCTAATTAACAAAGATACAGCAGAAGGGGCCGGGGGAAGAGTGTGATTAAAGCGATAAAGGATTCAATTATGCTGAAAAAAATTAAGGAAAAGGATATAGATGCCGTTTTAAGCTGGTTTGAGGCACGCAAATCAAAGTTTTACAAAATCGGCTGGGCTTATTTGAAGAATCATCATGATGTGGAGGATGTTTTCCATAATACGATTCTTAAGGTTCATGACCATATCGATACACTGAAGCAGGACCGTTATTTTGAAACATGGGTCACTTCTATTTTCATCAATGAGTGCAGGGACATTTACCGGAGGAATAAGCGCAGGCAGCAGGAAAATGCCATAGAAGGAAGTGAGGCCGGGCAGCATCCCTCTGACCGTCTGGATTTGCTGGATGCACTGGATCAGGTTGATGAGAAATTCAGGGAGCCGATTCTGCTGAAATATATACAAGGATTTTCTCAGGAAGAAATTGCAGGCATTCTCGGGCTTCCGCTCGGCACTGTTAAGAGCCGTATTTATAGGGGATTGCTGATTCTTCGCAAAGAATATGGAGGTGCTGGCCATGACATGCAGTGAAATAGAAAACTTGATGATGGATAGCCTGGAAGGAAGACTCCAGCATGGAGACGAAAAAATATTGAAAGACCACTTGGGACACTGCGGAAAATGTGGAGCTGAAATGATACAGCTGCAGGAAATAACGGCAGCATTATCTGTAAGATCACAAGAAATTGACATGCCTGAAGAATTTATGCTGAATGTGGCAAAAAGGGTCAGGCTGTCAGAATCGGAAAGGAAGAAGAAGAGCAAAGCCAGCATGATCGGCGGTTTGGCGGCAGCTGTCTGCCTTACCTTATTTGTCGGTACGGCAGCTGCCAATGGCGGATTCACTACTTTTAAAGATTGGTGGCAGAATTTCAGTACCGAAGAAAGTGAGCAGGAGCAGAAATACATCCAGTCAGGACTTGGCGAAAAGCTGGATCTGGAAGCAGAAAGCGGCGGGGTAAAAGTGAGGATAACAAGTGTGGCGGCAGATGATATCCAGACTCTGATCTATTATGAAGTAGAAAATTTGAAGAACGACGATCTTTTTAAGCCGGATTATGACGGCATTCAAGTCATGAATGCTGATGAGTATTGGGGGGATCAGGATGAACCCTCATTTTCGCCCATTAGAAGCCAAATGAATCTTTATTCCAATCAAAAAAATACCTTTAGGGGAAAACTTGCTGTGGCGCCAATGGATCAGCCAGAAGGAACCATTAATCTTAAAATTGTGCAGCTGGAGAAATTTATTGAAGCATCAAATCGGGATGAGGGAAAAGAAAATACACTTGAAACTTTGAAAGGGGAATGGTCATTCACGGTTCCAGTGGTAAAAAACCCCAGCTTGGAATACCCTTTATCTGCCAAAACAGAAGCGGATGGGAATCCAATTGTTTTTGAAAAACTCGTCATTGCTCCTACAGCGACCATGATTACTTACAGATATCAAAACACCCATAGTGATAAAATCCTTGATTATATTGCCATCGACAGCATTGAAACAGAGAAAGGCCTTGTCAGCAACCAGCTCTTCGGTCCTGGAGGAGACATATCAGGCGGTGGGTGGAATACAGTGACAGCTTCCTTCGATTCTATATACGGGGAAGAGCCAAAGGATATTAAAATAAATCTGGGTGCTCTGCAATATTCAGTAGAAGAACCAAAAAGCATTGATCTTAAGGGGAAAAGCCTTCCCATCAAGGCTGAATATAAAGGAAACAGCATCTCAATCGACAGCATAGAACCCGGCAAAACGGCTCAAGTAGTCTTGACTGAGGAATTGCCGGAAAGCCGTGCATATGAAAAACTGCAATTTACAATTGAAGGTAAAGGCAGGACCTCATCAGCAGGCAATTCAGACGGTTATTTTATAGACAAAGATGGCCAGAGATACAAGGCTGACGAATACTTTATGCGTACAGCCGAACTATCCGAACCGAGACTGTATACAACAAAGCATACTATTAATCTAAGAGGAGATGGAAGCCGGGAGGTGATTCCTGAACGGCTTGAAATCAAGGGCTACAGCTACACCATATTCAGCAGCAAAAACATAAAGATTGAACTGGATGGAAAAGCAGGGCACTGACCCTGCTTTTATTTTACAATAAATTACTTTTTAAGAGGTTATTCCTATTCTTTAGTCGAATGTAAAAACAAAAGCAACCATAAAAGGAGATAAAAATGGAAATCAGGGAGGCCAGATATGAAGATATTCCGGAGCTGACTGAACTAATAGAGCAGCTCGGCTATCCAGTATCGATCGAAAGGATGGCAGATCGATTTAAGAAGATTCAAACACTTGCTGATCATTATACTTTAGCTGCAGTATCGAAAGACAGCTTAATGGGAATGATTGGCTTTCACACAGGCTATCTGTATACCCAGGACAGTCTGTATGCACGAGTGACTGCGCTAGTCATACACAAAGATTTCCGCGGGTCAGGTATAGGTAAAATGCTCCTGGCTAAGATGGAGGAAAAGGCCGTCAAGCTTGGCGCAGGAGGAATTGTGCTGAACAGCGGCAACCGCGAAGAACGTGAAATAGCGCATCAGTTTTATTTAAGCGCAGGTTATGCGGCCAAAAGCACAGGCTATGTAAAAAGCTTATAGCAGAATAGGAGAACCCATGGAATATATGCAGAAATATATTGACCGATTTCAAATATGTGTAAAGCAAATCAGCAATGTTCCCGAGTCTTTCAGTTCAACTGTGTACAAATTAGTACTTAATGGAGGACAGACGATATATTTAAAAATTCCATTTTCCAGGGAGAAGCTTGAAAGAGAACTGGAAATGCTCCAATTATTAAGAGGACATGTCCCGGTGCCTGCTGTCCTTGATCATTGGGAAGGGGATGAAAAAATGGCAGGTGCACTGCTGCTTGAAGGAATCGAAGGCGAACCATGCACCCGGAGTATGGACGGGGATCTTGCCTTCAAGATTGGCAGGCACCATGCAATGCTGCATAATGCGCCGCTTCCTAAGGCATATTCCCTCTTTGATCCTAAGGCGTGGAGAGAAATGGTCAGAGAGACATTCGAACATTTCGGCCTGCATGCCTCCAAGGTGCTTCCTGATAGTCTGCTTGAAATGTCTCAGAAGCATTTTTATAAAAGTTTGCAGGAACTTCCCGCCCCTGATGGCCCTTGTATCATCCACATGGATTTCAGGCCGGGAAATATTCTGGTGAAAGACAATAATGTGGCAGGTATCATCGATTTTGAAAGTGCCCGTTCCGGATCTCCTGAAATGGACTTTTCTAAGATAAACCGGGATGTCTGGGAACGTCATGAAGGTTCCAGGGAGGCTTATACAGAAGGCTATGAAACCATAAGGCCCATGATTGATCTGGAAAGCATCCTTCCTTTTTATAAGTTCTTTGATGCATTTTGTTCTGTCGGCTGGGGGCAGAAGAGGGGGGCAGAGAAGCATAGGGAATTTATGAGAGAGAATGAGCTGCTGCTTGCGTCGATGTTTTGAAGGCTTACCTTTTCTTTACTTCATTGTATTTGAAAAAGCCAGATAGAAGGAGGTCTAGCGATGAATGCCAGTGGGCGTCCTTATCATTATATCCTCTCTTTTTTTTGTTTAACATTATTGGGAATTACGGGAATGTATCTCCTCATTAGACTGGCCATGATCATTCTGTCGGCGGCAGGCTTCGCTCTTATCGGACCAGAAGGGCAGGACCTGCAGATGGCAGCATTGGTTCCCGACTTTCTGATGGTCTTTGTGTTCACACTGGTTGCGGGAATATACTTTAAAAACAAAAGCATACCTGGGATGGCAGCGGTGCTTCTGCTGCTTATCATTCTTGTATCCATCCTGCCAAGGCTCATGTTTGCAGAAAATTATACGATCATTGAAGGTACAGATTATGCCATCACCGGATTTAGCTATGAAATACCGCAAAAAGATTATGATGGTGTGGCCGTAAAGGTCTATAGCAGGGTTTTACCGTATGTTTATAAAGAGGGAAAAGAATTTAGAGACGATTCGAAACTCGCTGAAAAGAGCCAGAATAAACTAATTAAGATGTCATATGAAGTGGATGAGGATCATACACTGATAATTGGCAAGTTGAAAATCCCGCTGGAGTACTATGGAAAAGGAGGAGAATCATGATTTGGTTTCTGTTTATTTTCATATTCCTTGTCCTTGGATTTGCCTTTCTGATCGACTGGCGGCGAAAGAAAATAAATAATAACCCGCCCAATGTCACACATCCTCATGCCAAGCCTGGCGATGATTCCAATTATATGATGGGAGACAACAGGGATCATGGGGGCTCAAATTTTTAGGTGATTGTATTATAAAGAGTCTTCGTTTTTGATACTTGGAGAATACTTCAGAAGGGAAATAACCTCCCAAAAAATATAGAACCCAATCTCAGCATCATTTTGATGCTTTTTTTCATGCTTCTGTTTTGGCAAGTCAGCTCTTAGGCAGCAGGGGCATTTACCCAATTTTTATATAAAGACGCAACATGAGAAAGTTGTCCTATATCAAGTTTTTAAGAGAAACATATTCTAATACTAAGGATTCAGAAACCCTGATGACAATTTTGGACATGTATATTCAAAAGCTTATAGGTATTAAACAAGAAAGCTCCAAGGGAGGAAAGAGAAATGTCTAAAGAAGTTGTAAAGGCCAAAATCAAGATCGAGTTCACGGAGGGAATTGAACTGAATGAAAACTCAACCTATGAAGATGTGTTGAGCTTTCTGTCAGGTTCAATGAACAATGAAGCTGTCGGGGAAGTCACTTTAAAAGTTGAATTTGAAGATGGAACTGAGACAGAATTTGAAAGAGATGGTGAAGAAGGAGAAGACTTAGCAGAAGAAGATGAGGAAGAAGACGAAGAAGAAGAAGACGAAGACGATGATGAAGAAGAAGACGAAGAAGAAGACGAAGATGAAGACGAAGATGAAGAAGAAGATGAAGACGAAGATGAAGATGAAGATGATGAAGATGAAGACGAAGATGAAGATGATGATGATGACGATGACGATGAAGATGAAGATGAAGATGATGACGATGAAGATGAAGATGAAGATGATGAAGAAGACGACGAAGATGCTCAGCTTGTTGATACAGAAGCTGCCTCATCAGGAAATGAGGCAGAGAACAAGCGAATCAGAAGACGTAAGCTCATTGAGACTTTCATACTTGACCGAATGGCACTATAATATTAGACATACAAAACTTGGCCTGACCCAGCTGCTTACTGCTGGGTGTCCGGTTTTTGTTACTATCCAAAAGAAGATTGAAGCATTGTAATGTAATTAAGATTGAAAGCAATCCTCCTTGGCAGCATTAATATTTTGCTAAGGAGGATTTTTCTATTTACATATATATGCAACCCAAATAGCCCGCCTTTTAAGTACGGCGGGCAATATAGTTATTCTTACTTTCGATTAGTACTTCTTTCTTTTTTTGTTTGTTCTTCCTTGAGACGGTCCAGGGTCGTTTTTGCGGATTCCCTGATCCATTCTCTGACAATACCCCTAAGCCTATCGTTTTTTGTTGTCTCTTTTGTATGTGGCTGTTCAGAATTTACTTTGCCTGCTTTTGAATTTACGGAGGAGACGGCATCATTGACTGTCTCTTTCATGTTCACCTCTGAAATATTGTCTTTTTTGTTCCTTATTAGTTTGTAAATTGAATCATGTTTTTCCTTTTTCATAGATTCATCCTGCAATAGCTTAAGCAGTTCTCTGCTGCTTCGCTTACTCTTGGCAGAATCCATACTTTCAGGGCTGGGTTTTTTCTGCTTCTGTTTTACCGGCATTTCTTTAAGAGGTTTTTTCCTTTCTTTTTTATCTTCAAAGGAAGTCTTCTCAGTCAGGGGTGCAGCTTCGTTACGATCTTGGGCAGAATTTGTGATTTCCCTGACTGAGGTATTGGATGGAGTTTCCTGAAGCACCGGAATTGTCCCTGCTTCTGGTGCTGCACCATAAGTCGTAAATTTTGTTCTCTTCCAGATGCCAAGCAGCTCAGAGGCGACCCTCGGCCATTCATATTGAGATACTGCCAATTCTCTCCCTTTTTGCCCCATTTTCTTCATCAATGGTTTGCTGGAAAGAATATTAGAAATTTTTTCTGTAAAACAGTCAGGATCTTCAGGATTTTCAACAATCAAGCCATTTTCACCTGGTAATATAACTTCCGGATTGCCTCCCCGTGCGGTAGTGACAATAGGAAGGCCAGCAGCCATCGCTTCATAATGAACCCGCGCAAGCGGCTCCTGCCATTGAGAAGTACAGACGAACATGTCTGCGGCTGCAAACCAATTATGAATTTCGCTCGGTGCGACAAAACCTGTTGTCACAACAGGTATCGGGAGTTTACTTGCCAATGCCCTAACATAGGCGACATAATCTGTGACATGGTTTTGGCTGAACCAATTGCTGCCGACAATAACTAAAGCCAGATCCTTAAATTTTTGTGAAAGTTGTGGCAGCGCCCTGACCAGCCTGTCAACACCTTTGTTGTTGCTGAGCCGCCCGGCAAATAAAAGAACGGTTTTGTTTTCAAGCCCATGAGCATTTCTGAGTTCGTTTCGGATTTTCTGCATTTTTGGATGATTCCCCGGCAGGAAGCGCTGGGTATCTACTCCTGAATAAATCGTTTGCAGCTTTGGCGCAGCCTGAGGATAAAGATCCTTAATCACATTTCCGATATAATTGCTGACCGTAACAATATTTGAAATCTCTTCTAGTGCTGCCGCAGCTTCTTCGGGGGCTATTTTATCAGGACCGAACATATCATTATGCATGCTCAAGGTAATTTTAGCCTGAGGGGCCGCTTTTCGAACGGGAAGGATCAGGCGGGGCCTGTTAAAGACGTGGATCAGGTCAAATTGATTTTTTTCTATATAGCCAACTACTCCGTCACGATAAAGGTCAAATAATTTGCCGGGAACCCGCACATAATCAATGCCGTCCAGTGTTTCCTGATCGGGAAGGGAAGGATCGCTGATTCCAAGGACAGTAATATCATGATGTTTTCCTATATGAGGAAGGACTCCGGAGATATAGGTTTGTATTGCCCCGCCCAGAACTGGAGGAACAGGAAGTTTCTCCGTACAGATCATTAATATTTTCATAGTGATTGGGCTCCCTTCCAGTCATTTTGAATTTCCTCCAGCACAGGCCATTTCGTCTGGTCTGTGTCCAGGATTGTCTGTATTAGCTGTGTTGTTTGTTCATTCAGGAATAATTCAGGTTCATATACTGCTTCCTTTAAATTCTTATAAAATTCATTAGGCATGGAAAGATCTATCAATAACAGGTCATATAGTTCAGGAGATATTGGGTATGCTTCGTGATAGGCTTTGATCATTTCCCTTACCCAAGTAATATCCCATCTGTACAAATCTGCCATTGAACCTGTTATCAGCTTTCTTAAATCGCGGATTGGCAAATCATACGCAACTCCGTCAAGATCAATAATCCACATCCCCCCAGAACCCATTTGGCCATTAGACCAGCCGTAGTCCTGATGCACGAGTCCCCAGAACTCATTCCCATGTGCTGCAAGATCGGCATAAGCTGAAGATTTTAGTTTTTCTATTCCCTGCTTAGCCTGTTCTTCAAAATGGCCGACTGCGTTTTTTAAACTTTCGCTTGCCGGCATTTCTTTATAAGCAGCAGCTATATTTCGGAGCCAGTCCATTTTGTTGAGGACTTTCTGGTAGCTTTTCGGCCATTTTAAAACTCTTGAAGCAATTTCAGCAGATGGAGGGGGTGTATATCCCTTACTTAAGCGATGGAACTCTCCAAGTGCATAGCAAAGCTGCCTCGCACCCTCCAAATCCTTGGTAACAGGCGCCAGGGGCTCTATCCACTCAGCTGCAAACCAGAGCTTTCCTCCTGCTTCAACATAGTTATGCCCTTCCTTTGTTTTATAGATGGGCGGGACCCTGGCATCCTGGACATCAACCAAGTACTCCTGGGCTCCGAGGCTGAAAAGGCTCCTTGTGGGTCTTCGGTGCAAAAGCTTTAAGCTTTTCGGGCCAGAGCCGGTTTCAAGCTTCCATATGGCTCCGCCTTTATCCGGCTTCGTTGTGACCACCGTAATGCTCTGAACGGAAAGGTCGTAGGATTTGAGAACTTCGGCAGCAAGCTCGTTAATATATTCTGGAACAAAAAATTCATGCATGGAATCAGTTACTTCCCATGGGACAATTTCTATCCTTTCCACGCTATCCCTCCTAAAATTAAAAAGCAGTTTCCCTCAAAATTAATAACGAAAGAGTTTCTGTAATAAGCTCCTGGCCGGAATTTTAGCTTTGTTGGATTAAAGCAGGGTCATTTGAAGGGAGAGTACTTTTTACTAAATTATGATTTTAAAAGACTTTTGTATAGGACAGCTCCCCCGTTTTTTTAGAATATTCACCAATATTTTGTACACCTGTGCTATCCCACATGCGCATTAGTCTGTTTTGTCATAGAAATAGTTAACAAGTATGATGAGATTCTTAGGAAAGGAGAAGGACAGGTGAAAATTAGAAAAGCAATCATACCGGCTGCCGGACTTGGAACAAGATTCCTCCCTGCAACAAAAGCATTGCCAAAGGAAATGCTTCCAATCGTGGACAAACCGGCCATCCAATATATTGTCGAAGAAGCGGTGCTGTCAGGAATAGAGGATATTATTATCATCAGCGGACGGAGCAAGCGTTCAATTGAAGACCATTTTGATAAGTCCTATGAGCTTGAAGAAACCCTTTATAAAAAAAACAAGCAAAGCCTGTTAAAAGAGGTCCAAAAAATATCCCAGCTGGCCAATATTCATTATATCCGCCAAAAAGAACCGAAAGGACTCGGCGATACTATCTACTGTGCAAGAAGTTTTGTTAACAACGAACCGTTTGCTGTCCTCCTCGGTGATGATATTGTCAAATCCAGGATACCCTGCCTGCGGCAGCTTATAGAAGTTTTTGACCTCCATCATTGTTCTGTTGCAGGAGTACAGCAGGTAGCTGAAGAGGATGTGTCAAAATATGGAATCATCAAACCGATAAACAGAAATTTAGAGCAAGATGTGTTCAATATAGAAGCATTGGTAGAAAAGCCAAAAAAGGAATTGGCTCCTTCCAGGCTGGCTATTATGGGCCGATATATTTTAACGCCAGGAATTTTCAGCATTCTTAAAGATTTACCGCCAGGCTCTGGCGGGGAAATTCAGCTGACAGATGCACTGAACATTTTAAATAAATCAGAAACAGTCCTAGCCTGCGGCTTCCAGGGGCAGCGATATGATATCGGAACAAAGGCAGGCTTTATCAGGGCAACGATCGATTTTGCGTTAGAGCGGGAAGATCTGAAAGCAGAGATTTCAAGCTATCTCAGAAAGCTTGCCCTCGAAGATCAATCACATTAGAGTTTGCATTCTGCTGGGTTTTTGACGGTTGCAAGTCTGTACCGGCTGCCATAGTTTATAGAAAATTACCTTTCTGGAATGCAATGACAGAAGTGGATTCGGGGTGAAAAGATGAATATAGGAGTAATTGGAGCCGGCTATGTCGGAATTACGACAAGTGTGGCATTTGCCAAATACGGCCACAAAGTGTTCGTAATGGATCAGGATCCCACAAAAATCAGCATGATGAAGCAGAATAGACTTCCCTTTTATGAAGATGGGTTAGAAAACGAGTTCCAGCAGCTTCAGCTAAATGGGAATCTACTATTCACAGGTGATTTAGAAGAATGTATAAGGAAAAGTGATTATATTTTTATTGCAGTCGGCACACCATCGTCGCCTCAAGGAGAAGCCGATTTATCCTATGTGGAGGCTGCTGCCAGGTCGATTGGGGGACTTCTGAACGATTATAAAATTATTGTCATTAAGAGTACCGTTCCTGTAGGCACCGGTGACCATATCAAAAAAATAATAGGGAGTGCGATTGCAGAAAAAGATAAAAAAATTCCTTTTGACCTTGTCTCAAATCCTGAGTTCCTGAGAGAGGGGAAGGCTTTAGAGGATGCCCTCCATCCTGAAAGAATAGTAATAGGATGCGAGCCGGGCCCATGCCAAAAAGCAATGGAAAGATTATATAAAGATGTTTCCTCAACTATTTTATTTACATCAGTAAGAGACGCGGAAATGATTAAATATGCTTCGAACGCGTTTTTAGCTGCAAAAATATCCTTTATCAATGAACTGGCACGGCTATGCGAAAAAACAGGGGCAAACATTAATGAGGTCGCAAAAGGAATGGGTCTTGACAGCCGGATTGGCCCGCAGTTTCTTAGAGCGGGGATAGGATACGGCGGTTCCTGCTTTCCAAAGGACTTAAAGGCTTTGCTTGCCATGGCCTCGGAAAAGAAAACCCCTATGGATATTCTTACGGCTGTTTCAAATGTTAACGATACCCAGGCTGAATGGTTCCTGGAAAAGGTTACAGATGCTCTTGGACCATTAGAAGGGAAACAAATCGCTCTGCTCGGCCTCACTTTTAAACCTCAAACTGATGACATCAGGGAAGCATCCTCGCTTAGAATAATAGATTTCCTCCTGCATAAGAAAGCTATCATAACAGCTTTTGATCCAAAAGGAACAGAAAATATGAAAAAAATCTATCCTGATATTCTTTATGCCTCTTCGCCTTTAGCAGCAGTGAAAAACGCAGAAGCGATTCTGGTTGTTACCGAGTGGAACGAAATAGTAGAAATGGATTGGGAAAAGGCGAAAGTGCTTGCGTCAGGAAGCCATTTATTTGATGGACGCAATGCCCTGGACCCTTCAGCTATGAAAAGAGCGGGTTTTATTTATAAAGGGGTCGGCATAAGTTCATTTTAAAGCATGAAGGAAAGGAGTCTGAAGGGTGCATCAGAAGAAAAATCCTATTTTTATTACTGGCTGTGCAGGATTCATTGGCTTTCATTTATCAAAAAAGCTGCTCGAAAAAGGCCTCCCCGTACTTGGCCTGGACACTATAAATGACTATTATGATCAGGATCTGAAATATTCAAGACTCCAATTATTAAATAACTATTCTGGTTTTTATTTTACAAAAGGATCACTTGAAGACCAAAGGCTGCTTGAATCTCTTTTTACACAGCATGAGCCTCGAATCGTCGTTCACCTCGCAGCCCAGGCGGGCGTCCGCTACAGTCTGTTAAATCCACATGCCTATATCCAATCAAATGTGACTGGATTTATGAATATATTAGAATGCTGCCGTAAATATAAAATTGACCACCTGCTTTACGCTTCCTCCAGTTCAGTTTATGGAAATAACAAAACCATCCCCTTTTCAGTGGAGGATCGGACAGACGAGCCTGTAAGTTTATATGCAGCGACGAAGAAAGCCAATGAGCTAATGGCATACACATACAGCCATCTATATAAAGTTCCTGCAACCGGCCTCAGGTTTTTTACTGTTTATGGCCCTTGGGGAAGGCCGGATATGGCGTATTTCAGCTTTGCCGAGAAAATAGTCAAAAAAGAGCCGATCGAAGTGTACAATTATGGCAATATGAAGAGAGATTTCACCTATGTGGATGATGTAACAGAATCAATTTGGCGGCTGATGGAGAGAAGACCGGAGAAGTCTTTGCCGTTCAGTATTTATAATATTGGCAATAGCCAGCCTGTTGAGCTGAAAGAATTCATCAGGGTTCTTGAAGACAAATTGGGCATCCCGGCAATTAAGATCTTCAAGCCTATGCAGCCGGGGGACGTACAGGAGACGTATGCCAAAGTTGATGATCTGGAGAAACTGATTAACTACAAGCCTGTAACCACCATTGACGAGGGTCTCGAAAAGTTTGCCGATTGGTTTAAAGAATTTTATCATATAGTGCCTGATTCAAAGAACCCTAGATTATAGAATCCAGGGTTCATTTTAACGGCTGAATGCTGTTTGAAGGCAAGATTATTTTTCAGATTCACTCCAGCATCCCAAATTTTTTTAAAGCGTATCCGATGCCATCCTCACTGGATTTGCGGGTGACAAAATCAGAAATGGCTTTTAGCTCATCAGTTCCATTCCCCATTGCTATCCCGAGACCGGCCAGTTCAAGCATATCGATATCATTGTTTCCATCTCCGAAAGCAACCATCTCTGATGGCTCAATCTCAAAGAATTCAAGCACTTTCATGATGGCTAAAGACTTGGAAACTTCCTTCTGGAGCACATTTGCTATAAACGGATGCCATCTTTGAAAAGAAAGATCGGGGAAAGCGCGAATGTATTTTTCCATCATTTCTTCGTTTGCATACAGGCACATTAAATAGACTTCCTGTTCATGGATATTTTCATAGAATGGAGGATAATCTGTGAAGGCCAGCGTCTCCTTCAGTGTCTTTAGAATTTCTTCGCTTTGTACGCCATTGGTGCTGAATTCTTCCGTAAAGTAGGATAAACCATGGTTTTCTGCTAGGGAAAAGGCAGCCACATCGCGGATGACCTGCGGATCAAGCGTTACCTTATGGATGACCTGATCACGGTGCTTAACATATCCGCCGTTTGCAGTCACAAATGTATCAATGCCAAGCTCCTCAATCTCCCTGCACAATGACAAGGGCCTGCCGGTCGCAGCAGCAACCTTGATCCCTTGCTCTTTCAGCTTAAATATCGTTTCCTTCATCTTATCTGAAATGCTTCCGTCTTCATGATGGGTGATTGTCCCATCCACATCGAAAAATATAATTTTATAGCTCATAAGGACCTCCGGCGACAGTTATTTTCATTTTATTAGTTTAATAGGCATGATTCGCGCTAAAATCGGAATTACTATTTTCAGATGTTTAGTGAGTATTATAACATTCGCTGAGAAATATGTTAATATTTGGATAGGTGTATAGAGACAATAACTGTAAGAAAAATGGGGGACCCTGGTGTTTATGGATGATTGTCTTGGATGCCGGCTGGCACACAAGAGTGAGCCGGTTTTTATAATATATGAAAACAACCTGATTTCCTGTATCTTGGATCATGATCCATTCGGGGAGGGGCATGTTCTGATTCTGCCCAAAAAGCATGCAGAAGAATTGACTGATCTGGATGAAGAATCAGCCGTGGCTGTTTTTCGAGCTGCCCAGCATTTGTCAACAGTGATAAAGCGGCTCTATAAACCTGACGGTATTACTCTTTGCCAAAACGGAGGAATCTTCAATGACCTGAACCATTTTCACCTTCATGTGATTCCTAGAAGACAGCGGCAACCTTTCGCAGCTTTTTTTGCGGAAGATGCAGTATTGGGAAATGAAGAGACAAAAAGGAGATTACCATTGACACAGAGGGAACTTGCCTCAGCTCTAATGTTAATCCAAAAAGAAAGTTAATGATTTCGAATTTTCTATAAACTGAAACCGAATGGATGCCTGATTCGTATTATAACTAAGGAAAAGGGGGAAACAGCTTGAAATATTTATTGATAGGGATTTTCATATCCATCCTTGGTGTTATAGCTTCGTTATTATTAGAGATTTTGGAATATGCCCATTTGGTGACCGGAGCCCTTGGACTGCTCTTCCTGGGAATATCCATTCTTATTTCAGGCATCATTATGGGACCCCATAGGTACAAAGCTGATTTGCATGTGGAAGAACCTCCGGAGCAGAGAAAAAAGCGCAGAAGAACAGCGGCTGCCTCTATTTTAATAGGACTTCCGAATATTGCGGTTGCTTTGCTTCTTTATATGGCCAGATGAAAAGGACCTTTTGAGAAGGTCCTTTTCACTTTTTTTCTACGCAAATCTTCTTGTTAACTCTGCCCATTCTTTTCTACATAATCCAAAATCCGTTCAAGCTGGCCATCCCGTCCGGAGATGATATCTTTCCTTGTTTTTTCTATCAATATATCTGGTTCAATGTAAGGGATATGGCTTTTTTCAGGATTGGGCCTGAAATACTCCTTGTGGGAAACTCCCAGGTCAAATTTGCTGTATGGAAGGCTCAAGATAATATAATCGCCAAAACCTTCCGGATTTCCGCCTGGAGGTTCACCGATGACTTCAGCCAGATTGTTGTCCTGAAGTATAACTGCAAATTGAGCAGCAGAGCTGAATGTGCCGCTATCTGAAGCAATATAAATCTTGCCAGTGAATATAGGAGGCTCCTGTAAATTTTCAACTTTGCTTGAGGGTATGTTCTGCATACCTTTAGTCCGTCTGTAGCTATATTTTTTTGCCGCTTCGCTAGAGTACTTCGTTATATATCCTATACTTTGAATATTCGCAGCAGGAAGATGCTTGAGAAAACTATTTGTCACGTCCGTATCTCCGCCACCATTACCCCTCAGGTCAATAACGATGTTATCAATACCTTTTTCAACTGTTTCCTGAAAAAAAGAGTCTACTGCAGACTGATAGCCTATTGTATCTAAGCATGTGTCCAGATTGAAATATGCTATATTCCGATCTTGCTGGATCTCCCAGTTGAACCATTCTTTTGATTGGCCAGTGGTGCTGTAATTGTTTTCTAATAATTTCACTTCAGCCTTAAGCTGTTTTCCATCTCGTTCAATCGTTGCTTTGACTGTATCGTCCTTTTCAGCGATTGATGCTTCTTTAAGAAAGATTTCGTAGTGCAGCAATGCTAAGCTGGTTTTTTTCTCCCAATATTCATTTTCTGCAGAAATCAGCTTGCTCAACTTTTCATTCAATTCCTCAGGAGAACGCCCGCCCATTTTTAGTATAAGATCTCCAGCCTTTAGGGAAGAGTCAAAACTTTTGGTGACAACCAGTCCTTCTTTTACCCATTCCAAAGCTGCCGGGAAGGTTTTTGATTTCCTCAGCATTTCAGGAGAAGGAAACACAGTAGTATGCGCGTCCTTCAGTTTGCTTGTAAACGCCATGAGTACCTGTGCAAATTCTCCGGCAGTTAATAGCCTTTCAAGCTTTTTCTCGGTATCCCTTACAGCTTTATTCCAATTATCGATATTCCTTTTAGGGTCGGGATGGATCTCAATGATTTTTGTTTTCATGAAATCAAAATCCTTTTTCATTACGTCAGGAGAAAGCAGGTCTTCTGGTTTCAGCATTTCTTTATTCATCATCTCATCTTCTGTTAATACCGCTTGAGGCTTCAATTGACATCCCGATAAAAATATTGAACAAATCAGAAGCATCATTATGTATTTTTTCATCGTACACCTGCCTGCCTATAAGTCTACACTATTATACTAACTGAAAAAGTAAGTATTTAACAATTGGGAAAATATCTGTAAAATAGAAAATGACTTTCCGAGGGGGAGAATAAATGTTTAAAGAACTCAAGACAGAGAGATTAAGGCTAAGGGAGATTGTGATGGAGGATGCGGCAAGCCTGTTTGAGTATTTTTCGAGAAGTGATGTTGTACGCCATTACGGACAGGATGCTTTCCAGCGGGTAGAACAGGCTGAAGAAATGATCCGTTCTTTTCAAAAAAACTTCAACGATAAAAGGGGAGTCCGCTGGGCTATTGAAATAAAAGGAACTGATAGGCTGATTGGCACCATCGGGTTTAACTCTTGGCTCCCCAAGCACCATCGCGCTGAAATAGGCTATGAGCTTCATCCTGGCTATTGGGGGAAAGGATATGCTTTAGAGGCTGCCGAAAAGGCAATTGCTTACGGTTTTGAAGAAATGGATCTGTCCAGGATCGGGGCGGTTGTGTTTCTTGAGAACCATGCATCTAATAAGCTCCTTTGCAAGCTGGGCTTTGAAAAGGAAGGTCTGCTGAGGGGGTATATGTATCAGGATGGAAAAGCAAATGATACATACCTTTATTCTCTTTTAAAAGAAAAGCGGTAATCCTATAAGAGAAATATAGGCGAAGATAGAAAATGCTGCTATTATAAGAATGCCAGTATATAACTGGACCAGTTTGTTAAAGGAGGCGTTCATTATGCCAAACAATTCAGTAAGAAAGCATAATAGCACAGAGGGGAATACGGCTTCTTAACAAAATAGTCGAGCATTCCCCTTATGATGAAAGGGGAAAACAATGATTAGTTTACAAGAAATCAATGAAGAAAATTGGTATGAATGCTGCCAGCTGAAGGTAGCCAGTGACCAGGAGGCTTATATGGAGCCTAATGCAGTATCAATCCTGCAGTCTCATTATGAACAGACCTTAAGAGCTTTTGCCATTTTAAATAATGGAAAAATGGCAGGCTTATTGATGTATAATACTGTTCCAGAAGAATTGGATTCTATCTGGGTATACAGAATCATGATTGATTCCAGTATGCAAGGGCAGGGGATTGGAAAAGCAGCCGCGCTCCTGATGATTGAGCAAATGGCACAGCTGCCAGGTGCCAGGAGTATAGCGGTTGGCTATCATCCTGACAATCTGGCTGCACATCACTTATATGCAAGCCTTGGTTTTATTGATAAGGGAGATAGATTCGGCAGGGAGATGGCTGTCTTAAAAGAACTTTAAGAAAGGAGCCTTTCACGGCTTCCTTTTTTTATGGCTTTGGCTGGGCATTACCAAAGCTTCCCGCAGGCTGCAGGCAGGTGAGCATGAAACTTCATCTATGCTTATAAAATGTTCTTCATAAAGTTAGCTCACTGCTTATTTTCATAAAAGGGTGATGTCCTTTTAGCTTATCCAGAGAGAAGCCTAAGGGGTTTTTGAAAGTGAAGAAAAACATTCTAATACTGTTATTACTTATGCTGGCTGCTATTTTGGCTGGCTGTTCGGCTGAAGAAGTTTTGTCAGTCGGCAAACCTTTTCATGAGGCTGGAGTTGAAGGGGTCCGGTTTCATACTGAAGTGGATGATTCCGCTCAAATCCAGCAGCTCCGGTCTTTATTGGACGATTTGACAGTAAAAAATTCAATTGGGGAGCCCGGCAGAACAGCAGATACTGCTTTTGTTTTAAAACGGCCAAAACAAGGAGTTGCCGAGAAATTTGCTTATTTATGGTACACAGAGGACGGGACAGCGGTCCTTAAAGAAGGAGAACGATTTTATCTTGCCGATAAGGAGCAGGCAGGCAAACTGAAAAAACTGCTGGATCAACAATAAATTTTTTCTTTTATAAAGCCTTTGCCTCCGCAACAAAGGCTTTATATTTTTATTTAAATCAAAAGTACAAAGCTATGCAGATTAATGGGCAGCTTATTCCCTAATTAGCTGAAAAATGTTTAAATTCGTGAATCTTTTGGTGAAAAACTTTGTGTTTTTCATGATAAATTCAATAATGCCTGCTGGAATGTTATTAATGCCAATTAAATATCTTTCTTTTTTCAGCATAGAATCTTCTAGATAGTCCTTATAATATCTTCTTGTGATAGAATAGGCTTCCCTGTGGCAATAGTATAAAATTCCGGGTGGGAATTCATTATATCTAGCTCATGAGGGATATTATCTTTGCTGCCGGGGAAGAATTTCATGTTGTTTGTCTCCTTCTTGCTTTGATTTGCTGGCAAGCTGTATCTTCAAGGGGGTCTTTGAACCGTTTGAACCTTGAATAAAGCGGCGCACTTCATTCTTTGATAATCCTAAGTGTCTGGCTTTTAGAATTAACAGTCTCCATTCAGGATCAATTTGCTGTTTTTCCTCCATAGGATAGCCCCCTGTTCATTTCCTTCTTATTGTTGATCAGTCCGTAGAGAAAGAGATCTACTATTTCCTCTGCCAATATATCGGGTGATTTCTTCCCCGTAAAAATCTCTGTGACTGCAAGCCTTTCAATAGCACCTGCAAGGCTCGCAGCAGCCAGTTCCATGTTAGCATTTTCCCGGAAGTAGCCTGCTCTTTGCTCGGAAAGAAGGTTGTGATGGATTTGGGCAGCCATTTGCGTTTTTATGCTTTCTGCATTGGGATTCACAAAAAAACCGATCTTAGCAAGCATTTGATTTTCATTGAAAAAATGGAAAATGCCATAAAGTCCAGATTTAATTCTTAGGGGAAGCTGAGACAACTCTACACCTGGCTCTATTCGGCTTGCTTCTGTTAAATTAGATAGCCTTTGCTGAAATTCCATGATCAGTTCGTGGAAAATTGCTTCCTTGCTTGGAAAATACAGATAAAAGGAGGGCTGGGTCAATCCTGCCTTTTTTACAATTGTGCTGATCTTGGCATCGTGAAATCCCTTCTCTGCAAATTCCTCTGCAGCAATTTTTAAAAGCAGATTTTTGCTGTTTTTCCCAATGGAGCCTTTCTTGCGTCCTCGATTAGCCATAAATTTATCTCCTGAAGATTATATTACTTATAAGTATTATTTATTATATACCATAAACAGTCAATATATTAAGAAAATTTAACCATTTTCATAAGAATAATATTATTTTGCAGTGCAATAATAAGCAAAAGGGGTGACGACTATGAAAACAAAGGACAATTTTCCTGAAGGGGCTAAAGTAACAAATGACGGCCAGACCTTTGGCTCGAATAATAGCAAAGGCTTTAAAGCAACAGGAGATTCACCGAATGATGATGTGAAGAAAAAGTAAACGAAAAAGCCGGGAACAAGAATCCTGGCTTTTTTACATTCAGGAATGAGGAAATGTGCCTTTTACGCAATATATTTGTCCAAGCCTTAATCCACTGCCTTTCATAGAATATAGGGAAATCTATGTAAAGGAGTGGATGACATGAACTACCCCTATGGCTCTGATGAATTTAATATTGACATTGACATTCGAAGACAATTTATCTTTTATGCTTCTGATAAAAAGCTGGCACTTGTATTGGAGAAATTAGCACATATGTCAGTAAATATCACAGGAATTCTGGTGGCAAAGGATAAAAGCCGGAAGAATTTTGTCAGGCTTGTGGCAGGAGCCCCTGAGGGCCAGACACAGGAATCTTTGCGTGCCGCCAGGAGGATTCTTCATAATTTAGGCATACGTTATAAGGAAATAGAAATAATCGTTGCCAATACAGAGACCCCGGCAGGTGTGCCAGGCTTCATCAATCAGATCTATGGACTTCTTTGGTGCAGGACCGAAGTGAAAGCGTTGTTCTTTGGTGAGGAAAATGCCATATTTATCACAGTTTCGGATGTAAGAAAAGCTATTGAAGCACTTACCCAGCATTGTGCGCGCCGCTGCAGCACAGACTCTTATTGTGATTAAGTGGGACTGTCTGCTGAAAATTCTTCACAGGATCATGTATAACTATTTTTAAAAAATACGGGCTGCTGGCAATATGACCAGCCGAAAAGTGATGCAAGCCTTCTTAAACAGCTTCCTAATTTAGACTGGTTTTTCGTAATCTGCCATGTGCAGAGAGGTTACCGAGCTTGTATTTCTCAGATTGGCAGCATTCCGCCTGATTATTATCATTCCCGCCCTCAAAAAGGCGGGTTTATTTGTGGAAGATTAGTAATTCTACATAAAATCAGCCTAATTCTATCTGAAAATTTATTAATTCTACTTAAAAATACTAGAATTCTACACAAAAAATGAATGGTTCTACATAAAATCCAACTAGTTACAAATTTCCGCTCTCAATCAAAATCCCCCTCTGCTAGTTTATCGCCACCATAAAAGGGAATGTTATTAGTACGAATACATAGTGAAGTGCTGCACAATCTCAGCAGCAGGCTTTTTATGTATTGAGACTATATTTTTTAAAGGAGTGCTGGACTATGTCAAAACCTGAAAATCCGCTAAAACAATTCTTCAATGGAGATTTCCCGAAGCAGTATCAGGAGCCGCCAGGGGTTCAGAATGAGATGAAGGATCCTCAGCCTGACTGTGGTGAGAAAAGCTATAAAGGAACTGGTCGACTGAAGGGGAGAAAGGCACTGGTGACCGGCGGTGATTCCGGGATTGGCCGTGCTGCAGCCATTGCATATGCCCGCGAAGGTGCAGATGTAGCAATCAATTATCTCCCTGAGGAGCAGAAAGATGCTGAAGAGGTAAAAGAGCTGATTGAAGCTGAAGGCCGCAAAGCCGTTCTTATTCCTGGTGATTTAAGCGAAGAGTCATTCTGCAAAGACATGGTCGGACAGGCTCAATCAGAATTGGGAGGACTTGATGTTCTTGCCCTTGTTGCCGGCAAGCAGCAGGCAGTAGAAAATATTGAAGATCTTTCAAGCGAACAGCTCCGCAAAACATTTGAGATCAATGTATTCTCCCTTTACTGGACCGTTCAGGCGGCACTTCCGCATTTGCCTGAAGGAGCTTCTATCATCACCACTTCTTCTGTGCAGGGGTATAATCCGAGTCCGAACCTGCTGGATTATGCTGCAACTAAGTTTGCCATCAACGGTTTTACGCGGGGACTGGCTAAACAGGTAGCTTCAAAAGGAATACGTGTTAATTCTGTGGCACCAGGGCCAATTTGGACACCGCTGCAGATTTCCGGAGGGCAGCCTCAGGAAGTCATCCCGACATTTGGCCAGGACACACCTCTTAAGCGAGCTGGCCAGCCGGTCGAACTATCAAGCGTATACGTGTTCCTTGCGTCTGAAGAATCCAGCTATGTGACCGCCCAGGTATATGGCGTCACTGGAGGGATTGAGCTTGCATAAACCCAAAAAACCAATCAGCTATTTTGGCTGATTGGTTTTTTTATGGCTGCTGATTTTTTAAATCACTTAATCCGGTAAGATCTCTTTAGCAGCGGCAATAAAGCATACCCCAAAAATACTCCTGACATGTTCAGGATCAGATCATCAATGTCCAGGCTGCCCCGCCTGCTCAGAAACTGCGCTATCTCAATGGCCGATATAGCTGCAAACGGAACGGCCAGCAGAGTAAAGAAAGACCGCTTTTTCAAAAGGGAAAGGAGAAAAAGCCCAAAAGGGACGAACAGCAGGACATTTGCAGCTAAATTATAAAAGGCAACCAGGAAGTCCACCCGTCCGGCTAAATAAAATTCAATCGTACTGAAGGGGTCTAAGTTATAGTTTGCATTAGCATGATCACCCGGCCTGAAAAAAAGCAGGACCAGGAGGGAAGCGCTATATAAGGCAAAAACGAGCAGAATTAGATATTTGTTTAATGGCAGCTTTTCACCGCGGATCAGCAGACCAGCTGTAATTGTGAAGCTGGTAATGCTGGCCCATACGACAATTAAAGCGAGCGGATGCAGATATTGAATCAGATTGCCAATGAATGGCAGAGACAGGAGAAAGAAAAGCTGTGCAGCGGCGGCACTGCGGACGATTGTACGGGACATAAATAGATTCACCTTTTTAAAAGTTTTTCAGATAAGAGAATCATACACTGTAAAAATGTTCCGAACAAATGAAAAATGCCCATGAACTGTGCCGAGCACAGCAAATGGACATTTAAAGGACAAGTGCAACTATTCTGCTGCATCCGCCTCTCTCATGATTTCTGCATAAAAGGCAATTGCGTTCAGATAGTTTTCAATTGAAATATGTTCATCTGTTCCGTGCATCCGGTTCAGGTCTTCTGAGGTGATGTGGACAGGCAGGAACCTGTATGTGTTTTTGGAGACAGAGTCATAATGCTTGGCGTCAGAGCCGGCGAACATCAAGTATGGCGCAATAACGGCATCTTTATAGACATTCCTTGCTGCCTGCTGCACTGTCTTGAACTGCCAGCTGTCAATGCTGGAAACCTTGGAAGCTTCGCTGCCGGTGACGGTAACCTTAATAGCTTCATCCTCGATTGTGTCTTCTATGAAAGACTGGATGTAATCAAGTGTGTCTCCCGGCATGACTCTCAGGTTGATGATTGCTTCTGCTTTTTCCGGCAGGGCATTGTATTGTTCCCCGGCCTGAAAGATGGTCGGAGCGATCGTAGTGCGGATAAGGGCGGCTGATGCAGGCTGCTGCAGGAGAATACGCTCAATGACAGGCTCAAAGATCATTTTATTGGCAAAAACGTATTTCATCGGAAAGCTCATTTCCGGTGCGGTGAAATCGAATAGATCCTCGCCAGGGCCTTTCAGATCGCCTTTGAACTGTTTCTCCTCAAGCTTTGCTATCGCGCTGGATATACGGCCGATATTCGTATGGTTTTTCGGCTGCGATGAATGTCCTCCGCTGCCTTCAATCGATAGTACGGCTGTTGCAGAGCCTTTCTCAGAAATCCCTACAACTCCGACCGGCTGGCTGATGCCTGGTACCATCCCATCCACAATGGCGCCGCCTTCATCAAGGACAAATTCAAATTCGATACCCCGCTTTTTCATAGTTTCAGCGATGGCAAAGGCCCCTTCATCTCCGCCAATTTCTTCATCGAATCCGAACATTAAATAGATATCCCTCTTAGGCTGATAGTCTTCGGATAGGAGATGCTCCACTGCTTCAAGTATGCTGATGACCCCGATTTTATCATCCAGGGTACCGCGGCCCCATATTTTCTTCCCCTCCACCTTCCCGCTGAAAGGTCCTTGTTCCCACTTATTTTCCGTTCCTGAAAGGACTGGCACCACATCATAATGGCTCGTCAGGCCGATTGGGTTCTTCCCGGTATTTCCTTTCCATCTGTACACGAGTGCGTAAGAGTTGATTTTTTCAAGCTCCAGCTTCTGATGGACGAGTGGATAGCTTTCCTCCAGAAATGAAATGAACTTGTCAAACTCCTTCCAGTCAAATTTGGTTCTGTCCTGGTAGGAAACCGTTTTGTATGTAACTGCTTCTGATAAATGCCCGACAGCCTGGTCTTCATTGATATTTAAGGATGCTTCTTTTGGTTCGGGCTGCCGGGATTTGACCATTAAAGTGTTGAAACCGGTTACAGCTGCAAATAGCAGAAGCAATCCTCCGAAGATCATAAGACTGATTTTCCATTTACTCAATCTATTTCCCCCTTAGTTCTTTATCTGCTTTTATTATAGAATAATATGTTGAATTTTCGGAAAAATTTTATTGTACGATTACAGTTTGTAAAGTACTCTATATTTGGGTTGAGCTGTTACTTCTTACTTCTTAAGAAAAAAGGAAAATGGACTAGGAACTGTCTCCCTGCAGCATCGTTTAATACTGTCGCCAGAAAAAATAAATGAGAGTCTATGTTTTGAAATCAGGAGGTTTGTTTGATGAAACAGGAAAAATTAATACGCCATAATGATCGGGAAACATTTGAAAAGACGAGGAAAGAGTTTGTGCAGCTAGAACTTGTAAAGCCTGAATATGAGCTTCGGCTCTGGGAAAGCAAGGCTGGAGGAAATCCTTACTTGCCAAAAGGCACCCAATATCCTCTTAATCAAGCAGGGGAGCCCCTTCATTTGCTTGCCCAGCTAAATTTAGGCAAACTCCCTAAACTGCCGGATTTTCCGGACAAAGGCATTCTATCTTTTTACATCGACTTAAATGATGATGTTTTCGGGATGAATTTTGATCAGCAGGATGACCAGTCAGGCTTCCGTGTCCTATTTTTTGCGGATGTGGAGGAAAATGAAGAAAATCTGGTCACAGACTTTTCCGCTATAGATGAACACCGTTCCAATTGTGAATATGAAGTTCTCGAAGGCGGAGAGTTTATGATTAAAGGAAAAGCTTCAAGTATGTATATAGCAGCAGGGGATTACCGGTTTGATGAAGTGATCGGGGAATCAAGCCTAAATTATTTCGAAAGGCTGGCAGAAGAAGAAATCCCAGAAGGATATGAAGAGGTTGACGACCTTTATAATGACTACAGCAATCCTGGGGGAGAAGTCCACCATCAGATGGGCGGCTACCCTTATTTCACACAGATGGATCCGCGTGAGGACGGAAGCAGATATGATACCCTCCTGTTCCAGCTGGACAGCGATTATGACAAGGTCAGTGAAAAATACGCGGTCATTTGGGGCGATGTCGGCATCTGTAATTTTTTTATTAACGTAAGCGACCTGAAGGCACGCCGGTTTGACCGGGTGCTGTTTAACTGGGACTGCTGCTGATTTGGCGGGGAGGATTTCTATGGGGCTTTTTGGATGGATTTTCTTGTGGGGGCTGCCTGCTTTACTCTTATGGAGTACGCTGCTTGCAGCGATTCACGCAAAAAGGGCAGGAAGCGAAGGACAGTTCCTTGGAAGGACTCTGACCTTTATAAGTGCGATTTATGAATATACGATTAATTCCTTTCTTACATGGCTGTCGATCATTTTTTTGGTGTTTGGCTTTTTTGCCTTAATAGAAGGCAGTATATTAGGATTCCTTTTTATGGCTGGGATCGGGGGATTGATGCTCTATTTTTGTTTTCCAAGGATGAAAATGCCTGAGTGAGGGAGAGCTGAAGCTGCAAAAACTTTTGATATTGCGAATGTTTTAATTTGTAATTTCTTGATAAGCGTTCTTAGAATAACTGCACAATGATATAATGGGTTTAAAATGAAAAGGAAATTTTTATGAAAATCAATTGGATAGCTTGCTCTATTTTCTGTTTGGCGATCAGTATTGCAGGGGGAAGCTGGTATATCGGCACAGCATTGAAGAAGGAGAACACAGAAGCAGAAGTTCAGGAAGCTGTTCAGCCTCAAATGCTGATGAAGCCTGATGAAGCTGCAGCCTATTTAGGCATTAGCATGGAGGATTTTCAGAAACTAGGGCCTTTTGACCAGCAAAATTATGATGAAGGATCCATCCCATTTATTAGAATTGGATATAAGGTTTATTTTACCAGGACGGCCCTTGATTCATGGCTGAGTTCAGAAGGCTATATGATCTTTCAATAAATGAAAGAAATTTTCCGCGGCTTGTATTATAATAAAAAGAAATACGAACTGAAGGAGAAACAATATGTCTAACCAGGAAAATAACCAAAACGGCGAAAAGAAAAAAGTAAGCCTTCAAGAATTAATGAAGCAGCAGCTCGAGAAAAAGAAACAGGCGCAGGGAAATGGAAAACAAGGCGCCAAGTCAGCTGCTAAAAATCAGGTAATGAAAAGCCAGATGACTAAAAAGGCGAGTAATACCCGCAGAAAAATGGGCGTATGACCAGATGAACCCTTCTTTATAGGAAGGGTCTTTTTTATCTTAAAAAAAATCATGTTACGCTTGAGACCTGCAGAAAGAGGGCGAACATAAGAAGAGTCTAATCGATGCATGAGCCTCGCTTCAAAAGAGACCTCATGCATAGAAAACAGTCTAATCAATGCATACCGGCACTGAATAAGTGGACTTTGAAAGTAAATGGATCACTCAGTATACTAAGCTGGCAAAAAAGGAATTCATATATAGCAAGTTAGCTTCAATCACAGGAGACCTCCCTGCAACTTTAGTCTTAGTCCACTCAGCCAAAAGCAGCATAGGCTTTTCGCCAGAATGACGGAAGGAAACCCTTCTGCATTATGCTACATTATGATAGAAGAGCAAAAAGGGGGCTGAGCTGATGAAGGCAGTAATTGTTTCGGATAATGGGCGAGTAGGGAAAAGCTTAATATTGCTGCTGCAGGCATACCCAGAATTAGAGGTATCATTCCTGAAGGATGCACGCGGCAGTGTGCCTGATGATGCGGATGTTGTTATTGTGGATATAGACTCAATGCTGGCAAATCAGCTTAGGCTCTCTTTTTTCAGCAATCATCCTGTCATTTTTTACAGCCGCTCCAGGGAATACTCCGAGCTGGTGTATTGGCTGCATAAATATGATGCCGATTTTATCAATGTTTATACCCATCCTGACTGTGTGCTTCATCTGATAAAAAAGGCGTGTACAAGAAGAAAGCTTAATGGTTGATATAACAACTAATGTGTGTTCTAATGGAGGCAAATACTGAGAATACCGATTACTTGAACGAAGAAGGAGATGGATAGAATGGAAGAAAAACCCCTGTTTAAAAGAAGCGTCAAAGACCACTGGTATGTTGAGTATGAAGAAGCGAGCTTCCCGTTCATCCAGAAGGGCTGGGTACTGCCGGCTGACCGCTTCATGGAATTTGATCCATTCATCCTGATGGCGGAGGACTGGTTTAAGAGGGGCGCTTTCTCTGACCATCCGCACAGGGGGTTCCAGACAGTCACCTATGTTGTGGATGGCAGGCTGGAGCATATCGACAATGCAGGAGGCCGGGATATTCTTGAGCCTGGCGATGTGCAGTATATGAATGCCGGCTGGGCAGCGCGCCATGCCGAGGAGGGCGTGGAAAATGATATTGCCCACACGCTGCAGCTTTGGCTTAACCTGCCGAAGGAATTGAAAAATTCTGAAACAAGCTATCAGAATGTTTACGGAGAGGATGCACCCACGGTGGATTTCCAAGGAGGCTCCATCAAGGTGTTTTCCGGAGACATAGCAGGTGTCAAGGGTCCGCTTAGTTCTGCAGTCCCCATTACTCTTTCTGAGATCAACTTAACTAAGGGTGCAGAATATACCCTGACCATCCCTGAAAATCATAATGCTTTTTTGTATGTCCTCTCAGGGGATATGGACTTTGGGAAAAATGAAGTGAATCTGAAAAAGCATGGAGTCGCGACCCTTTCATACAAGGACGGCGGGGATGTTAATAAAGGCAGCGAACTTGCCATAAAGGCGAACAGCAGAAAATCAAAGGTGCTTGTATACTCCGGTGCACCGATTAAGGAAGAAATTGTTCCCTATGGTCCATTTGTGATGAACACAATGGAAGAAATCAGGGAGGCATACCGGGATTTCCATAATGGCAAATTCGGCCCGCCTGCTGTTTAAGGAGCTGGTTTCATGAATCATATGCTAAAAAATCTGTATGAATTGCTTTCCTTAGAATTGCCGGACTCTTCTTTTAGACTTAATGAACCCTTAAAGGAGCATGCTTATACAAAGCTTGGCGGACCGGCAGATCTTTACGCTGAAGCGGCATGCCCTGAGGATGCAGCTTATATTCTTAAGCAGGCAAAGCGGCAGGGGGTGCCTGTGACTCTGATAGGCAACGGTTCGAATATGATCATCAGGGATGGAGGAATCAGGGGGCTTGTTCTGTCATTGTCAAAAATGAATAAGATTTCGGTCACTGGAGAGACGGTAATTGCCGAAGCAGGCAGCCGGATCATCGATGTTTCACTCAAAGCATTAGAGCATAGCCTTTCAGGAATGGAATTTGCATGCGGGATCCCTGGGACGACTGGAGGGGCCCTTTACATGAATGCAGGTGCCTACGGCGGACAAATCTCTGATGTCCTTCAAAAAACACTAGTTCTCACAGAGGAAGGAAGCATCCTGGAACTGGGAAGAGAGAAGCTTGTGCTGAGCTATCGGAAAAGCATCATGGCTGAAAAAAAATTCATCATCCTGAAGGCAGAGTTTAATCTGTCCTTTGATTGCAAAGAGGATATATCAGCCAGGATAAAAGAAAACACGGAGGCGAGGAAAAGCAAGCAGCCGCTTGAATTTCCATCCTGCGGGAGTGTGTTCAAGCGTCCTCCTGGCCATTATGCAGGAAAGCTTATACAGGACAGCGGTCTTCAAGGTAAAAATATCGGCGGGGCAGAAGTTTCCCGCAAGCATGCCGGCTTCATCATTAATAAAGATAATTGTACGGCAAAGGATTATCTGGCACTTATAGAATATGTCAGGAAAACTGTGAAGGAAAAGCATGGTGTCGACCTTGAAACCGAAGTGATCACCCTTGGTGAGGAATTATACAAAGGGCAGCATGCCTAAAAAGCAGGGAGGTGAGCAGCGATGGGTATAGTAGTGGTGGAGATTTGCGACGGGAGCCTGATTACAGAATTGGATCTCGAAGGGCTCCTTGAAGGGGAGTATCCTGAAGTGGCCGTTATTGAAAGCAGCTGCCTCTCCTTTTGCGGCATGTGCGCCAGGCGCCCTTATGCAATCGTGAATGGAAAAAGGATTTTTGCAAAGACAGCAGAGGAGTGCCTTCATTTGATAAAAGAGCATATTGATAATGAATTGAAGGAATTTGCCATATAATAAATCTGACATTGGGAGGAATCGGCTGTGAAACTTGTCGGCATTTCAGGATCCCTGACCGGATCGAAAACATCAAAGGCTGTACATGAGATACTCGCTGCTGCAAAGCGATTGTATCCATCTATTCAGACAGAGCTGCTTGACTTAAAGGACTATAACGTTGAGTTTGTTACAGGAAAGCCGCTGACCTATTATAACAGTGATACATGGAAGGTTGTGCAGACTGTATCAGAAGCTGACCTCCTCATTATAGGCACACCGATCTATCAGGCCTCTATCACAGGAGCGCTGAAAAATCTATTTGATCATCTCGCGGTTGATGTTTTTAACTCAAAAGCAGTCGGTATTGTCACAACAGGGGGATCCGACAAGCATTTCCTTGTAGCAGAATATCAGCTCAAGCCGATTATTTCCTACCTTAAGGGAACCACCCCAGCCAGCTCAGTTTTTGTCCACAGCAAGGACTTTAATGAAGACAATGAAATTGCATCACCCATTGTTCTTGAGAGAATAGAAAAACTGGCAAGGGAACTGGTTGCTCTTCAGTTATACCTGGACAAATAAGGATTCAAATAAAAACTCCTCCTATAGCCGGAAGGAGTTTTTTCATGATTTTCAAGACAAACAAGAAAAATGCTATACTAAAAAGTACGGTTAGAGATTATTAGTATTAAAGGAGTTAACACCATGATTTATATGTATGTCGGACTCGCCGGAATGTTAGGCAGCATACTGAGATACTGGATAGGGATCAGCCTGTTCGTGGAGAATGTTTTTCCATACAGCACACTGGCCTGCAATCTGGCCGGCAGCTTTGTGCTCGCATGGCTGACAACCATTGGATTCAAAAGAATAAATGTCTCTCCTGAGCTTACGGCAGCTATTGGCACAGGCTTTGTCGGGTCGTTCACGACTTTTTCAACTTTAAGTGTGGAAACTGTCGATTTATTTAACAAGGGCCATCTGGTCCTTGGGATTCTTTATATCATCCTCAGTATGATCGGCGGGCTGCTGTTCAGCAGGCTTGGATTCAGGATAGCAAAGGAGGAGCTGGCTTCATGAGTTTCTATCACTTTGCACTGGTGGGCATCGGAGGTTTTTTCGGAAGCATGGCCCGGTTTGCCATAAGCCGGAAATACAACAGCAAAGAGAAATCCCTTCCTACTGGAACGATCATCGTCAATCTGTCTGGTGCCTTTCTGCTGGGCCTGCTGACAGGAGCCCATTTGGACCAGAAATATCTGTTATTCGCCGGCACCGGTTTTATGGGTGCTTTTACAACCTTTTCTACACTAAAGCTAGAAACCATCCAGCTGCATATCGGACAAAAGAAAAAAGCATTTTTCCTGTACATTGGCATCACCTATTTCTTCGGTATTCTACTCGCCTGCCTGGGCTATCTGACAGGAAAGAACTTATAAATATATTCGGTTATCCAAAAATGGATAGCCGTTTTTTATTGACTTATAACAAACAAAAATATATATTGTTTGTATAATTATAAACAAAAATATATTAAGTTTGTATTGAGGTCATTAATCTATTGGGGGTGTTTGTATGCCGGATATATCAGCAAGCCTTTGGGAGGCGAGTCTTGAAGAAATAAAAAAAGGATACAGAGAAGAAAGTGAGAGCTTTCTATGCTTGTTATGCGGGGAGAAATTTGATAAGGGTATTGTCTATCCTTATGAAAACCTCTTGTATGAAGCTGAGAGATATACACGTCTTCATATCGAGAGATCGCATTCTTCGGTGTTTGATTATTTGCTGGGACTTGATAAGAAATGGACCGGGGTGACAGAGCACCAGAGCCAGCTTTTGCGCTTGTTCTATCAAGGGATGGCAGATAAAGAGGTGCAAGCGGAATTGGGCATAGGCAGTGCATCGACAATCAGGCATCACCGTTTTGCCCTAAAGGAAAAAGAGAGACAGGCAAAGGCTTTCCTTGCCGTCATGGAGCTCTTAAGGGAGAAGGACCGGTATGCGCCAGCTTTTATACCCCCGCATATACATGCATCTATGGTTGATGACAGATATGCCATAACTGAGGAAGAGCAGCAAAAAATCGTTGATAAATTTTTACCCAATGGCATAGAAGGCGGCCTTGTAAAGTTCCCGCCAAAAGAAAAACAGCGGCTTGCAGTGATAAGGGAAATCAGTAAGCTTCTGAAGGCTGGCATAGTTTACAGCGAAAAAGAGTTAAACAGCATTATTGAGAGCATTTACGAAGACTATGCACTTATCAGAAGATATCTGATTGAATATGGCCTTCTGGACAGAAAGGCCGATGGAAGCGCATATTGGCTGAAAAGATAAACCGAAGGAGGAAATAATCATGGACCGGAGAAAAGAACTGAAAAATCAATTTAAGGAAGTCCCAGTGGAAGCGGGTGTTTTTCAAATAAAAAACAAACACAACCATAAAATGTTTATTGGAAGTACCAGGAATCTAAAGACACTGAATGGATTGAAATTCAGTCTGGAAACAGGCTCTTATATAAATAAGCATCTTCAGGATGACTGGAGGAAGTACGGGATGGATGCCTTCGAAATCTCGGTGATTGAGGTTCTAAAGAAGAAGGAAGACCCCTATTATAATGAAAAGGAAGCTTTGGCAGAGCTGGAAGAGAAGTGGCATAATCATTTTCAGCCCTATGGCGAAAAAGGTTACCACACCCGGACCAAATAAAAAAGAAGAGGTCTCCCTCTTCTTTATTTATTTATCTTCATCTTTCCAGGTCTGGACATTGTCTGTTTCCAGTATGCCAAGTGTTGCATCGCCGATGTCGGTATCGGTCAGCAGCAGGTCGCGTACTCTGAATTTGATATCATCAGCATCTGCCAGTGAAAGGCCAGCCCTCAGCTCGATGTAGCTTTCTACATGAAAGCGCCTGCCTTCCTGCAGGATCCGCATATCCAAGATATCGACCACATCAGGATCGGAAAGGATCATATTTGCCACACGGTCCTCCACGATTTTCGGTGCGGCTACCCCGATCAGGCCGATGGTATTTTCATAGCCGATTTTTACGGCGATTCCTGTGAGCAGTAAGCCGATCAGTATTGTTCCGACTCCATCAAGAAAGTAAAAACCTGTAAAGTGAGCAAGCAGGATGGAGACAAGTGCCAGCAGTGCGCCAAATGTGGCAATCAGGTCTTCATAAAACACCAGCCTGGTCGGCGGCGATGCCAGGCCATTATTCTTGAACGCAGTCGTGACAATGCTAAAGCCTTTGGCCTCACTGCGGGTTTCATGATTGATTTCCTTCATTGCCTTTACCAGAATGAAGCCATCAACCCCTATTGCCAGAAGCATAATGGAAATATTAAGCAGGATATTGGTGGACTCTTTTGGGTGCTGGATCAGCTCCCAGCCTTTGTGGATTGTTTCATAGGCCATGATCGCGATGACGATGACCGCAACCAGGACAAACAGGTTGACAACACGCCCGAAGCCGGTAGGAAATCTTTTCGTCGGCTCCTTCTCAGCAAGGGCACTGCCGATGAATACAAAGCCCTGATTAAGGGCATCTGCTGCAGAGTGAAGGGTGGTTGCAAGCATTGTACCGCTGCCGCTTATGGCAGCAGCTACCCCTTTGGCAATCGTCAGCACAGTATTGCCAATCGCAGCAATGCCGGATGATTTGTTACCTTTTTTCAACAATTGAATAAAAGACATCTTTTCACCTCTCCATTTTTTCCAAATGGTTTGTCCAGTATTTAGCATAACCATCTGGCATTGATTTATCATTTTTGAACATTTTATGGACAGAAGGACTAATAGATTGCCACCGGCCAAAAATGACAGTAAAATAAGAACTAACTATAACGTGCCAGTAAGGGGGTGATTCATTTGGGAACGAGCAATTAAAGCTGCTTGGCTTTTCAACAGCAACCTATGATGCAAGGGGTTCTGTAAACTATTACACCAAATTTAGTTTGCTGAAACCTGTACGTTCTAAATTGAATTGCCGCTGCAGCCTGGCCGGGATTCGGCTTAAGTAATGGATTGAAGGCTGCTGCAACACCAGCGCCTGAAAAGTTCTTAAAAAACATGAGTAATAGAAATATTTCTCCTGACTTGCCTGATCAACTGACAGGGGATACGCAGCGGTCATGAACCTAATTTTCCAGGAGGTGTACGCCTTACTCTGTAAGGCTATTCATTGACCACTATTAACTTGATCATTTTTGCTATTTTAATTGCATTGACCGCCTTTTTCGTGGCGACGGAATTTGCAATCGTTAAAGTAAGATCTTCTAAGATTGACCAGCTTATTGCAGAAGGGAAAAACGGGTCACTGGCTGCAAAAAAAGTCGTGACTCATCTTGATGAGTATCTTTCTGCCTGCCAGCTCGGCATTACCGTGACAGCACTGGGCATCGGCTGGGTGGGAGAATCGACATTTGAAGTGATCCTGCACCCTGTGCTTGAATATTTCCAAGTAAGCGAATCGCTTTCCCATATTCTGACTCTGGCTTTTGCGTTTGCTATTGCCACTTTCCTGCATGTTGTCGTAGGGGAGCTTGCCCCGAAGACTCTTGCCATTCAAAAGGCTGAGAGAATCACATTGCTCTTTGCGAGGCCCATCATCTGGTTTTACCGTCTGATGTATCCTTTCATCTGGTTCCTTAACGGGTCAGCACGTTTGCTTGTCGGACTTTTTGGCCTGAAACCTGCGTCCGAGCATGAGCTTGCCCATTCAGAGGAAGAACTCCGCCTGCTTTTGTCAGAAAGCTATAAGAGCGGTGAAATCAACCAGAACGAACTGAAATATGTCAACAATATCTTTGAATTCGATGAAAGAGTTGCAAAAGAAATCATGGTGCCGCGCACCGAAATGATAACGATCAGCATTGAGGATGAATTTGAAGAAATCATGCTGACGGTGGAAGAGGAGAATTATACCCGCTATCCTGTTGTCAATGGAGACAAAGACCATATCATCGGCTATGTTAATGTGAAGGAATTCCTCACTGCAAAAATCCTGGATGACGGTAAAATCCACGAACTTGCCGAGTTCGTCAAACCTGTTATGCATGTGATTGAAAATATACCGATTCATGATCTGCTGGTAAAGATGCAGAAAGAACGTACCCATATTGCAATCATTATGGATGAGTATGGAGGAACATCAGGACTTGTTACGGTAGAAGATATACTCGAAGAAATCGTTGGGGAAATCAGGGATGAATTCGATGACGATGAAGTTCCTGAAATCCGGAAGGTGAAGGAAGATGAGTATATCCTTGATGCCAAAATGCTGCTTGAGGACGTAAACGATCTTCTCGGAATTGAACTGTTGAGTGATGATATCGATACGATCGGCGGGTGGGTCCTTTCGCAGGATTTCGATGCTGAAATTGGAACTGAAGTAGAGGCAGAAGGATTTATTTTCAAAATTACTGAAAAAGACGGACACCAGGTTCTGTATATTGAAGTAAAGAGAGTTTCATAGCATGACAAAAAGGATGCAGCCTTCAGGTGCATCCTTTTTGTCCAGAAACAAAGCAGGTCAGCTGACGCGGGCCTGCTTTGTTTGTTTTGGGGCAATTTCTTTGACGCCCAATATATCCAACAGAAACATAAATACAGGTATACCCACGATCAGACCCCAAATACCGAAAAAATGCTCCGAGAAGATAAGTACAATGAAGGTATAAAAAACCGGAAGCTCTGTTTTGGAAGACATCAGCTTCGGATTAAGGATATAAGCTTCGATAGCATGAATGACCATGACGACCAGGATGATATAGCCGACGAGCATGAATCCGCCTATGGAATAGGCTATGATTGTCAGCGGAATCATAGAGATAATGACACCAGCTACAGGGATTAGACCCAGGACTAATACCATTAAAGACAGGGCCACCAGCTGCGGGAAGTCCATGATCCAAAGAGCCAGTGTTGTCAGGATGCAGTTGACAATGGCAATAACAAACTGAGCCTCAATGACTTTTCCGAATGTCATGGAGAACTTTCTTGAAAAATATTCAATTTCATCATAAAAAGCAGCGACTTTGCTTGTCTTGAATTTTAAGGTAAAATCAATCAGTTTCTTCTTTTCAAGAAGGAAAAACAGGCTGAGCAGCAGGGATATCAGCACTTGCATGCCGATTTTGCTTATATCAGTAAAATATTTCAGCAAAAATGTAAATCCTTGCTCAAGATATTTGTTAATATCATTTTGTTCAATGAACAATACAATATAATTGATGAATCCATTTTCATGGGGATGCAGATAAAACGCCTGCAGCTGGGCAATCAATTGTGTTACTTCCCGTGAAATGACAGGCAAATAATTAATGGCCGCGAGTGTCAGGCCGCCGATTAAAACCAGGTATAAAAACATTACCACCAGCGGCCGGTTAAGGTTCCATTTATCTGTAAGCAGGGTGGTCAGCCGGTCCATTAAAAAGGAAAAAATAAAGGTCAGCAGGATGATATTGATCATGCTGTGAAGTGAAATAAGGAGCAAGAGGATGATCGCAAAAATGATGATCCGCTTCGCACCAGTCTTTACCCAAATATTTCTCCAGTTTTCCATTCATGTGCTCCCTCTGATTCTTATAAAACAACATCTGTTTTATAAGAAATATAAAATGATATTACTATTCAATTATAGCATCTAAACTCTCCAATACTAGCTTTCCTGCCTCTGCTCAAAGCTATTTTTTAAATTTGAAGGAAATTCATTCTAATTAAAAGATACGCAATGGATTATTGGTTCATTCACCATCATAAAAATAATGAAAATGCCGTTAACTGAATGGATAAAGAAGCATAGCTCGTACAATAGAACTAGTAAAATTTGTAACATAAATGTAAAAAATCCTCCGTTAAGCATACAGAAATCTTCTCCAAAAGCATATAAGCTATTCGTATATAAAAGAGAAGGGGGATCGGCTCTTGGAAGAAATTTTGCAGAAGGTAGTCTGTCCTTGCTGTTCCCGCGGGACTGTACAAAAAAGAAGGCTTTTAAGCAAGATACTTTCCTTGCCAGTCCAGGGCAAAACGGCAGGATGGCTGTCCGAAAGCATCGAAGACTTTCTGCTTTCTGAAAGCATTCCGCTTGATAAACTTATGGAAATTCGGAAAGAACTGAACGCATCGATTGAAAAGCAAAAGAACCTTCAGGGAACTGTCAAAATACTTGACCGATATTTTAAAAGTGCCAATCGCTGTTTTTATTGCTGTCATTCTTTTTAGCAGATGAGGGTTTGCAGCACAAAATCTATGTTAGAAATATGTCCACAGATCTATAGAAGATTGAAAAAATAGCAATCAAGAAGAATTTCTCACGGATTTTATCTGATACACTGGATAAAACGCCAGGAGGAGGTTCTATATGTACATTGAAATGACCACTCAGCTGCGAGTGGCAGATTTTAAAAGAGGCGAGGCTTGGTATACCATCCTTCTCAAGAGAGCACCTGACTTTATTCCGCATAAAGGGTTTGCTGAGTGGGAGCTTGTGCCTGGCAGCTGGCTGCAGCTGGCGTCAGGGAATACTGCAGAAGGAAGCGGGCCTATCCGCCTCGGGGTCAAGAATATTGAAGCAGAAAGACAGCGGCTGATGGATGAATTAATGATAGAACCCTTTTTAATACAGTCGCGAAGCGGGGTACCGGTAAAATGGGGCACTTTTACGGATCCTTGGGGAAATTTGCTGGGACTCTTTGAATATATGGATAAATCAGAAGAAAAGAAACGCATACGAGAAATATGGGGACATACGGTATAAAGCAGAGTGAATATCCTCTGTTTTTTTCTTTGCTTATTTTTTCCTCAAAAAAGAAGGACTTATACATTCATTATCGAAATGCATATTGATATAGCAGTAAATGGGAGGTACTAGGAAGGCAAATGAAGAAGTGGTTTGGTTCAGCTGGTGTTTGTATTGAAAATGGAAAACTGCTGATGGTCCTGCAGGGAACCCCTGATGAAGAAAAACGCTGGTCAGTTCCATCGGGCGGTCAGGAGCAGGGAGAGAGCAGTGAGGATTGCTGTATCAGGGAAGTGTTTGAGGAGACAGGATATTTGGCTGAAATCATCCGTCCTTTGTTCGTGAAAGAGACTGAATTTTCGGAAGTGGGTTATTTTGAAATTAAAATAGCTGGCGGCAGACCTGTTATCCAGGACCCTGATGGACTTATTTATGATATTTCCTGGATAGGCACAGAAGAGCTTGAAAGGATCCCCCTTTCTTTCCCTGAGGACAGGCAGTTTCTGCTTCAGCTGTTAGTGAATCAGGAACTCCTCGAAGAGGTATAGAAAGAGTGGCATGCCTAATGAATGAGAATAGAAAAATCCATGTTATCGGCTCTGTTGGAAGCGGCAAAACAACTTTGGCCAGAAAGTTATCTGCCCAGCTCGGAATTCCCCATTATGAACTGGACAATGTGGTATGGGAAAGGGGGCCGCACGGTGACAAGCGAAGGACTGAAAAGGAAAGGGATGCTCTGTTACAGGAAATTATTTCTTCTGACAGCTGGATCATTGAAGGTGTTCACCACACCTGGATCATGGAAAGCCTTAGGCAGGCGGACCAGATCATTCTGCTGGATCCCCCTAATAGACAAAGAATCTATAGGATCATTAAACGGTTCATCAAGCAAAAGCTTCATATGGAAAAAGCAAACTACAAGCCGACATTGGAAATGTTCAGGAAAATGTTCAGATGGAACCGGTATTTCGAAACAGTAAGCAAGCCGCAAATAATGGAATTGCTCAAGCCTTTTGAGGAAAAGCTGTATGTTTTGGAGGATGATAAGAAAATGCATGAAATAATGGAGGTGTTAGTATGAATCTGCTGCTGATCCTGCTGGCAATGCTGTCTTCGGCAGGCTTTCTGTATTACTGGGGCCAGATTGAAGGCTCAGATGATCAATAAGCAAGAGCTATTCATAGGAGGCTAAAAAAGAAGAATCCCTGCATAAAGGGATTCTTAACTATGTTCCAGCCACATGATGGCCAGATAGTAGGCAAACATAGTTAGAAGTCCGACCGGGACCCCAAACCTTGCCCATTCTTTGCTGGTGATTTTCAGCTTCCCGGCAGAGATGATGTTGGGAATATTCCCGGGGATCAGCATGCCGCCTGAAATCAGGAGCCCGAGAAGGATGGACTGAATCGTAAAATGGTCCATTGAAGGGCTGATTTCTGCTGCTGCTAGAGTTGCATTGTCGAGAATGGCGGAAATCATGTTGACCCAATAAAGAAGTGCTGGACTCTGGCCGATCAGGTAATGCCTGATAAGCGGCTCAAAGCCGGCGCCAAGGAAGGTCAGCCCCATAACAAACAGGTAGACTTTGATGCTTCTTGCCAGTATTTCTTCATATGTTTCATTTCCGGATTCTTTGCGGAAGCTTCCGGGCCGTTTTTCAGGAGGCTGGATAAGGAGCATGCTCATAATCGCTAATGCAAGCAGGGCTGCGATTACCTCAGGCCCAATCAGCTCTACCAGGAAAAAGAAGTCCTCATTCAGCTTTGAAATAGCTATGGTTGACAGGGGTTCTCCAATAGGAGTAAGGGCAGCCCCGAGGCCGATGGAAAAGCAGGACAGCACAGTAAAGCGAACCTCTGCCTGCCGTTCAAGCCGGAGGGCGCCGACAATCAGGACGAGCACCAGCGCGGCAATGATTGCGGTAATGATGCTGGAAACCAGTCCCAGGACGACAACCGTTAAAGCGGAAAACAGCCTGAATGGCATTCTTCTGCTTATCCCCATGATGATCCTTTCAAGCGGCCTCTTCAGCCATTTGAACAGCAGACCGGCAGCCAGGACAGCCGCAGTGATTTTAATTGGATCCCATGCAGCCTTAAGGAATAGTTCGCCATTGAATATCCCGCTCATATAAGCCGCCAGAATTCCCATTGCAAAGAGGAAAATCTCCAGATTGTGTTCTACAGCTTTCAGCGTAAATGGCAGCAGCAGAACGAGAAAAAAGATTATAATTAATCCAGTCATGATCATCTGCCTATTCTTGATTAGATTGTCCCTTAAAAGAAGGAACAGCCTATATATATGCAGCTGAAAGGACAAACTTTCATGATAAAGGCAAATCAGCGGAAATCAATTGAAAAAGGAAGACAGCTCTAGCGGTCTTCCTTTTTCCCTATAATTCCATAGAAAAATATATTTGTAATATCTTCAGTCAGCGGCAAAGCCTTGCTGTATACCTCTTCCCGCTGAAAATACTCCTTCATCATCTGTACATAGAACAGCATACTCTCAAACGAAAGATCAGGATTGATATATCCTTGTTCATGCCCTTGCCTGAACAGCTCCTTGAAAAGGGGGATGGCTTTATCCTCATAGATTTTATCTATATAATTGCCTTCCACAGAATACTCCTTCATCATATATTGATAAAACTCTTCGTGGATTCCATTGGCATTTTCCTTTTTATTAAAAATGATTTTCTTCACTTTATCCGGAAATGCATCATTGCTGCTGATTAGCTGCTCAAATTCACTGGATGCTTTGTCAACATAATAGAGGAATACCTCATGGATGAGCTTATGCTTGCTTTCAAAATAATTATATATGGTCACTTGTGAAACATGTGCTTCCTTCGCAATTTCTGATATAGACACTTTATGAATTCCCGAGTCCATAAACAGTTTAATGGCAGCCTCAAGTATATGGCGCTGCTTTTGTTCTTTTCTGCGCTGAAATCCGTCCAATTTATTCACCTCAAACCTATTGTAATGAAATTTATGTAATATAACAAATAAAATAGTTCATAAACTCTTGTAAGAAGTAGAATTTATATGTAATATGAACTCGAACGATAAAAATATTTCATAAATATGAAAAGAAGTAAGAGCCGAAGCGGGGAGGAATGAAAATGGCGTTATTAGAAACGAACCGCCTTGTAAAAAGGTTCGGAAAGTTTACAGCCTTGAATGATATTAACATTGAAGTGAATGAAGGGGAAATTTACGGGTTTATAGGACCGAACGGTGCCGGAAAGTCCACCACAATCAAAATATTGCTCGGTATCCTGAAGGCAACCTCAGGAGAAGCAAGGCTGTTTGGAAGGGATGCCTGGAAAGATGCTGTAGATATTCATAAAAAGATTGCCTATGTGCCTGGAGACGTCAATTTATGGCCAAATCTTACAGGGGGAGAGATATTAGACCTTTTTGCAAGGCTCAGGGGAACTGCCGATAAAAAGCGGACAAAGGAATTACTGGAAAAGTTTAACCTGGATCCTTCAAAAAAAAGCAGGACCTATTCAAAAGGAAATCGGCAAAAAGTCGCTCTTGTGTCAGCTTTTTCTTCAGACGCAGAACTGTTTATCCTGGACGAACCAACTTCAGGACTTGACCCATTAATGGAAATCGTCTTCCAGGAATGCGTGCTGCAAGCAAAAAATCAGGGGAAAAGCGTCCTTTTATCCAGCCATATTCTTTCCGAAGTGGAAAAGCTGTGCGACCGGGTCGGCATTATAAGGCAGGGAGAAATCATAGAAACGGGATCGCTTGCCGAGCTCCGCCACCTGACCCGCACACAGTTGGTTTTTCAAACCAGCAATAGTGTTCCGGATCTTGAGGGCCAGAAAGGGGTTCATGACCTTAAGGCCAATGGGGGAATTATTTCACTGAAGGCAGATGCTGAAGATCTCGGTGCGATACTTCAATATGTCAGCCAGTTTGGCATCATAAAGCTGGAGAGCATGCCGCCGACCCTGGAAGAACTCTTCATGCGCCATTATGAAGCATCACCGGATCATGGCGGAAAAAAGCAGGAGGGGAACTGAATGGGAAAGAGACTATTCAGCAGGACAGGGTTTCTAATCCTTTTTCTGCTCAGGAGGGACAGAGTCAGGGCAGCCGTCTGGGTCTTAGCGCTTGCAGGGCTGACAATTGCGACTGCTTCAGCTTTCACTGATTTATACAAGACCGGTGCTGAACGCCAGGCCATTGCAGAAACAATGAAGAATCCGGCTATGACTGCGATGGTAGGACCTGGCTTTGGGCTGGAAAACTATACTGCCGGCCCGATGATGGCCCATCAGATGCTCCTATTCACAAGCATGGCTGCAGCCATTATGAGCATCCTCCTGATGGCAAGGCATACCCGGAATGATGAAGAAGAGGGAAGGATCGAGCTGATCCGTTCATTGCCTGTTGGCAGAATGGCCAATCTGACAGCTGCTGTCATTGTTTTGTTTGCTGTGAATACAGTTTTGGCCATGATGACTGGTTTAGGTCTTTACTGCCTGCGAATTGAAAGTATCGGTCTGGAAGGTTCACTGCTTTATGGAGCTGCAATCGGTGCAGCAGGCATCCTTTTTACAGGGATAGCTGCTTTGTTCGCCCAGCTTTCAGACAATGCAAGGGGAACAGCCGGCTGGTCCTTTGCTGTTCTTGGCATCGCCTACCTGATACGAGCTGTCGGGGATGTGAGCGGCGGCAGCCTGTCCTGGTTTTCGCCGCTCGGATGGATAGTGTTCACGGAAGTATACGTTAATGACTATTGGTATCCTGTCATCCTCACAGTCTTCGCTGGCCTCCTGATAACTGCAGCAGCTTTTTATTTCAATCTTAGACGCGATATTGATGCAGGGCTTTTCCCGTCAAGACCAGGGAAGATAAAGGCCTCCCCGCTGCTGTCCAGCCCCTTTGCACTGGCGTTCCGGCTGCAGCGGACTGCCATTATTGCCTGGGCCGCGGGGTTGTTTATCCTTGGTGTTTCCTACGGATCTGTGTTTGGGGATCTGGAGTCTTTTTTCACGGAAAATGAAATGCTCAAGAGGATGATTGACCCTGCAAGCAGCATATCACTGACAGAACAATTCATGACGATGCTGATGTCCGTCATATCTATGATCACATGCATTCCGCCGCTGATCTTCTTTCTAAGGCTTAAGAGCGAGGAGAGAAACGACAGAATCGATATACTATTGTCAAAACCCATTTCACGGCTGAGACTGGCAGGAAGCTATTTGTGCCTATCACTGATTTCCAGCGTTGTCATGCAAATGCTGGCTATTTTTGGACTTTGGGGGGCGGCTGTGTCCGTTATGGAAGATCCGATTCCATTTGGAAGTATGCTGAGTGCCGGTATTGTTTATTTGCCAGCTGTCTGGCTGATGGCAGGCGCGGCCGTCCTTCTGCTTGGATACCTCCCAAGGCTGACTGGCCTCATATGGATTATACTCGGCTATTCTTTCATTATCGTTTATTTGGGAAGCTTGCTTAACTTTCCCGAGTGGCTTGCGAGGCTGTCGCCATTTGGCTATGTTCCGTCATTGCCTGCAGAAGAATTAAATAGGGGACCTCTGTTTTTGCTGATTGTTGCTGCTGTTTTCGCTTCTGCCGGTTTTACCGGTTATCGAAACAGGGACCTTGGCTGAAAAATAGAGTGCAGAAACGGATGGCTGGATGCCGGCCATCCGTTTTGTTTGCAAAATAGACATTTTACCACTGGCAACCGTACAAGCCGCGTATAGCTGCATCACATATAAATTAAGAGAGTGAAGAAACTTCACAATGCTTTCAGAACTTCAGCTCCCTTATTCAACGGGAGGACCTGTCAGCAAAAAATTCCAAGGAGTGATATGAGAATGTCAGATCAAAAAAAGAAAAAGTCAACTAGCTATCAGCATAATATGAACTATGGATGCCCGCCGAAGCACACGCCGAAATATCCGGCAAACCATCAGATTGATGGATACTGCAAGCCGTCCAACAAAGGGGAAACAGAAACAGTTGATGCCTTTACACGCTCATTCCCGCCGCGCGGAGACTTTCAATTCTTCCCTGTCATTGATGCAAATGTGGTGCTGGCAGAAGTTCTTCTTGAAGCTGATGTAGAGGCGCATATCGAACTGCCGACTCCGGCAAAGGAAATCAAATCCATCCGCAAAAACGTACACCTGACTCAGGCTAAGGTAATTCCTTCTGTTGTCAGAAGAGACCTGGTAAAAGTGTTCATTACCGGCGTAGTCCACAAAAACATTCAGTATGTAGAAGAATACAGCGGATATGTAAGAGATTATGGCGTAGACATCAAGTTCAGCACCAATCAGCAGGTCCGCATCTTCAATCCTGTAAATAACAGAACAAGCCAAAAGTCCAGCGTCCACGAAAACCGCTTCCTGGACAAAAAAGGACATGGTGCAGATAAAGACCAATTCGGTTCCTATCATTCCGAGTTCTTTAATGAGCCAATTGAAGTGAAACTGCTTGGAGCTATTATTAACGAGCTTGATTTGGCTAAAGATCACAATCTGTGCGGCAGCTTTAAGAAAATCACTGAAAAAATGGAAGTTGTTATTTTCTTAAAACTTTTCCAGAAACAGCAGTTTGATCCACGCTGTGGATTTGGGGCAGATGAATTTGCAGCTGATAATTTCGATGCTCAACCAGAATTTCAGGGTCAATATGAGGACGGACAGGACTTTGACAAGCCTGATCTGAACGGATTCGGAGACAGTTACGAAGAGGATGCCGATTCTGGAAAAGGCGCTGACAGCCTCCGCAAATCACTGCGCGGCCAAATGAAGGAAATTCTTCGCAATGCATACAACCAAGGCTCTAATCAGTAATAAGCAGAGTTGAAACAGAAAAGAGGGACAGGCAGCAGCTTGTTCCTTTTTTCTGTTTACATAATAATTTTATCGTCTATTATTTTTCGTTTCTTTATAGAAAAATAATCGAAAAAAAAAAGCCTTCTCATTGAAGGCTGGGGAGGTAAATAGGGTATTAGCGGTATTCATTCAATCCTGTCCCGAAAATATCGAATTCGGGGGCTGTTCCTTTAGTAGAAGGAGGGACGACAGAACTGCTACCTGTTAAGCTGATAACCAATTTCTTGGGCTCCACTTCACCTGACCGAATGGCGGCTGCATCAGTTTCTGCCTTGAATGGGTTTTCAATCATGGACATGGCTGATTCAACTCCTCCTTTAATATTTCATACACTTTTTTAATACCCAGCTGGACAAGTTCAAAACCTTGCCCGGTAAGAAATCTTGAAATTTAATGTCTATTTTTATTCAAAAACGCTCTCTGCTGTTTATAGTCGACCTTTCGAATAGTTTCAATAATATACCGGTTCAGAAGCGACTTGATCGTAAGTGAAGCAAATGAATGGTATCCTGTCCATCCTTTCTGCCATTTAACAAGCTTTGTTCTCCGTTCAGCCCATGATTCTATCCGAAAGATGATAAAAGTAATGACAATCATTTTAACAAAAAGAAGCACCCCTTTGTCCCTGCTTGTCACCTGGTTGGCAAGCAGGGAGGCTGTCGGGTAAAACAGATAGTCAAATAGTATATTGATATCACTCAGCTTTGGCAAAAACCGGACAGGATAGGAAACAAGCTTCTTGCTGACAACATATTTATCAATGATCCCATTTGTGTACGCATTGAAAAGGTATGCAAGAAGCCAATCTTTAATGGGCGGTTTCCTTAAGGTGAAAAAGAGGATGCAGATTGAAAAAATAGACATGAACCATAGTACTTTTCTGTCTGAAGCATTTCGTCCCATCGCTCTTCATTCCCTTCTTTAAAATTAAGGCTCGGCTGTGTTTGTCGCACCGAAAGGCAGCAGGATATTCTGCTCTGAAAAAGCCTGCTTTTACACCGTAAAAATTCTGTCTATATGACCTCAAACCACCAGCAATGCTTAAAGAGCCAAAAATATAAAAAAGACCTATTAATAGCATGTTCAGAAGCAGTTTTTTTATGAAGCCAAGTGGATGAAAGTGAGGGAACTGAAAAAAAAAACAGCCTCTGAAGAGACTGTTTCTAATTATTAATGATTGACCTGATATCTATAGAAGCCATATCGCGAGCCGCAGCAAAGGAGCGGACATTCTTTGTCGCCCAGTAATCATAAAGCCGTGCCAGGCTGTTACGGTCGTATACCTGATGGGCATATGAGTCATAAAAATAAACAAGCAGGACATTGACAACTACCTTCGGCAGCTGTCTCCGGTTGTTCAGGGACCTGAGTGCCAGGTTTTCCAGTCCGCGCACTTTTCCTCCTGTAAGCCTTGTGACCATTTCAAGAGGGGTGGCTGTTTCACAAAAACGGATAAAATCCGGATCATACAAGTTATTCAGCATCATAAATCTCCTGTTTATGGATTCTCTCTTAACTATACACGTTATTTTTTCCCCTGTACCATATGTGTCTGAAAAGACACGTTAATGTGCTTGGTCAGGAATAAGCTGAAGCGGAAGGATAATCGTAACCGCTGTGCCCCTGTTCACTTCACTTTCATATTCTATTCTACCATCCATTTCCCTGACGATCTTATTAGTCACCATGCTGCCAAGCCCCGTTCCTTTTGATTTTGTTGTGTAGAAAGGAAGACCTATCTTTTTCAGCTGTTCCTCTGTCATGCCGATTCCATTGTCAATAACCTTAAGGGATACCGTGTTCGAAAGCTGATTGGGCTGGATGGTGATCTGAATCTGCCCGTCTTTCTCTGTAGATTCTATGGCATTTTTGATTACATTCATGATGGCCTGCTTCAGATGGTGCTCATCACCGCGGACAAAATGATGCCCCTGTTCCTCAAAAAGTATCGAAGTATCAATGTAATTCGCCAGCGGACGGAGCAAGTCCACACTATCCCTGACGACTTTTTCGAGATTCATGACAGTCAGATTGAATTGTTCCGGCTTGGCGATTTTTAAATAATCAGTGATGATCTTATTGGTTCTGTCCAATTCCTCCAATATGAGTGGAGAAAAGGATTTAACCTGATCATCTGTCGTCTTTTCGCTCAAATACTGGATGAATCCCCTGACTGTTGTAAGCGGGTTCCGGATTTCGTGGGCAATGGCAGCAGCCATCTGTCCGACCATCGTCAGCTTGTCCAGATACACAACCTCTTCTATCTGCTTATTCGTCTTAATGAGTTTCTCGATAATCAGTATAATACTGCTGAAAGTAATATAAAAAGCAGTAAAGTACATGAGATAAAAAGATAAATCCAAAAATCTTATATTGAAGTAAATGACCAGGATATATAGGATTGCATAAACTGCAAATGCTGCAGAGCTTATGATCAATTTATATGAAGTTTCAATATATTTCTTCCGGAAAGCGAGCCCGACCAGCATAGCAAGCAATGATACCACAACACCGGTAATCATAAATGGACCGCCAATGGCCATTCTGATCAGCGAGACGACAAGTACAACGATCAGGCCTGGTATAGGCCCGGCATAGAGAGAAATGATCAGTATCGCGATCATCCTGAAATCGAAGTGAGTGTCTCCAAGTGTCTCAATAGGATACAGCATGCAAAAGACTGCTCCCAAAGATCCAATCAGCCCGTAAGTAAGCTTGTGCTTAAAGGAAAGCAGCTCCTTTACTTGAAAAGGAAAAAATAAATTTGCATTAAAGGTGAATGAGAATAATATCGTCATGTTTATTAAAAGCGTTTTTAGCAAAGTAATCAAATGTGATCCCCCAAAAATGACTTGGATAAGAAAGCGTGGCAAACTGCCACCCTTATTATACTCGCATATCCTTGTCTGCGGGGAAATTGTACAAAATTCCTGTTTTTTTGCAGGAAAACCCTTGGCCTTATTTGTATATATTTCAGAAAACGATAATGGAAGTGGAACCAATGAACAGAATTTCTGCTGTGGAAAGCAAATATAAGTTCAAAATAAGCAAGGAAGAGAAGCTGACTGGCCGTGTTTCGCTTTTAAATTCTGAAGACGGGATGCGTTATATTCTCAAAAAGACGAACGGTCATGATCTGGAGAGAGAAGGGGAGCTGCTCCGGATTTTAAAGGATAAAGGACTACCCGCCCAGCAGCTGTTATTTGCATTAGATGGGTCTCGATCCTTTACTCATAGCGGCAAGGAATACAGCCTTTACAACTATTGCAAAGGGGAAAACTTCAAGGCTGACGAAGTACTGATATCTGAAAAAGCACCACAGCTGCTGGCATCATCCATTGCGGCTTTTCATGCTGAAATGAAAGAAATCGAACTTGGCTATCCGGAGAAGGAACTTTATAAAACTGTCTATGGTTTTGCTGTCCCTGAGGTGGTGAAAAGCCCATTAGCAAGGGGGGATTCTATCAGAGAGATTATTGCTGCTGTAGAGCCGGCTGTCAGAAGTATGTCTGACACACTTCCCAGGCAGCTGATTCATCGCGATGCACATTTTTATAACATTCTTTTTGATGAAGGCAGGTTTTCAGGCATGATCGATTTTGAAATCGCTGAAGTAAACCACCGAATTTTTGATATTTGCTATTGTGCGACCAGTGTATTATGCGAAATCTTTGGTGATGAAGAAAAAAGGGAACAGTGGGTGCTGTTTTCAAAAATGCTTTTCAAGTACTATGATGAAACAATCGGTCTGACGGCTCATGAAAAGAAGTATTTTGGGGAAATGCTGCTCTGCATCCAGCTGATCTTTATGGCTTATTTTTCAAGAGATAAGGAATTGTTCAGCTTGAATGCTGAAATGCTTGTCTGGATTTATGAAAGGCGGGGTGAATGGCAGCAGTTATAGATCAGGTTTGCTCCTAAAAGCCAGTTACAGCACAGGCTATCATGAGAAAAGGGCGTTATTAGCAATTTTGGGATTTATTAGCAACTTTTTCAGTTTATTAGCAACTTAAACCATATATTAGCAACTTTTCGATTTTACTAGCATCTTTCCCAGTTTATTAGCAACTTCAGCGCCAGAAAGGAAATGTAAAGTTTAAATAAAGGCCCGGGACTATGTCCCGGACCCTTTCTTTCAGGAGCGTCCGCCTTTGCCGGGTTCATCAGCCAGCTGATCAAATGATTTAACCTTACCATGCGGATGCTGAGTTTCTTTTCTCTGCCGCCACTGTCTTTCTTCCTGCTTTTTAGACTGTGTCATGAGAAGTCCTCCTCTCATTGGTATCCTTTTTAGATTTGCCTGATGTCCCTTTTTCAGTCTTAAAACTTTCTCCCAGCTTGAGTCTTGGGTATATTTTGTCCAGGTTCCTTAATTGCTTATCTGCTGGTATAATCCGGTTGTATTCAATCATGGAAGCAAACGAAAAAAGAACAGCACAAACCCCAGCTTTTAAAGATGGGGTCAGGGTGTTCCTTTTTTAGCCAATGCATCACGGTCTGTCGTTCCGGGAGGCTGCTCCAGCCAGCCGTGCTTGATCATAATGTCTGCTCCGCTTTTAGCATACAGGGCAATCTCAACGGCTAGCCGCTGATAGCTGGCTGCTACATCAGTACGCTGGCTTGCAACACCTGCTGTAGCATAATTTCCGGACCCGGTTGCACTTAACAAAGACATATGAAACATCATCAGCTTATCGGAAAATACCTGCTTAGTTGTATCGTATACGGCTATATTAGGTGAACCTACAGCCTGTATATTGCTTTCCAGCAGAATCTTCGTAAAAATGCCAACATGCTTTTGGGAAATTTCTTTTCCTCTCAGCATAAATTCCTGTACTTCTTTCAGCCGAGCTGTTTGTGCAAAAGCTGCGGCAATCTGCAGCCCGATGGAATTTGTCTGTATATTCACGGTCAGATGAGAAATTTCCACTGCATTCAAAGGTCTTTTAGTCGCAAAGGGGTTCAGGCCGCTTAAATATTTCTTTGTATCCACATAATCCGTTTCATGCGGATACGAGATGTAGGGAGCTCTTATGTAAATCCCTTTTTCAAGCATCAGGTTTGTAGTCATATTGTAGAGCAAGGCTGTTTCTGCCAATCCTTCGGTAAAGAATTTCCTTATATCATTTCTGGCGCACATAGCAAGCATGCCGCTGTAAGCAAGCATTCCCGCTTTTGCCATATGGTTGATATATGCCAGGCAGAAGGTGTCTGAAAACAGACTAGGAGCATCAGGATTGACATCGCCTCCGCCGAAGCCATTCGGAACAGCCATTTTTTCTTCTTTGAAAAGGGGTTCCAGGTATTGCAGGTGGCTGGTCGAAAGATCAATGGCAAATTGGAGGGCAGCGCCAATTTCAGCTTCTGTTGCATGGGTAATCATATAGCCAAGAACACATTTTGACATGCTGTCATTCATATAAGTAGTCCAGAGCATCGCGATTTCTGCCGATGTAAGGGGGGTTTTCTTGTCCATAGGAAGACTCCTTCAATCAGTATGAAAATAGTGTTTGCAATTTAGGGAGGAATTATAAGGCAGGAACTATCCTAATTATGTCTTTAGCCCTTCTGTTGTTTGAAAATATAGAAAAGTAGAACTTTTATCTTTTCTGTTGACGAAATTTTCTAAATTGGTTATTCTTAGTGCACCGAAAAATTATATATCTATAATTTCTTATCAAGAGAGACGGAGGGGTATGGCCCGAAGAAGTCTCGGCAGCAGGTTCATCCGGACACTGTGCCAAATCCATCAGGCAAAGGCCTGGCAGATAAGAAGGGATCTTGTTCATACATACTGTCCTCTTCTATCTGCAGAAGGGGCTTTTTTATTTCTGACAGCTAAAAAACTATATCACTTATCCAGAGAGGCGGAGGGACTGGCCCGATGAAGCCTCGGCAGCAGGTCTGTTGACACTGTGCCAATTCCACCGGTATACCGGAAAGATAAGCAGAGACCATTCCTCTCAGCTGTCTTTGCCGGGAGGTTTTTTAGTATGGTAAAGAAGTAAAGGATATTTTCGGAATAAGCCATAAAGGACGGGGGGATTGCTAATTTAAATCTTAGTATTTTAATATGATAAATCGATTTAGAGCGCTAAAATAAAAGGAGGATAAAATTATGAAAAAATTATCACTGGTATCGCTGGCCATCCTGCTGTTTGCGCTGGCTGTTCTTGCAGGGTGCAGCAATGGTGAAGAAGGATCAGCATCCGGAGAAAATGACGTTGAACAAGTATTGAATGCCAATCTTGGAGGGGAGCCGTATACCCTTGATCCTGCTTTTGCATCTGATACAACTTCCTTCTGGGTGATCGATAACTTATATGAAGGCTTATACCGCTATGATAAAGACGGAAATGCAGTGGAAGGGGCAGCCAGCAAGGTTGATGTTTCAGAAGACGGTAAAATATATACCTTCACAATCAGGGACGGGCAGAAGTGGTCCAATGGAGATCCGCTGACAGCAAAGGATTTTGAGTTTGCATGGAAAAGGGTCCTGAATCCTGAAACAGGCGCCTATGATCCTTCTAGCTTTTTTTACATAAAAGGGGCTGAAGAATATAACAGGGAAAATGGTTCTGTGGAAGATGTAGGAATTACTGCAGAAGACGATCATACCCTGAAGGTGGAGCTGGACACCCCGATCAAGTTCTTTCCGAAAGTACTGATGGGACAGGGCTTCATGCCGGTGAACCAGAAAACAGTCGAAGCAGACGAAAACTGGGCTGCAGGGCCGGAAACCATTGTGACCAATGGCGCTTATACACTCGGCAAATGGGAACATAATAATCTTCTTACTCTGAAAAAGAACAGCCAATACTGGAACAGTAAAGATATTACTATTGAATCCGTAAACTTTAAAATGGTGGCTGATGCCAACACCGAATATCAGATGTATAAATCAGGCGATATTGATTTGATCAAGAATCTTGCCGCCGATGCGATAGATATCGAAAAGGGGGGCAAGGAATTTATCAACTCTCCGCAATTCAGTGTCTATACATATACATTCAATGTAAATGAAGAGCCTTTCAATAACAGTAAAATCCGCAAAGCTTTCAGCCTGGCAATCGACCGTGAAGCTATCACAAAAAACATTTCTAAAGGCGGCGAAGAGCCAGCCTACGGCTATGTGGGCTACGGTGTGGAAGGGCCGTCAGGGAAGGACTTCCGGGATGAGAAGAAACCTTACTACTCTTTTGATGCGGACGAAGCAAAAGAATTGCTTGCAGAAGGAATGAAGGAAGAAGGCTGGAAGGAGCTTCCTTCTGTAACCCTGAAATATAATTCAGAAGGAAACCACAAGAAGATTGCCGAAGCTCTGCAGGAAATGTTCAAGGTGAACCTTGGGGTTGAAGTGAAGCTGGAGAACCAGGAATGGAAAACATTCATAAATACTTTCAAGCAGAAAAACTTCCAGGCGGCGCGCATGGGCTGGGTAGGGGACTTCCTGGATCCGTACCCTGTTCTGGATCTGTACAGCTCAGGCAGTTCCAGCAACTTTACAAACTGGTCCAATCCTGAATTTGACAAGCTGCTTGACCAGTCACTGACAGAGCAGGACGAAGCAAAGCGATTTGAACTGCTGCATCAGGCTGAATCTGTCCTGATGGATGAGATGCCGATCATCCCAATCTACTTTTCTTCTCAGAATGCGGTTGTAAAAGAAAATATTAAGGGAATCCGGTTCAGCCCGCTCAATAATCCGGATTTCAGATATGTTGAAAGGGTTTCTGAATAAGTCTGCACAAAAGGAGCCGGTATACCGGCTCCTTTTACAAGGTGAAAATTCCTATGTGAGTATAAAAAACAGCCTTCATCAGGCTGCAGGTTAAGAGGAAGCGGCGGGCATATTGGAAGCTGGCAGAGCAATGATTTTGCCGCCGATCTGGATATGAACGGTATCTTTGTAAATAGCCTTTACAATCCCTTTTAGCAAAACAGGTGAATCTACCGCTAATTTCTTTGAGTCTTTGCTGATTTCCATGCCAGAATCCTCCCAGGGTATGAATTTTGATCAATTGGCACAATGATTAAACATATAAATCAATTCTACCTTTATAGCTTAAATCCTGCGTATTTTTTCATGTAAAAGCAAATAAACTCAGCAGCTTTTTTTCTATTAATATCTTCGGCCGCCATTATACATATCACGCTTTCAGACAATCTTGTAATTTTTATGCGATACAACCGTTATTGGTGTATCAATTTTTAACAGCAGTGCATCCTCATCGCTTATTTGGACAAGAACGCTTTCTTCTTTAACCTTCACAACCGTTCCGGTAATGGTAAGGTCATGCCTTTTAAATCTGATTGTATCTCCCTCTTTTGCCATATGTGTGACCCCTTATCGTTAAATTTTCAATCAGTAAATAAACTTTGACGTAAGGACTATCCTAGTGAAATTAAGTTCATTATTGCACCATAAAAAACCCCTGTCAAACAATAAGGTGAACTTCAGTTCATGTTTTTTTGCTACCTGATTTTAAGCTCTCTGCTATGTTCTTTATATGATATGATGAGTTTGGAGGTGAGCCTATGGCGGATAAAAATGCCGGCCCGTTTCCGGGCGAATTCCCATCACTGCCCAAACAGGAAAGAGCACTTCAAAAACGAAAGGCACTCCTGGAAAGCGGGCGGAGGCTATTCATAGAAAAAGGCTACGAAATGACAACAGCAAAAGAAATAGCAGCCGCAGCCGATGTGGCCACAGGCACCTTTTACCGCTATTTCTCTGATAAGCGCCAGCTGCTGATGGCACTGCTGCAGGACAAAATCGACTTTCTAATGATTCCTGAGCCCGACTGGCTAAATGGAGACCCGGTTCTCCTCCTTGCCCGGCTGCTGGATGAGCACTACAAAAGGCTTGAAGCCGTCGGCATTCATCGTGTGCTGCCTGAATTGCTGCCCAAGGATTCCGAATTGGCCGGCATTTTGCAGGAGGCTCGGAGAAATATACATATGCAGATTGTGCAGGGTTTAGAACAGGCGAGGCAAAAAGGATTGACCTGGAAGGACATAGATCTTGACACTGCCGCATGGTCTGCCCTCATTTTGGCCGAAAATGGACCTCAAAAAGAGGAGCAAAGTTCTTCGCCGCTCAATACACTGGAAGCAGCCCGAATCATCTGCAGGATGATTTTCCCTCCTGAGGCAATCAGCCGCAATGGGAAGAATGAGGCTGAAGAAATGAAATAGAAGGCCCTGGCATTATGCCGGGCCTTATTTTTGTAGAGCCAAGGAATATTTTACATTAAAGCGAACAGTGTCTTTTTAGACCTATCCAAGTACACTTCAAACTGTATGAACTTTTTACCTCTCGAGCTGTTTCAGACCTTTTTTTAAAGCCTCCACTGCCAAAATGCTAGTACATATTGAAGTAATCTCATTGGCGAAAATAAACTTTGCCCCATAATAGAAAGCTGTCCCAAAACCCATCTCCAAAGTAAGGAATTTTTTGATGGAAGACGTTTCAATTACGAAGAAGATAAACTGCCCGTCTTTTCTCATTTCTTTCACCTTCCCGACTTATCTTAGATCATATGTCCGCAAAGATATGTCCAATTACTCTGCTATCTGTAAAAAAAATCCTTTTATTGTGCTTATTAACTCGAGGTTTCATTTTTAGCCCAATCAGGGAAAAGCTAATATCAGCATCTTGTTTTTTATCAGCGAGAAAGGGGACCGCATACATGTCAGGAATTTTATTGGCTGTCATAACAGCAGCATGCTGGGGCAGCATTATATTGGTCAGCAATAAACTCGGAGGGGATGATAATAGCCAGACCTTTGGGACAACCATCGGCGCACTGATTTTTGCAGGAGCGGTATTTCTCTTTGTCAGACCGGAACTGTCACCGCTTGTATGGGGTGCAGGACTTGCTTCAGGGGCGCTTTGGTCCCTGGGACAAAAAAATCAGTTTGGGGCAGTGAAGTACCTTGGAGTCGCTAAGACTACTCCGCTATCGACCGGACTCCAGCTTATCGGGACAAGCTTTTTCGGGATTGTCGTTTTCAATGAATGGTCGACAGGGGTTCAGATTACGCTCGGCATCATTGCCCTTGTCCTGATCATCGCCGGAGCAGTCATGACTTCCTGGGGCCAGAAGGAGGGGAATGATGAGTCTAAGAATCTGAAAAAAGGGCTGGTCACCCTGCTTATTTCAACTGTTGGTTTTGTCGGATATGTTGTCATCATTAACTGGCTCGAAATCGACGGATGGTCTGCGCTGCTTCCGCAGGCGCTTGGAATGGTGATTGGCGGTACGGCACTCACAATCAAAAATAAGCCGTTCAATAAATATGCTGTCAGGAATCTTCTGACAGGGCTGATCTGGGCAGCCGGAAATCTGACGCTTCTGCTGTCGCTCCCGAAAATCGGCGTGGCAACAAGCTTCTCGCTTTCTCAGACAGGAATCGTCATCTCTACCCTGGGAGGGATTTTCCTTCTCGGCGAGAAAACATCCAAAAAGCAAACAATCCTTATCATCACAGGGTGCCTGCTCATCATAGCAGGCGGAGTGCTGATTGGATTTACAAAAGGATAAGGAAAGGAGAATGGATATGTACAAAGACCTTGAAGGAAAAACAGTCGTGATAACAGGTGGAAACTCAGGGCTTGGGCGGGCAATGGCCGAAAGATTCGGAGCAGAAAAATCGAATGTCGTCATTAATTATCACAGCAATGATGATAATATCGACGAAATCATTGAGAAGATTGAAAACGCAGGAGGAAAGGCTAGCAGCATCCAGGGCGATGTCGGCAGCGAGGAAGATGTCAAGCGGATCATTGAACATGCTGTGCATACCTTTGGTTCCCTTGACGTTATGGTCAATAATGCCGGGATTGAAAATGAAGTTCCATCAGAGCAACTATCACTGGATGATTGGAATAAAGTCATCAACACAAACCTGACAGGTCAGTTCCTTGGCTCCCGAGAAGCAATCAACTATATGCTGGAGAACGACATAAAAGGCTCTATCATCAATATGTCATCCGTCCACCAGCGTATCCCCTGGCCTCACTTCGTCCATTATGCTGCCAGCAAGGGAGGCGTGAAGCTGATGACCGAAACACTCGCACTAGAATTTGCCCCTAAAGGAATACGTGTCAATTGCATTGCACCCGGCGCCATCGACACACCGATCAACGCAGAAAAATTCTCGGATCCGGAACTGGAAAAAGGCGTCCTGGAGCTCATTCCGATGGGCTATATCGGAAAGCCCGAAGAAATCGCAGCCTGCGCCGTCTGGCTGGCATCAAAAGAAGCAAGCTATGTCACCGGGCTCACACTCTTCGCTGACGGAGGTATGACGCAGTATCCCGGATTCCAGGCAGGGAAGGGATAAAAAGATTATTAAATAACATGGAAAAAGAGGGCATGGAGAAAATTTCCGTGCTCTTTTTAATGTAGTATTTACTTAGTGATATCTGATTTTATGGAGACCTTGTTGATTGAGAGGAATAAGCAGACTCCAGCGAAAATAGCAGAAAGCTAAAGACCCCGTATGTGCTTTGCGGGGAAGAAACTACTTGAAGTTCTAAACCCCACCCATGACATTTATCATGTCCACCCTATGACATGTATGCCTTACATCATGCCTCCATGTATTACATAATGAAATAAGCAAGTACGAGGAGGATTAACTATATGGATAAAAAAACGTCAAAACCTGGCAAATTATCAAGGAAAAATATCTCTCCTTACGAAAAAGCCGATACAAAGAGCAGTATCTTCCAGCTAATGAACACGCTGGTGCCCTTCTTTCTCATTTGGTATCTGGCCTATGAAACCATGCAAATATCTTATCTGATCACGTTTATATTGACTGTTGTGAATGCAGGATTTCTGGTGAGGATCTTCATCATTTTCCATGACTGCTGCCACAACTCTTTTTTCAAAAGCAAAAAGGCGAATGAAGTGCTTGGCATGATCACAGGAGTGATGACACTATTCCCTTTCCATCAATGGAGGCACAGCCATTCTGTCCACCATGCAACAAGCGGCAACCTGAATAAAAGGGGCACCGGTGACATCTGGGTCATGACGGTTGATGAATACCTGGACGCCAGCTTCTGGCAGCGCATGCAGTACCGCGCTTACCGCAATCCGCTTGTGATGTTCGGCCTCGGACCGATTTATGAGTTCCTCATTGCCCAGCGCTTCAACCGCAAGGGAGCACGGCCTAAGGAAAAAATGAACACTTATCTCACAAACATCCTGATTGTCCTTGTGATTGCATTTATGTGCTGGCTGGTAGGCTGGAAGGCCTTCCTTCTTATCCAGGGACCGATTTTCTATATTTCCGGTGCGCTTGGCATCTGGCTGTTTTATGTACAGCATCAGTTCGAAGATTCTTATTTCGAATACGACGAAGAATGGGAATTTGTCAGGGCAGCTGTTGATGGAAGCTCCTTTTATAAGCTTCCGAAACTCCTGCAGTGGCTGACTGGCAATATCGGCTTCCACCATGTCCATCATCTCAGCCCCAGGGTTCCGAACTATTTTCTGGAGGATGCCCATAATAAGGAACCGCTGCTCAATAATGTCCAGACGATCACACTGTCAACTAGTCTGAAGTCGCTGAAATACCGATTATGGAATGAACAGAGCCGCAGCTTTGTTTCTTTCAGGGAAATCCATCACCTGCTGAAAGCACAGAAGAAGAAAAGCGTTTCAGTTTAAAAAGCCAGTTCAAAGGACGGAGCCCGAATATCATGGCTCTGTCCTTTTTTGAAAAGACATTTTTATGTAAAATAAGGATACAAAAGATATTGGAGATGTATAATGAAGAAAAAATTGCTTGTCTTTAACAGCAGCACCGGGATTTCCCCTTATATATGGGCGATTCTAACGATACTGCCTTTCTATTTCATCTTTCAGTCTTCATCAACAGCGGAAATCGTTGCCGGCATCATTTTAACTGTAATCTTTTATTTATTCTTCCGGCTGGCCTTCCTTTCGAGGGGATGGACTGTTTATATCTGGGCCATCGTGCTGATCGGGATCTCAACAGCGATGACAACACTTTTCGGTTATGTGTATTTTTCATTTTTCATTGCTTATTTCATCGGCAATATCACAGGGAAGGCCGCTTTCGCCATTCTTTATATCCTTCACCTGACAGCGGCTTCTGCGGCAATCAACTATCAGTTTGTCCTGCAGGATCCATTATTCGTGAAGCAGATCCCATTTATAATCATCAGCTGGCTCAGCGTCATCCTCCTGCCATTCAGCATCAAAAACCGGAATATGCGGGGCAAGCTGGAGTCGCAGCTGGAAGATGCCAATAAACGGATTTCAGAGCTGGTTAAGATGGAAGAGAGGCAGCGGATAGCCAGGGACCTGCATGATACGCTCGGCCAGAAGCTTTCACTGATCGGGCTTAAGAGCGATCTGGCGGGGAAATTAGTCTATAAAGATCCAGAGCAGGCCCGTTCCGAGCTGAAAGATGTGCAGCAGACAGCCAGGACCGCCCTGAATGAGGTCAGGAAGATGGTCTCGCAGATGAGGGGGATCCGGCTGAAGGAGGAGGTAGTCCTGATTGAACAAATACTCGGGGCTGCAGGGATTTCGTTTGTGCTTAAACAGGAGCGGCAGCTTGTCAATGTTTCACTGTTTGTGGAAAACATCCTCAGCATGTGCCTGAAGGAGGCAGTGAATAATGTGGTGAAGCACTCCAATGCTACCGAGGTTATCGTGGAAATCAGGCAGGCCGATGACGAAACTGCAGTCACAGTCAGTGACAATGGCGTTGGCATTGATCCTGACCGGGACATTGGCAAAGGAAGCGGACTGCTCGGTATCAGGGAGCGTGCTGAATTTGTCAATGGCACTATGGAGGTGTACCAGGACGGGGGAACTACACTGATTGTCCGGGTGCCGAATGTTGTGAAGATCAGACAAAAGGAGGAGCTGCAATGATTCGTATTGTCATAGCAGAAGATCAGCGTATGATGCTTGGTGCACTTGGTTCGCTGCTGAGCCTTGAAGATGATATGGAAGTTGTCGGCAAGGCAGGAAATGGCGAGGAAGCCGTCGCCCTTGTCCATCAGCACCAGCCGGATATCTGCATCATGGATATTGAGATGCCGCTGAAAACGGGACTTGAGGCAGCGGAAGAACTGAAAGGCATCTGCAAGGTCATTATCCTGACTACCTTTGCCAGAACAGGCTATTTTCAATCGGCGATCAAAGCCGGCGTGAGCGGCTACCTGCTCAAAGACAGCCCGAGCGAAGAGCTGGCAGGCAGCATCCGCAGTGTCATGGCTGGCCGCCGCATTTACGCCCCGGAGCTGATGGATGATATGTATGCCGAAGAAAATCCGCTGACCGAAAGAGAAAAAGCAGTACTGGAACTGGTCGCGGACGGAAAGAACACAAATGAAATTGCAGCAGAGCTGTCCATTAAAAGCGGGACTGTCCGCAATTATGTGTCTGCCATTCTGGAAAAGCTTGAAGTACAAAACCGGATAGAAGCGATTACACGGTCCCGTGAAAAGGGATGGTTCAAATAATGAGAAGAGCTGGATGGATTCCAGCTCTTTTTAAGTTTTGAAAAAATTGTAAGCTGGAAAAATTATTGCCGATTCCGGGTAGAAAGAAAGGAGTTTTAGGTAGAATCCTTCAAAGTGCTGGCAGAACTCCTCCATATTCAGGCAGAAAAACTGCAAATATATGCAGAATCATCCTGAATCAGCTGAAGTATATATTCCCACACTGCTAAACTCAGACTGTATATCCTCAATCCAGACAGAGCTTCCCTATTTTTTAAGATTTCTGCGCGTCCTCCCATATTCCCCAGAAAAAATTCCCTATTTTTTGACCCTTTTTACAGTTGTGTTGCGTCTATATTACAAACGGCTTTTTTGGCAGCAAGGAGGGAGCCTTTGAACCCTGACATCGATAGAGATTGGCTGAAGCTTACAAAAGACGAAGCCATAGAATTTGCCATGGACTTGTATGGCGAGAAATTGAAGCGATTTATTTATACATATACGAAAAGCTGGCCGCAGACTGAGGATGTTCTTCAGGATGTATTCCTGAGCGTTTATATGAATCTGGAAAATTTTAAGGGTGAATCGTCCTTTAAGACGTGGATTTTCCGAATTGCCGCAAATAAATGCAAAGATCATCTGCGAAGCTGGCATTACCTCCATCTCCAGTTTACTGACAAACTATTCTGGTTTGACAAAAGGGAGAGATCGGCTGAGGATGAACTGATTGAAAAAGATGGGCAGGACCGCCTGATGGAAAATATCTTAAAATTGCCGGTCAAATACAGGGAGAGCATCCTCCTTTACTATGTAAAGGAATTTTCAATGCTGGAAATTGCGGAGATCCTGAATCTTCATATTGAAACGGTTAAAACAAGGATCAGGAGGGGCCGGGATAAGTTGAAAGTCTTTTATTCTGAAGAAGAAGGGAATGAATTCAGTGGATGACAGGCTGAGAGATTTGAAGCAGCATTTTGATCCCTATATCTCTAAGGACCCGGTTTTTACAGAGAAAGATAAAAGGCTGGTCAGGCAAAAGATTGCCGCAGCAAAGAGAAAAAAAGAGGCACCTTATCCAGCTCTTTTCCCCAAAGCTGCCGCATGGCTCACTGCATGTGTATTCTTTCTGTCTATAGGCGGATTTGCAGGCTATCAGCTGGGACTCCTGCAGACAGAAGGACAGAGTTCAACGCCGCAGGACGCTGTTATAGAAGAGGTCCCCATCGACGCCGGACGGAATATATTTGACCCTGATGAAGCTGAGGCGGGCGATTCTGTAGCGGCAATGATTTTATCGGACCTTAAAAGTGAAGGCAGGCACGGGGCTTTCCAGACAGTATATGCAGAATTCAAGGGAGAGAAGCTTTTAAGCGGCACAGTCCAAAGTTTCGGCAGCTCCTCCGGTTTTCTTGAAGGCCAATTCTATTTTAAGCCTGATGCAGGTACTGACGCTCTCCTGCCGCGTTTTAAGGGAGATACCAGGGAAAGCTGGATTACTTTTGAAAATCAGGAAGAATTCTCAGATAAAATTAAAATGGCCGCGGAAGAAGGCGGGAGAATTCAAGTCGTCATAGACGCCTATACCATCCGCTTTGCCCCTTCGGATTCAAACAATACTGCGAGGATCAAATCAATCGTAAAGAATACACCTGTGATCTCCATAAAACAGGAAGGGGAAACGGTCGTACCTATGGAAAAAGGTAAAGGTAAGGCTTTCATTTCAATGGACAGTACACAGAAGTTCACTGGCGGAATTTCGCTTGAAAGTCTCACTCCCGGCCGCCGGTATACGGTTACACTGAAGTCCTCCGCAAACGCTGGCGTTGTGTTCGGACCGGCTGAAAATATTGATATAGCGGAAGGTTCGATTGAGGACGATATTTATTTCATACCAGATGCTGACGGCAGGCTCGAGGTGTCGATGGAAAATCCTGTCCGCATTCTTGAAGGCGGGGGCGAATACTTTTTGATTGTACAGGCAGAGGGCGAGATGGCTGATATGTCTGTCTCAAGGCCATTTGAGTTCAAAAAATAAAAGGGGGCCTTAAAAGTGGAAGTGGAAAAAGAGAAAAAAAAGATAAAAAACAAACTGCCATTCCGGCTCAATCTGCTTTTCTTCTTTGTTTTCGTATGCTTCAGCCTTCTGATCGTCCGGCTTGGCGTCGTCCAGATCGTTAAAGGGGAGGATTTCGTTAACGAGCTGAACAGGACCGAGAATCATGTCATCAAAGAATCTGTCCCAAGGGGAAAAATCTTTGACAGGGATGGGCGGCTAATTGTCGGCAATGTCGGGCAGAATGCCATTTCCTATATAAAAGATCAAAATACGAAGCAAGAGGACATCAAAAATGTTGCGGAAGAGCTTGCCAAATATATTGAAATGAGCACAGAAAAACTGACGGAAAGGGATCTGAAGGATTTTTGGATCCTGACACATGAAGAAGAGGCAAAGGCGCTGCTGAAAAAGAAAGAGCTGGAAAATGAGAAGCTGACAGACAAAGACCTTTATAAGCTTCAGCTCAAAAGAATTTCTCCGGAAAATCATCTGGCTAAAATGACGCCTCAGGATAAAAAGGTAGCCGCCATCTTCAGGGAAATGGCAAAAGGCTATGCGCTCACACCGCAGATCGTCAAAAATGAAAATGTAACCAGTAAAGAAGCCGCCCTTGTGAGTGAGCATCTTCAGGATATGCCGGGTGTCGATGTTTTCACGGACTGGAAGCGGGAATATCCAAACGGCGATACATTCCGCTCGATACTTGGGAATATCAGTTCAAGCGAAGAAGGCCTTCCTCAGGACCGGCTGGAATATTTCACTTCACGCGGCTATAGTCTGAATGACCGGGTCGGTAAAAGCCAGATCGAATATCAATATGAAGATGTGCTTGCTGGAGAAAAAACGAAAACAGAATACAAAGTGGATAAAAGCGGGAAAGTGAAAGAAGCAGTAGAGATATCAACAGGAAAAAGCGGCAAGGATTTGATCCTGACCATTGATCTTGAGCTGCAGGAGAAGGTGGAGGAAGTCATCGAGCGTGAGCTGAAAGCTGCTAAAGCAAGCGGCGGAGGCAGATTCCTCGACAGTGCCTTCGTTGTCATGACCAATCCTAGGACAGGCGAAGTCCTGGCTATATCAGGCAAGAAGCTTAAATACGAAAACGGCGGCTATAAGGTGGATGACTATGCACTGGGCGCTTTCACTTCATCGTATGAAGTCGGGTCAGCTGTCAAGGGGGCGACTGTCCTTGCCGGCTATGAAATGGGCGTACTTCAGCTCGGCACCAGATTCAAAGATGAGCCCCTTAATTTGTATCAGACACCAGTGAAAAAATCATACAGCCTTGCGCTGGGATCACCTAATGATATTGAAGCACTGAAGAAATCATCGAACGTTTATATGTTTAAAACGGCAATCAGGGCGCTCGGCAAGGAATATACCCCAGGAATGAAGCTGCCGTACGATCCAGGAGCGTTTGAGGAGTTCCGCTATTATTTCAATCAGTTCGGCCTTGGAGTCAAGACAGGGATCGACCTTCCGAACGAATCCAGCGGACTTCCAGGCACCGATTACAGGCCCGGGCTTCTGCTCGACTTATCAATCGGACAATATGATACTTATACAGCTCTTCAGCTGGCACAATATATATCGACGATAGCCAATGACGGGAACCGCATGAAGCTGCAGCTTGTCAGGGAAATCAGGGAACCATCACCTGCAAAAGAGCTTGGCCCTGTCTATAAGGGCTTCGAGCCTGTCACGCTTAACCGCATCGACATGAGCGAGAGGGAAATCCAGCAGGTTCAGGCCGGCTTCAAGAAGGTTTTCCAGGAACAGGGCGGGACTGCAGCAAGCTATTTCAGCGGAAGCCCTTACCGGGAATATGACCTGGCAGGAAAGACCGGCACAGCGCAATCATTTTATTATAGTATGGAAGAGAAAAAGCTGTACAAAGATACTCCAACCTATAATCTCACACTGGCGGGCTATTCGCCTTCACGTGATCCGGAAGTTGCTTTCTCGATCGTTGTGCCTTATGTGTCTTCTGATAAAAACTCTATCAATAAAAAAATCGGCCAGGGCATCATGAAGGCCTATTATGACCTGAAAAAAGGAAAAATAGCTGAGGACAGCGAATAAAATGGAAAAGGCGAAGGAAAGGGGCCATGTATGGGCCCCTTTTTCCATGGCTGAACAATCAAATGAATCTGGAAAAGAAAATAAAGGAGGATTTAAAAATGAAAGTCAGAGAGCTTAAGAGCTTGGGTGAAAAAGAACTGAAACAGCTGTCCGTGCTGCTGGCTGATGCAGTCAACAGCGGAGCGTCGATTGGATTTCTGCCTCCGATGGATGAAGCAGCCGCCCTTTCCTACTGGAAGGAACTCCAGCTGAAAGAGACTGCCCTATTGATAGCAGAAGAAGAAGGAATGATAGCAGGGTCTGTCCAGCTACAATTTTGCACAAAGGAAAATGGCACCCACCGTGCTGAAATAGGCAAGCTGATGACCCATACAAACTTCCGCCGCAAAGGAATTGGCCGCAGGCTGATGGAAGCTGCAGAGAAAAGGGCAATGGATGACGGAGTTTCGCTGATTGTACTCGATACGAGGGAAGGAGATCCTTCCAACCTTCTTTACCGTTCCCTGGGTTATACAGAATCAGGCATGATTCCCTGCTATGCCCGCTCGGAAGACGGCAGCCTCCATACAACCGTCTTTTATTACAAACTTCTATCATAGTATCCTGCTATATTGGGAAACTGCCAGGTTTTACTCCCCGCTGCTGGAAGAAAAATGTTAGAATATCCAATAGATTGACAAATTTTTCATCCAGGAGAGGCATCACCGCAATCCGGATATTTATCTGGGGTCCTCTCCATTCATTTAGGAGGCTGAAATATGAATTCACAATTAAACAAGCCAAAAGGCATCGGCCAGATCCTTGATCTTACCTTCAGCCTGGCCAGGAATAAATTTGGTTCCTTTACAGCCATCTTTCTCATTCTGGTAGGGCCGGTCTATCTTCTCCAGGCACTGTTCAGCCTGGCAGCGGGACAGAGTTTTTTCAGGGACATAAATGCCGGGGGAAGCTGGTTTGAACAGATTGCCGCAAGCTTTGAAACTGATACCGCAGGTACAGATATTTACGCACCGGGTTCGCTTTTTGCCGATCTGGGCCTGGTTTTTGCCGGCCTGCTGTCAGCTTTGATGATCCCTTTGGCAGGGGCGGCGGTCCTTATAGCGGTAGATCAGGTGAGAAAAGGAATGGAATTCACCCCGGGAATGGTGATCAAGAAGGCTTTCAGGCGGTTTTGGCCGATTCTGGGAACAAGCATCCTTTTTAGCATCATCACATTCGCCATCATCATTCTGCCAATTGTATTTATATCCATCACGGGTATATTCGGGTCAATGGTCCATCCTGTGATAGGCATTATTTTTGCCGGGCTGTTTTTACTCGCTTTTGCCGTTGGAGTAGGCTACCTTCTGACAAGGTGGAGCTTTTATTTTGGATATACCGTTCTGGAAAAAAAAGCACCGGGTTTCTCCGAAAGCTGGACATTGACCCAGGGGCGCTCCTGGCATATGCTCCTTATTTATGCCCTGCTGTTTTTGATCATCGGAATCGTATCTTTTGCGATCGAGATGACGGCCGGCCTTCTCCTTGGAGGCAGTGTACTGTTTGATATCATCTTGAATCTGGCAACCCTTGTCACAACATGTTTGTATTATATCGGATTTTCTGTGATGTATTTCGACCTGAAAGGAAGGCAGGGCGGCGATGATCTTAACAGCATGATAGAGGACTACAGCAGGGTGCAGTAGGATGAAGGCTGAGAATACCGGCAAGAGGTGGAGACAATGAAGGATGCTGAACAAGCAAGAAAAGAACTGTCTGAGATATTGGAAGACAGGGAATATACTGTCTATCAGAATCAAGGGGAGAGCTTTCTTGAGAAGCTGAGGGAAAAATTCTTCACGTGGCTTGAAGAGCTGTTCCCGCAGATAGAGTTTTCCAGCGGCTCTTCAGGCGCCTTTCCGTTCATCATGATTCTGGCGGGAGTCCTATTCATTGGAATAGTCGTGTTTGCGGCAGCAAGGGCTGCCAAAAGGCAAAAGATCCTGCAGGAGCAACAGCCTCTTGACAGGGCCGCTGAAATCAGCTGGTCCTATAAGAAGCATCTTGAAGAAGCCGGAAAGCATGAGGAATCCGGGGACTTGACAAAAGGAGCACGCCATATTTTCCTGGCCCTTCTGCTCTGGTTCAATGAATACGGGTGGCTGAATGCGAAAATATGGAAAACGAACTGGGATTATTATGAGGAGCTTAAAAGAACCGACACTAAAACGGCTGAGGTTTTCTACTCACTTTCAGCACTTTTCGACAGGGCTGCCTATGGGGGTCAAAGCATAAAAGCCAGTGAGTTTCAGCAATTCAAGAGAGAAGCATTGAGACTTATGGACAATAGTGCAAACCTGCAGGAAGGGAGGGATCCGGAAGTTGCGGAATCAGCTGATTAAGAAGGCTTTTTACTGGATAGTTCCGCTGCTGCTGTTTATTATGGCCAGCTTTTTCCTGGCCGGCGATGCCCCAGCCAGCTATCCTCCCTATCTTGCCAAATCCCCTTCGCCGACAGGCATTAAGGGACTGTATACATATTTGGAGCAAAACCGCTCCAGCATCAGAAAATGGAGCAGGGAGCCCGGTCTGCTCCCGAACTCTGAAGAACCCATCCTCCTGGTCATGGCAGAGCCCAGCTTTGTCCCTGACCGGGAGGAGATGGCAGCTTATACGGAATTTTTGGAGAATGGCCATACAATTCTGCTATTCAAGGAAAATCCGGCACCGATGTTCGGGATAAAAACAGAGCAATTGGCAGCTGAAGGGGATAACGCCGTGAAGGTTGCTGATAAAGACGGGAAGGTGCACAGTGCAGCCATACACTCTGCATTCCGGATCACAGAAGAACGTGGAGATGAAATTCTGCTTTCAGATGAACTGGGTGCGGTAGCGGTCAAAAGGCCCGTCGGCAAAGGCAGCCTGATTGCCGTCAATTCCCCTTCCTGGCTCACTAATGGAATGGTCCTGGATGAAAACCATTTAGAGCTCATCCTGGCATTATTGGACGAATCAGCCTCACAGGATATATTCATAGATGAATTTTTGCATGGGCAGGAATCTTCTTCCGGGGCCGGGGCTTATCCGCAATGGTTCCTCGTGATTCTTGTACAGGGAGCCCTGCTTGCTATATTATGGGCCTTCTATAAAGGCAAAAGGTTTGGCCCTGTCGACTGGCCGAGGGAGGAAACGGTCCGTTTTACAGATGAAAAGATTTCAGCCTTGTCTGCATGGCATTTAAGGGGAAGGCGCTACCAGGATTCGCTTAGAATCCAGTCGGAATATACAAAAGAGCTGCTCCAGGAAAAATGGGGCATCCCGTTCAGCCGCGACTGGGAAGAAGCCGGGGTTTCCATCCTGGCAAAAGCATCTTCTTTGACTCAAGAAGAGGTAGAGTCACTCACTAAGGGGATATCTTCTGTATTGAAAGAAGAGAATTTGCATAAAAAAGATTATTTGCTCTGGTCTGCAAAACTGGATCATTTAAGGAAAGAGGTGGAGAACAGATGAAACAAGATACATCTTCACTGCTCCAGCAGTATGAAGAACGAATAAAAGGACAGGGGCTGAACCTGAGGCTGCTGCTTGCCGCAATCCTCTCAGGGGGCCATGTATTGATAGAAGGGGTGCCTGGCACCGGAAAGACCCAGATGGTCAAGACACTGGCCGGGCTTCTCGGCGGTGAGTTCAGCCGGATCCAGTTCACACCCGACCTCCTCCCGAGCGATATAACCGGAAGTATGATTTATAACATGAAGGAAAGCTCCTTCCAAACCCTGAAAGGGCCGGTTTTTACAAATGTCCTGCTCGCTGATGAAATCAACAGGACACCTGCGAAAACACAGGCTGCGCTTTTGGAAGCAATGGAAGAGAAGCAGGTGACGATTCAGGGGGAAACTTATCAGCTCCCGGAAGCATTTTTTGTTGCGGCAACCCAGAACCCGATAGAATTTGAAGGGACGTATCCTTTGCCTGAGGCCCAGCAGGACCGCTTCCTTTTCAAACTGATCATTGGTTTTCCTGAATTTGATGAGGAAAAGCTTGTGCTTCAGTCTGTGCTGGAAGGACGGATGGAAGCCGGGTCGATCATGCAGGCACTTTCACTCGAGGACTTTCTGTCCATACGGAAAAATATCGAGAGGGTGGCTTTAAGCCAGGATATTCTGGATTATGTCATAAGGATTGTCAGAAAGACGAGGGAAGCAGAGTCCATCCGGTTCGGCGCCAGTACAAGGGCGGCCATTTCCATCGGAAAAGCAGGTAGGGCATGGGCTTATCTTGCTGGCCGCGATTATGTTACCCCTGATGACATCAAGATGGTTTCCAAGCCTGCTTTAAGGCATAGGATCCAATTATCCCCAAATGCAGAATTGGAGGGAAGGACTGTTGACCAGACAATCGATGAGCTTGTGGGATCGGTTCCTGTTCCGAGATAGAGGCATACTTCCCGGAAAGCGGCTCCTCATCGGCATGTTTATTCTTTCACTGGCCCTGGCTGCTGCGGCAGCAATCTGGGGAGTGCCGTGGAAACTGGCAGCAGGACTCAATATCGGCTTTCTGCTGCTTTCCTTTGCCGACCTGGCTTTTTTGCCTAAGAGTTCTCAGATCAGGCTGAAACGGAGAGTCCCGGAAGAGATGGAAAGAGGGCTTCCTGCCGATGTTGGCATTGAAATAGAAAACCATTCCCGGCTGCCTTTAACGTTGCGGATCATTGATGATCTCTCCGACTCCTTTGCCAGGCCATTTCCGCTTAAAAGAAAGCTCGCAGGAAACACGAGGGGGACAGTCCAATATGAAACCGCAGCCAGTATAAGGGGGCATTATACGCTGAACAGGATCTATATCCGCTGCAGCAGCTTCCTTGGCCTATGGGAAAAGCAGATGGTGAAAGAAGCCGAAAGCCAGGTCAAAGTGATTCCTGATTTGACCGAAACCCGGCGCTATCTTGAGAATGCTCAGTCCTATTTGCTTTATGAAGGAGAAAAAATCCGGAGGCAGCAGAGCGGAGCCGGGGAATTTTCAAAAATACGGGCATACGCGCCAGGAGATGATCCCCGTAAAATCAATTGGAGGCAGACGGCCAAGCTTCAGGAGGTCATGGCCAATGTCCATGAGCCGGAGCACGGAAAATATGTCACCATTATGATTGACTGCGGCAGAATCATGGGTGCGGAGCTGGAAACGGGCAACAGGCTTGAAAAGGCGCTGGAAGCGGCAATGACTACCGCAGCCGCGGCGCTCAAAAACGGTGATTATGTTTCCGTCCTTGCTTTTTCAAAAGACATTCAATCGTATGTCCCGCCTTCAAAAGGGATGCAGCACTTAAACTTCATCCTGAAATCTTTGTATTCGATACAGGCGGATGCTGCAGAATCCAATTATAGCGGTGCCTTTCAATATTTGCAGTCTGTCCAGAACAAAAGGAGCTTATTGCTTCTCTTTTCTGATGTAAGGACTTTCACCCTGGAGGAAGGTGCGCTTGTTTATCTAAAAAGGATCCGGCAGCGGCACCTGTTCTTTATGCTCGGAATCGAAGACAATATCCTTTCAGCCCGGGCCAAAGATCGGCCGGACACTATAAAAAGCGCCATGCTAAAAAGCATGGCGCAGCAGCAGATCCTTTTTGCAAAGCGGGAAAAGCTGAGATGGGAAAAACAAGGCCTGCAAATGGCGGAAGCGCCTGAAGGAAGTCTCGCAGCAGCTGCTGTGTCCCATTATATCAATGTGTTGAATCGGGGGCTTCTTTAATTTCCGCCATTTACATGGAGAGATTTTGTTTATCTCACCGGCACTCAGTGAGCTGTCGGGAGCGCGAAACTGTTTTTTAGAGCATCCATAGCATATACCCCTGCAAATATTTATGGAGCTTGCAGGGGATGAACCAGGCGTTTTCGCTTTTGATCCAGGAGCCAGCCTGACCAGGCATAAAACAGCAGTCCAAGGACCGTCAGGAAGGCAGCCATATACTTCATTTCCAGCGGGAGCGGGGAAGGGGTGATAAACCCCTCGATCAATCCGGCGATGATGAAGAGCGGAATAGTTCCCAGTAGCAGCTGAACCGACCTTTTTGCCTTGGTTTTCAGCTGATAGCCCCGGGAGTATCTGCCCGGGACCAGAAGCTTATATCCCATAAGCAGGCCGGCTCCGCCCGCGATGAATATCGCGGTAAGCTCTATCATCCCATGGGGGACAATATAGGCCCAGAATTCATAAGATTTTCCGTGAGACCAAAACAGGCCGGCAATGGCGCCTACAATGATGCCATTATAAATCATAAGATAAACGGTCAAAATCCCAAAGGTGATACCGCCGGCAAATGCGAGGATTGCGACACGGATATTATTGGTCATGATGCTTGCTGACATGACCGCAGAATCGACCGCACCTTCATTCTCGCCGAGCCTCTGGGGATCAATTGCCCCGGACATCTCGGCCGGGAGAATCGAATGGATTGAAAGCGGATCATGGATCACAGCAAAGAAACTCCCCAAACCGCCCAATGTGAAAAGGAGCATGCTGGCAACGACAAATTTCCATTGCTCGAACAATAGCCGCACAAACTTGATCTGGAAGAAATCTTTCAGCTGGGCCATACTGGAGGATTGGCTTTTATATAAAAGATTATGCGCCTTTGCGACAAGATCATTTAAATAAAAAGTCACTTCTTCGTCTGGAAAGAAAGTCCGGGAGAATGAAAGATTCTGTGCTGCTTTCTGATACAGCCTGTCAAACCGGGCCAAATCAGTTCCTGCGGCTTTTCGTCTTTTCATCCTGGCGAGCAGCTCCTCGAGCTCCTGCCAGTTTTCCCGATGCTGCTTGATGAACTGTTTACTATTCAATCTAATCACCTGCCTGTAACCATAAAAGTTGTATCTCCATTATAAATCATAGGGAGAGTGAGATACAGGCAAAACTTCCAGGAAATGGGGTGCATCATGCAAACAGAAACAATTCTTATCAAAACACCTGAATTTGTATCGCTTCAATTCCAGCCTGCCGGACTTGGCAGCAGGGCCGGGGCCCTCATCATCGATCAGCTGATCCTTATGGTATTCAATCTGGCGAGCATTCTTTTATTTGCTTTTTATGCTTCCAGTGCCGCAGCATTCTTTCTTGATGATACTTTTCTTTCATGGCCGTTCGCCATTATGCTAATTTGCCTTTTTCTGGTCAACTGGGGATATTTTTTTGCATTGGAATATTTTTGGGCAGGAAGGACACTGGGGAAAAAGATCATGGGAATAAGGGTCATTCAGGATAACGGCCAGAGCATCACATTGCTCTCAAGCTTTATCCGAAATCTCCTCCGCATCATAGACTCCCTGCCGGTGTACTATCTGCTTGGCATTCTGATGGTATTTTTTCATTCCAGGCATAAACGGGTCGGCGATCTGGCTGCCGGGACAGTGGTCGTGCATGAACGGAAAAAGAAGAAGCCGGGTAAAATGACCGGGATTGAAAAAGAAATCCAGGAAAGAGGCCTGAAAAAGGAAGATATATATATGGACGAGTGGACTGTCAGGAAGATTGGCGCCGAGGAGTGGAAGCTTTTAAAGACCTATAGTGAGAGGCTGCTCCAGCTCCCTATAGGCAAAAGAGAAGAGCTCACAAAAAAACTTTCTTATTCACTCCTGCCAAAGCTCGATATCGATCCGGAACGAAAGTCATTCAGGCAGCTGGAAGACATCCTGCTGGTTCTTTATTTAATCGGGAAAGAGGAGTGGGAATTTGAGAATCAGATAAAATGAGCATATTTTCCTAATTAAAAAAATTATTAGAAAACTTTTCGTTAACTCGTTGACAAATCATATGGGTATGGTAGGATTAATTTCAATAAAATAAATCAGAGCAAACGCTCCTGATTATATCACTTATCTAGAGTGGCTGAGGGACTGGCCCATCGAAGCCCGGCAACCTGCTAAAAGCAAGGTGCCAATTCCAGCAAAATGTCCAGCATTTTGGGAGATAAGGTGCAAGTATGCGAAATGCGCCTTTTCCTGTTGGAAAAGGCGTTTTCTTTTTCCTCCTTGTCCCCATCCCAGCCATTCAAAAAGGAGGCGAGCCGATCTGAAGCATGCTGATTGGGAGGAAGTGGCCGCACATCTGCAAAGGATGCTGCAGTCTGTAAAGTTTGGAAGCATCACACTTGTGGTGCAGGATGGCAAGGTCATTCAAATTGAGAAGAATGAAAAGGTTCGCCTTCAATCTAATAAAGCGCGCTGACTAGACAAACTAGAGGCGGTCTTTTTCCCAAAAGCGGGAGGAAGGCTGCCTTTTTTCTTGTTAAAAATCAGTCAAAAAACAGAAGGCACCATGAAAGGAGCACTGAAATGAGCACCACCGTAACATACACCAGCTGGGAACCGCCATCATTCCCTGAAAACGATGGATTCAAAGGAGCACAAAAAGTGCTGGAATGGGCCTATAGCCATTACAGCCCGCAAGATATCAGCTACGCCTCAAGCTTCGGGGCTGAGGCGATTGTACTGATTGATCTTATCACAGGGATAAAGCCTGATGCCCATATTATTTTCCTGGATACCGGGCTCCATTTTCCGGAAACCTATGAGGTCATTGAAAGGGTGCAGGAGCGTTTTCCGGAGCTGAATATTGAAAGGAAGCTTCCTTCCCTTTCTTTGGATGACCAGCGTGAAGCCTATGGACCGGCACTGTGGAAAAGAGAGCCGGACCGCTGCTGCAGCATACGGAAGATCATTCCGCTCCAGGAAGCCATGAAAGACAAAATCGCCTGGATTTCCGGGCTGAGGAGGGATCAGTCTGCATCCAGGGCTGGGGCGCAATTTTTAAACAAGGACAGCAAATTTCAAAATGTAAAAATCTGCCCTCTTATTCACTGGACTTGGGAGGAAGTTTGGGAGCATATCCGTAAAAAAGATCTCCCATATAATACCCTCCATGACAATGGGTATCCAAGCATTGGATGCTTTCCCTGTACAAGGGCTGCAGGAGTTGGCGGGGACAGCAGGGCAGGCAGGTGGGCTGGGACCGGCAAGACGGAATGCGGCCTGCATTCCGGGTGAAAGGGGGGCATGACCATGCTTGCAGCAATAGCAATGACCATTGGACTATTCTTTGCCATGAATATAGGAGCAAGCGGGGCAGCTGCCTCGATGGGGATTGCATACGGATCAGGATCCATCAAAAGCCGAAAGACTGCTCTCCTGCTGTGCGGAGCCGCCGTATTCCTTGGCGCCTGGCTCGGAGGGGGCGAGGTTGTCAAAACGATGGGAAGCGGGATTGTGCCGAAAAGCACTTTCACCGTGAGCATAGCCCTGATTGTCCTTGCCTCTGCAGCACTGTCGCTTTTCCTGGCCAATATTTTCGGAATTCCGCTGTCGACCAGTGAGGTGACAGTCGGATCAGTTGTAGGGGCAGGGATTGCTTATCAATCTTTATTTGCTTCCAAGCTCTTGTGGATCATTTCTTTTTGGCTGATTACGCCGCTGGCCGCTTTTATCATTGCTGTCATTGCAGCGAAGCTGATCAGGATACTCCGCTCAACCAAGAAGACCAAAAAGCCGGGCACCATCCGCTTCCTTGGCTTCCTGGTCACACTCATGGGATTGTTTGAAGCCTTTTCGGCCGGCATGAATAATGTTGCCAATGCGGTTGGCCCCCTTGTTGGTGCTGACATCCTCCCGCCAGGGGCAGGGATTTTCTGGGGCGGTATATTCGTCGCCGCCGGCGCTGTTTTTCTCGGCAGTAAAGTGCTGGAGACAAACGGAAAGAAAATCACTGATATCCGGCTCGAAGAAGGATGCATCATTTCTGGTACCGGGGCAGGCATTGTCACTGCTGCATCCTTGTTCGGGATTCCCGTCCCCTTGACCCAGATCACGACAAGCTCCATCATCGGAATCGGCTTTGCCGGCCAGGGGCGCTCTGTTTTCCAGAAAGAAATTGTCATCAGGCTCCTCGGTGTATGGCTTGTGTCGCCAGTACTGTCGATGGTACTGAGCTATACCTTGATCCAAATCATCATTAAGCATGACTTTTATCCGATTGTTGCCATGGCTGGAGTCCTTATTTCTGTATTGGGTGTCCGTTTCCTGATGGGAAGGCAGAATACGGCCCTGCCGGAAAATGAAACTTATAAACTAGCAAGGAAAGGCTGATGAAAATGTCACTACCTATGCCTCATGGAGGCAAACTCATAGAAGCATTCAATCCGGATTATCCGATCCAGAACACGAATCAGGAGATAGAGATAGACTCAGTTGCATTAAGTGACCTGGAGCTGATCGCCTGTGGACTTTTCAGCCCGCTGACAGGTTTTCTGGGAAAGGAGGACTACGAATCTGTGGTTGAAAGTATGCGCCTTGCAGATGGTACAGTATGGCCGATACCGGTCACGCTGCCGATCATTCCGGATATAGCAGCTGACCTTCATAAAGGTGATATCTGCAGGCTGAATCATAAGGGAGAAACCTACGGGATCCTTGAACTTTCCGAGCTTTACCAGCCAGATCTGGAAAAAGAGGCACTTTCAGTCTACCGGACCTCTGACCGGGCACATCCAGGAGTTAATAAGCTTTTTGAAAGAGGCGGCACCTATGCTGCAGGAAAAATCACACTGATTAAGCGTCCTGATAAAGGAGATTTCACAGATGTCTGGCTGACACCGAAGGAGACGCGGTCTTTATTTGCTGAAAAAGGCTGGAACACGGTTGTCGGCTTCCAGACGCGGAACCCGGTGCACCGGGCACATGAATATATCCAGAAAGCTGCCCTTGAAACAGTCGATGGCCTTTTCCTTAACCCGCTCGTCGGGGATACGAAGGAGGATGATATACCGGCAGATGTCCGCCTGAAAAGCTACCGGGTGCTGCTGGAGCATTATTATCCTGAAACCCGTGTCCAGCTGGCAGTCTATCCAGCAGCCATGAGGTACGCGGGGCCGAGGGAAGCTATTTTTCACAGCATCGCCAGAAAGAACTTCGGATGCACCCATTTCATCGTAGGGCGCGATCATGCCGGAGTAGGCAATTATTACGGAACGTATGATGCCCAACATATATTCAGGGAGTTTACCGAAGAAGAGCTGGGGATCAAGCCTTTATTTTTCGAGCACAGCTTCTATTGCAATGTGTGTGAAGGCATGGCTTCCGACAAGACCTGCCCGCATACAGCGGATGACCGGGTAATCCTTTCAGGCACAAAGGTCAGGGAAATGCTCCGTGCCGGAGAAATCCCGCCATCCTCTTTCAGCAGGAAAGAAGTAATTGAGGTGCTGATTCAGGGCTTGCGGGAAAAAGAAACGGTTTAAGGAGGAAGAATACATGGCACATTCACTGAATCTTACATGGCATGAAGCAGCAGTAACAAAAGAAGAGAGGAGGGCGCAAAACGGGCATGCCAGCTGTGTTCTCTGGCTGACAGGGCTGTCCGGATCAGGTAAATCGACCATAGCCAATATCGTCAGCCACCGGCTTTTCAAGGATGGCATTGATGAATATGTCCTGGATGGCGATAATATCCGCCATGGACTGAACCGCGACCTCGGATTCTCAGAAGAAGACAGGAATGAAAATATCCGCCGGATCGGTGAAGTGGCTAAGCTGTTTACTGACAGCGGCCAGATTGTCTGTACAGCATTCATCTCGCCTTACCGGAAGGACAGGGAACTGGTGCGAAGCCTTTTTCCGGAAAAAGGGGAGTTCATTGAAGTATTCATTGACTGCCCTTTGGAAGAATGTGAAAAGCGGGATCCCAAGCAGCTGTATCAAAAAGCACGGCGCGGGGAGATTAAAGGATTCACGGGGATCGATGCTCCTTACGAAGAGCCGGAAGACCCGGAAATCATCATTCGGACTAACCAGCTTTCTCCAGAAGAGGCAGCTGAAAAGATATTAATCTACTTAAAAGAGCAGGGAATCATTTAAGGAGGGGCAAGAATGGCATATGTAAAGCATTGGGCTGATAATGAAAAGCTGAACAAAACGGAGAAAGCAAAGCTGGAAAAAGACGGACTCGAAATTCTTAATGATATTCCCTATTATGCAGCAAACGGCTTTGAATCCATTCCAAAGGATCAGTGGGACCTGTTCAAATGGGCAGGCTTGTACCTGCAGCGCCCGAAGGAGGACGGCTATTTCATGATGAGGGTGAACGTCCCCTCCGGCATCCTGACGAAGCCGCAGGTAGATGCTCTGGCCGGAATTGCCCGGGACTACGGGCGCGGCGTCTTTGATATAACAACAAGGCAGGCCATCCAATTCCATTGGCTTGAAATCAGCCAGATTCCTGATATTTTCAACAGGCTGGAGGCTGTAGGCCTTTCGAGTGCAGGGGCATGCGGTGACATCACAAGGACAATCGTCGGCAATCCGATTGCCGGGCTTGATCCGCACGAATTGTTTGATACCACTGAGATTGTTAATGAAGTATATACCTATTTTCAGAAAAATGAAGATTTCTCCAATCTGCCTAGAAAATATAAAATGTCAATTTCAGCTAATCTGCATAATGCTTCTAATGCGGAAATCAACTGTGTATCCTTCACCCCGGCGGTCAAGGTGATTGATGGCGATGAGAGAAAAGGGTTCCACCTGAAGGTTGGCGGCGGACTTTCTTCCCGGCCTTATCTGGCAGAAACGCTGGACGTATTTATTGAACCTGAGCGCACACTGGAAACAGCCATTGCCGTAACAACGATATTCAGGGACTACGGCTACCGGGAAAAAAGGCATCTGGCCAGACTCAAATTCCTTATGGCTGACTGGGGTCCGGAGAAATTCAAGGAAAAGCTGCTGGAGTACACAGGGCCTCTTCCTGAAAAAGGAACAGAGCCTGCAGGAGGCTGGAATGCCGGCTATTTTTACGGTATCCATGACCAGAAACAGCCCGGCCTGAAGTTCCTTGGGTTCAATGTACCGGTGGGGCGTTTGTCGGCTGATGAAGTATTCGAGCTTTCACGCATTTCTGCCCATTATGGGAATGGAGAAATCAGGACGTGCAATTCGCAGAACCTGATCATTCCCAATATACCTGAGGAAAACGTTGAAGCACTGCTCCAGGAGCCGATTTTCAGCCGCATCACCATCAATCCCAATTCCTTTATCGGCCACGCGGTTTCCTGCACCGGGATTGAATATTGCAATCTGGCACTTGTAGAAACTAAAGAAAGGATGCGCGTGATAGCTGAAGAGCTGGATAACCGGATCACCCTGGATGTGCCGGTCAGAATCCATATGGTTGGCTGCCCGAACTCCTGCGGCCAAAGGCAGATTGCCGATATCGGCCTGCAGGGAATGAAGGTGCGGAATGAGAACAAGGAAATGGTGGAGGCTTACGAAATCTATGTAGGAGGAACGCTTAATGCCGGCGGCAAATTCAACGAAAAGCTGAAAGGGAAAGTAGAAGCGGAAAAGCTGGCCGATGTGCTTGAGGAATTGCTGCACTTTTTCAAGAATGAAAAGTCAGCAGGGGAATCCTTCTTCGATTTTGTCGGCAGGGCCGGTCTGGAGCTTTTCCAGCAGCAGCTTGATATTATTTTGGGAAGAGAAGCCCATGGCCTACCTTTATAGATTCAGTGTACAGCTGGAAGAAAAAGAGATATCCGCTGTCATCCTCGCTGAAAATGACGAGGCGGCCTTCCGCCAATTGGATGTTGAGCTCGAGAAATTTTATTTAAAAGAACCGGGCGTACAGGAAGTGGCCCTCCGCGAAAAAAAGCGGGCTGCAAAAACGGCAGGCTATATTTTTGATGAAGATGAGAAAGGGTGGTAGTGATGCCAGGAAAAGTATATTTGGTCGGAGCAGGACCGGGGGATGCCGAGCTGATAACGGTAAAAGGGCTGCGCTGTATCCGGCAGGCAGATGTTATTTTATACGACCGGCTCGTTAATCCTGAGCTGCTGGAGTACGCAAAAGAAGGCGCCCAGCTGATTTACTGCGGCAAGCTGCCTCATTATCATACAATGAAACAGGAAACAATCAGCCGGTTCCTTGTTAAATTCGCCAAAAAAGGCCAGAATGTTGTGAGATTAAAAGGCGGAGATCCCTTCGTGTTCGGCCGCGGAGGGGAAGAGGCCGAGGAATGCGCCATTAATGATATCCCTTTTGAAGTAGTTCCAGGCATAACAGCCGGCATCGGAGCTGCTGCCTACGCAGGAATTCCTGTCACCCACCGAACCCTCAGCAAAAGCTTCGCCTTTGTGACCGGACACCAGGCTGGTGACAGGGAAGCAGAGCATCAATGGGCCCATCTTGCAAGGGCGGTTGATACAATTTGTGTCTATATGGGGGTTTCCCATCTACCTAATATTGTCGACAAGCTCCTTGAAAACGGCAAGGAAAAGGAAACGCCGATAGCCCTTGTGCACTGGGGCACGCTTTCTGGCCAGCAGACTGTCGCAGGGACGCTTGAGACAATCTTGCCTCTGGTTGAACGGGCTGGGATAAGCAATCCAAGCATGATTGTTATCGGGGAAGTCGTAAAGCTGCACAAAAAACTCCATTGGTTTGAGGAAGAAATTGCGCCCAGGCTGCCGGTCATCCAGGGAATATAGGAGGAGGAACATGGAAGCGATCCTTTATATAGGCCACGGCACCCGCTCGAAAAAAGGGGCACAGGAAGCAAGGGACTTTTTGAATAGGATCATCGGGAAATCTGCCGCACCGATCCAGGAAATCAGTTTTTTGGAGCTTGCAGAACCATCAATCGGCGAGGCTTACGAAAATTGTATTCGCCGGGGGGCCACCTCTATCAGGGTGGTCCCGATCTTTCTTTTATCAGCGGGGCATATAAAAGAAGATATCCCGGATATTCTGGAAAAGTTAAAAAATAATTTTCCGGATATACCGGTTGAAATGGCAGATCCCTTTGGTGTCCAGCAGGCGATCATTCACGCAGTTTGTGAATTGATATTTCAGGAGGCATTGGTGCTTTCCAAAGACGATTCTGTTTTGCTGGTTGGGAGGGGGAGCAGCGATCCTTCTGTTCTTGAAGCGTTTGAAGAGATTAAAAAGGGCGTCGCTGATAAGATTGGCGCCACGGTGAAGGTCTGCTTTCTGGCTGCGTGTTCCCCATCCTTCGGTGAAGGGCTTGAGGAAGCATGTGCTGATAGCCCTGGACGGGTCATAGTCGTTCCTTATCTATTGTTCGGCGGGCTCCTTCTCAGTGAAATTGAGAATGCGGTGAGGAAAAGGAAAAAGCAAGGCATCCAGATTGTACATACCGGCGCATTGAGCAGGCATTCTGCGATAGAGGAAATCGTCATTGCCCGTGCAGCAGGGAAGGAGGAGAAGGATGCAGCCCCTGTTCATTGATCTAAGAGGGAAAAAAGTAGTCATTGCAGGAGGCGGCAGGATTGCAGCCAGGAAGGCGCGTGTACTTGAAGAGGAGGGAGCTGACATCACTTTCATTGCCCCCGCATTTTCGGAGGAAGCTCTTTTGATAGCCGAGAGTAAAGGTTATGGGCTCATTGAACGTAAGGCAGCGGCTGCAGATTTTACGGATGCCTTCCTTGCCATTCTGGCCACAAACGACCGGAGTGCCAATGATGAGCTGCAGAAGGCTCTCCCGGCCAATCAGCTCGTCTGTGTAGTTGACGAATTTGAAACCGGCAATGTCACTTTCCCGGCAAGAGTGCGGCGGGGCGGCCTCCAGATTGCTGTGACTTCAGGCGGAACCAGCCCTAAGCTGACACGGAAGCTGAAAAAAGAATTAGAGGTGCTCTTTGACGAGACATGGTCAGTGTATACAGAATTCCTCGGGAACTGCCGGTTGGTCATAAAGAGGCTGGATCTTCCCGCCGAAAAAAAAGACCGGCTGCTTTGGAGCCTGCTGGAGGACGAATACCGATTGAGCGAGAGTAAGCAGGAGGAAAAGGCGGAGGAAATAAGGAGGATGGCGGAGAGTGTGAGGGAAGATAGTGAGGCGGTATGGTGATGCTGTCCCAAGGTTGGCGAAATCATTTGAGGCAACTGGGTTTGTGCAAGGGAGTTATTGGAACCGCTGAATGTGCCCTGATTTTGTTGAAATGGTAGAATAATTGGCAGTTTGATTGAATTATCGGGAAAATTGATTGAAATAATCCTGCAAATGATTAAAATAATCCGAACTTCGATTAAAAAACGGAAATTGGCTGCTGCTCAGGAAAGGTCAGCTGTGCCGGGGATCCATCGAAACCGCCGAATGAGCCCTGGTGGTAGAATAATTGGCAGTTTGATTGAATTATCGGGCGAATTGATTAAAATAATCCTGCAAATGATTGAAATGATCCGAACTTCGATTAAAAAACGGAAATTGGCTGCTGCTCCTAAGGGTCAGCCAACCAGGCAGCCAGCACTTACGGCTGTCAACTCAATAAAATTACAATATTGTAAGACTGCTTACAATAACAGCCGGAATTTCCCTGAAAATCACCAAAATAGCCGCATTTTCTCCTTTTCACACGGAGAGTACCCAAGCTCCGCCGCTAGATATGCTCTCAAACCGCAAAAAAAAAGAAGCTGATGAGCCCATCAAGGGACGCCGGCTTCTTTCTTTTCAAATATTCCTATACTTCCAGATTCAATGACGGACCAAAGAATTCAAAGTGAATCTTCGATTCTTCAACATGCAGCTCTTTTAATCCTTTGACAATTGCACGGAGGAATGGCACCGGCCCGCATACATAATAGTCTGCGCCATCAATCAGGATTTCGCGGAGGAAGTCTGCATCGATATAGCCTTCTTTAGCAAAGCGGGCATCCTGGCGGTCAGTTTCCTTAGCTTTTTCGTATACATACAGAAGCTTGCTGTTTTCAAGTTCAGCTTCAAGTGAGGAAAGTTCCTCTTTGAAGGGCTGGTGACTGCTGCTTCTGGAGGCATTTATAAACTCTACCTTGCGTCCCGGGTTTTGTTCAGCAATAGAATTGATCATGCTCATGAAAGGAGTGATGCCGACACCGCCGCTAAGGAACACAACCGGTTCATCAGCATCTGCTGCAAGTACAAAGTCACCGGCTGGGACCGTCACTTCTATAATGCTGCCTGCTTCAACGGCATCATGAAGGTAATTGGAGACCTTGCCTTCAGGTGTATTTTCTTCTGATTCCCGTTTGACAGAAATCCGGAAATAGTCTTTGCCAGGTGCTGCTGAAAGACTGTACTGCCTGTTCATCAGATATTCTTCACCGGGGATGCCAATGCGAACTGTAATATACTGGCCAGGCAAGAAGGCTGGTACAGTTGAACCGTCAGAAGGCTTTAAGTAGAAGCTGGTAATAACATCGCTTTCTTTTACTTTATCTGTAACTGTAAACTCTTTAAAGTCTTCCCAGCCTGCAGGCTGGCTGGCTGCTTCTTCATACATTTCCTTCTCGATTCCGATAAAGGCGTCGGCGATTACGCCATAGGCATCTGCCCATGCTCCGATGATCTCATCAGTTGCCGCATTGCCCAGCACTTCTTTGATTGCTCCCAGAAGATGTTCTCCTACAATCGGATAATGTTCCGGCTTGACTCCAAGGCTTCTATGCTTGTGGGCAATTTGTTTCACTGCAGGGATGATTGCTTCCAGGTTATCAATATAAACGGCGGCTGCCAGGATTGTATTGGCAAGAGCGGTCTGCTGCCTGCCTTTCTGCTGGTTGGCATGATTGAAGATATTCAATAACTCAGGATGGCTTGAAAATAAGTTGCGGTAAAAAACGGTTGTTATTTCCGTCCCCTTCACTTCCAATACAGGAACGGTTGATACGATAGTGTCAATTGTTTTTCGAGATAACATTGCTGAATCCCTTCTTTGCTTAAGTAGTATTTTGAATACATCTTTATTTTAGTGGCCAAATAACTAAAAAGCAATATTGCAAATACATCTTTTGGAGGGCAGGACAGCAAAGTTTATGATTTGTTCACAATTATGATAAGATGGGGGGGAGAACAGAATGTGAGGGAAAATCATGAGGCTTACAACCTATTCGGATTATTCAATAAGAGTATTAATATATCTCGCATCACATCAAAATGATAAGCTCGTCAACATAAAAGAAATCGCTGAAGCTTACGATATTTCAAAGAACCATCTAATGAAAATCATCTATAATCTTGGAAAGATGGGCTATATAAGGACAGTGCGCGGCCGCAACGGCGGATTTAAGCTCGCTAAGCTCCCGGCGGAAATCAATATTGGGGAGATCGTCAGGAAGACAGAAGAGGATTTTTATCTTGTTGAGTGCTTTGACCATAAAAATAAATGTGTGATCACTCCGGTATGTTCTCTGAAGCACATCTTAAACCATGCGCTTGAAAGTTTTTTAAAGGTGCTGGATCAGTATACACTAGAAGATATTGTTGAAAACAAAGCCATGCTGAAAGAATACTTTGCCCGTAAAGCTGAAGAAGGACAAGATGAAGTCCATGATCAAAGGCTGCCTTGAATGGCAGCCTTTTTTCATGTCAGCTCAGGCGATTTCTTCCGTACTGTCCGGTTAAGGGCCTTCATTGCTGCCAGTGATAGCCAGAGCCAGATGCTGCTGTAGGCAAGGCCAAACAGGAATATTGGTCCGACGGTCAGCAATGCGGAATAACCTGACAGGGAAGGGCCAAGAATCGGAAAACCCACTACATACAAAAGGAATAAGATACCGGCTGTCAGGGAGGCAGCCCCTAATAAGACGGCAGTAAAAGTATGTTTCAGCTTATTGAGGGCAATGCCGATGCTGATGCCCAGCAAGCCGGTGGTAAATGGGAATACGAAAAGCTCAGAAGGCTGGAGGACAGCAAGCATCATAATTGTGAGCAAATATGTAAGCAGGCCGATCCGCACCGATAGAAAGCAGGCTATAATGATTGGCCATGTGGTCAGGATGCTGAGCGCATAGCCTGCACCCCCGAAAAGCCCTGCTGACTGGAATATTGCCGCCAAGCCTCCAAGGATCGCGCCCATCACCATTTTGACCGTACTCGAATGGTAGGACATCTCTTCTGCCGCTGATATTCCCGGAAACCATTTTCTGCTCATTTTTCCACCCCCTTATAGGCAATGCGCTTCTGTGCGGGATTATACCTGTTCTTTATATAAAATTGAGATAGGAGCCATCTCCAGCATATATTCCTGCAAAAGCAGCTGGTGCATCGTTTTATCATGGACGATCAGAAAGCATGCGTCGGCAACTTCTCTGCTCCCGACAGAAAGACCGAGCTGTTCACCAACAGCAAAAGCGCCCATTGCCTGCTGGTTTAACAGGAGAAGGTGATGCAGGGATTGCCAGGAACCTTTTGCACCTGCGAGGAAGTCCTGAAAAGATAATAAAGCTTCCTCCACTTTGCCGATCACCGTGCCGAGAATCCGGTCTTTACGGTCATCTGCTGTTCGGCCGATAAAGCGAAAAAGATTATCCGCACTTTCCGCATGATGCTGCTGTGATTCCTGGATTTTTTCAATGGCTTCCCTGATATGGGGCTCCCTGATTGCGGGCACAGCTTTTGCCAGCATAACCTCAAGAGCGGTTTGGGCTGTGAGGATATGTTCAAACCATTTTTCCATTTCATTTTTCTGCATTTCAATATAATCCTCACCCAGTTCAATAAGAATGGCCTTTTGTTCCTGCATATTCATACCCTCCAATCATTCTTTTGTTATTTTCCATAACACTCCCGTATGGCCATATGCCTGAATATATCCTTTTGTCACAGGGGAGTATCCGAAATCAAGTACATACAAGCTTTTTCCGTCCGGATGAAATTTGCAGTCAACCGGCCTTTCTATTCCGCCTGTGCCTGAATAGGAAGCGGCACCAGGGGCACGGTTGCGGAGGAATACCTCGGAAGTTCCTGTTTTAACATCAACCATCGCCACCCTGAATCCGTTATTAAGGTCTTTCTCGTGCGGGGTGTTGAGGGGAGCGTAGGTACCCCATTCTGTTACAAACAGCTTCCCGCGGTGACCAAAGAAATCGGATGTGCAAAACTCCATTTTCGTCATGGCCGAATGAGGCTTCTCCAGGTAAACCGGAGGGCCGGCCCATTCAGGCGGATTCTCAATCAGCTGCTCGGCAGCCTTGCCTTTTGCCGGCTTACAGCGTTCATCCCATACAGGCACGCCATCTGCCCGGTAATCGGGAAAACCGTACCAGTCAGGTGTTTTTACTGTTCCATGCTTTGTTTTGGCATTGCGGATATGCCAGATTCTATCAGGGTCGCCGGCGATCGACCGTTCGCCTTTTTCCTCCAGGCAGTTGTCTGAAGCATATAATTCGCCCTCTTCACTGAAAGCCAATCCATATGGGTTTCTGAGTCCCCAGGCCAATAGTTCAGGTTCGCTTCCATCCGGATTAGATCTCCAGAGGCCCGTTGAGCACCATAATTCCCCTTTGACTTTTTCCCCTTTCTGCGCTGGTGTCCCGAATGGCTTGAAAGCGCCTGTCTCTGTTAAGAAAGGGAAGGGCATGAGAGGGTTTCGGGATGTGACATTATGCCCTGTCAAGGTAATATCCGCTCCGGGGACATCATGGGCTTCGGGGTGTTTCGCCAAATCTACTGTAAAGCCTGCAGGGAGGCAGACGCCGTTTTGGGAAACCGATCCATTGGCAAAATACAATAATCCGTCATGCGGCCCAAAAACGGGTCCTCCGGGTTCATGCCAGCCGCCGCTTGGTATTTTTTCATGAAGGACGGTGCGCTCCTTCGTTTTTCTGTCATATGCCACAATGCGTGCAAGATAGCCGCCTTTGCAGGATACATAGAGTTTCCCGTCCCTGCAGACGACTCCGCGCGGTCCGCCAAGTGTCTCCACCGCAAAAACATCGAGCATTCCACCAGGATCCAGGCTTAAAATCCTTGGCGGGAGAGCAGGCCTTGTCGGCCATGTGCTTCCGCCTTCTAATATGTAAAGTGTGCCGTCCTCCGCAAATCCCATCCCGGTCGGAAAGGACAGGCCGGCAGCGGCCACCTCCACTTTGTACCCTTCTGGAACCCACACATCATCAGGATTCACCAATGGCCGTGCACTTGTAGGGAGCTTCAAAACTTTTTCGGCAGATTGGGTGTAAGCGATATGTTCCATTATGATCTCCTTGGTTTAAGTTAGTAAAAAACCTTATCAGTATTGTCCAACTGTGAAACGGGTATTCAATTTTCCGCTGTATAAGCCCGGTTTTCCGCTGTACAAACCCATTTACGGCCCATCCTGAATAAGATGAAAAAGCAAACAGGAGGCAGGGATGATTATGCAATTAATCAGCGACATATCCGGCTTAAAAAAAACAGACTGCTGGGAAGAAGATGCACTGAGGGCATTCCAGGCAAAGCTGGGCAATAAAAAAGACCGATTCCCCTGTATCCCGGCTACCCAGGGTCATGCCCTTCAGCAGCTGCGCTATGGATTTGCCGGAGATCCGCGGAATATTTCTTCAGCAGGCGAATTGGCAGAAATGATGAGGGAGTTTACAGTACTTTCAAGGAGCTTTGGCAGTTATACTTCGCTCATTGTCTTTTTTGAAACAAATGAACAGCTGGCTGAGCAGGGGACGGTGGAGGAGTTTGAAACCCTTTTTTGGCAGCAGATGAACCTTTTGGCAGAAAGGGACAGGGAAAAATGGCCGGACCATATTCCAGAGGACCCTCACGATCCGCTTTGGGAGTTCTGCAGCCATGGAGAACAGTATTTCATGTATTGCGCCACACCTGCGCACGTAAAAAGGCAAAGCAGATATTTTCCCTATTTCATGCTTGCAATCACACCCCGCTGGGTGCTGGATGAGTTCAATTCGGCCCCGGAGCGTGCTTCTAAAGTAAAAAGCAAAATTCGCGATCGGCTGGCAGCTTACGACAGTATCGGAGCCCATCCTCATTTAAACAGTTATGGAAGCGATAATAATTATGAGTGGCAGCAATATTTCTTAAGGGATGATGACAGTGCACTTAGCAAATGCCCGTTCCACCGGATGCTTGCAGGGGATAAAAGCAATGATTTTTCAATAACAGAAAAAGGACGAGACAATTGAAATGTCTCGTCCTTTGGGTTTTCAAGCCTGTTTTTTAACAGGTGAAGCAGGAATTGCCAGAGAGGGCTTAGCCTTAGATTGCGAGAACCGGCTGTGCAGCACCATTCCGATTACAATGACCAGCAGTCCTGCTGAAGAAAGGGTGTCAGGAGACTGTGCAGAAAACAGGAGAACTTCACCTGCCATCACAAACAGCACCTGTGTCGACTGTGTCGCTTCCACTGCTGCAAGCCTTGATTGATCATGGCGCGCCCGGTCAGTTGCAATGAAAAACAAGGTTGTCGCAATAACGCCTGATGAAATGGCGACAATGAAGGTCTGCAAAAGCTGGCTTGAGGAAGGAAGTCCGGCACTTGCGTAGCCGGCACCTGCGATGATGAGCCAGAAAGGGAGGCTCGCCATTGTCATGCCCAGCACTCTTTGGAAGGTATCAAGCCTTCCTCCGCAAAGCTCCATCATTTTCCGGTTTCCGAGCGGGTAGGCAAAGGCTGCCACTACGACCGGCAGGATTCCTGCGGCCATTTCAGCAGGAGACAAAGTGTCTGCTTTCTGAAGCTGGATCAGGATGACACCAGCCAGTATGATAAGCGAAAAGCAAAGGGCCCTAAAGGGAATTTTATTTCTTTTTCCTTCAATGCTGCCTGAAGTAAATAAGGGGGCAAGCAGGGTGCCAGCGACGATCGTCAGCTGCCAGGAACCGGCAACAAGCCAGCCTGGCCCATAGCTTGCCGCATAGGTGATGGGGGCATAAAAAAGGACGAATCCAAAAAAGCTCCACAACAGCCACCAGAAAGGATGTTTCCTCATTTCTGCCCATAGCTGCTTTCCATTACCGCGCAAAGCTACAATGATGACAAGAAAAGGAACCATAAACATAAATCTTAGGGAGGAGCTCCAAAGCCAGCTCCCGCCTGCAAGCTCCATCGTTCTGTTCAGAATGAATGTGACCGCAAAAAACACGGAAGCAAGAATGCCGATCATTATTTCTTTCATAGCCAGCTCCTTTCTGGTCTAATTATCCCAATATACTGAATTTTATTCCCTATTATACTCTCCCCAAAAAAATATGGCTATAAGAAATAATAGCTTAAACTAAACAGAAAGCTGACCAGCTGAGCAGCTCTTGAATATACTGGTGAAAGGGCGGACATCTGCCCCCTGGTAAGCCAGCAGCAGAACAGGCGGGAATCTGTTATGAAAAATCAAAAAAAGGAGATTGCCGGTGCCTGGACACAGGCTGCCGGGACGATCATAGCCGCGATTGGTACGTCTGAATGGCTTGTTCTGGATGACAGCGCCGCCGAGGCACTGATTATTATAGGCAATGAATTGCAGGCTGCAGGAAGCGCTTTGGAGGCGGACGGACAAGACCGTCCTTCCTTGGAGAAAATAGGCAATGAACTGCAGGCGGCCGGCAATTTATCCGTAATTGCCGGACTAGTCTTAGATCCCGGAGAAGAAAGCGAGTTAAAGCTGGTCATTACAGGAAATCTGATTCAGGCACTCGGATCTCTTACTGTGCTTGGGGACGAACTGAATGATCCGACAGCAGAAGGGAGAACCTTTCAAATCATCGGCAGTTTCCTGCAGGCTATCGGCAATTCCCTTCAGGCCTTCGGCACATTGCTTTTCCTCAGCACCTTTCTAACACATCCGGACGCAGCAGTGAGGAATGACGGCAAATCGCTCGATACATCAGGAAGCTGGATTCAGGCTGCCGGTTCTGTTCTTTCAGCATTGGGGCAGACGCAGGAAGAGCTGTCTGAAATCTCATCAAAAGGCGAACAGGAATTTAAGGGTTTTGCATTACTAAATAAACAGCATAAGTATAACTGAGGGCCTGGTGTAAAAGGCAATAAAAAAAGCCGACGGATAATCCGTTCAGCTTCGCTTACAGCACATAAAGGTAAACACTGAGAAAGTGGGCCATGCTGCCCATCATAATGAAGACATGGAAAATTTCGTGAAAGCCCATATGTTTGAATTCCAGGAACTTTGGCTTGACTGCATAGATGATGCCTCCGACCGTGTAGAAGATCCCACCAAGCAATAGAAGGAATACGCCATGAAAGGACATGGCTTCTGAAAGCGGCGAGAAAGCCAATACAATGATCCAGCCCATTGCGATATACAGGACAGTTGAAAGCCATCTTGGGCAATTGAACCACACCATTTTGAAAATGACGCCGCAGACGGCTACAAGGGTGACAATGGAAAAAATGACCCAGCCTGTCGTCCCGTTCAGGCTCACTAGGCAGAAGGGAGTATAAGACCCGGCAATCAGAACAAAGATCATTGAGTGGTCAAGCCTGCGCAGGAAAGCGATTACCTTGTCCTTCGCAATCACCATATGATACGTGGCTGAAGCAGAATACAAAAGGATCATGCTTACGCCAAAGGCGATAGAGGATGCGATTGCAACGGCAGATGATGTGACCATCGAGGCTTTGATGACCATTGCCAGCAGACCGATGAACGACAGGATGGCGCCAGCAAGATGTGTGAGCCCGTTGATTGGCTCGCGGATATAAGAATTCATGACAATTCCCCCTTACATAACGATACGTAGTATTGATAACTACTTATCATAATATAACGATTATCCCTTCTCGTCAACAAATAGTTCTCACTTATGGTAAAATAAAGGAAGCGTACTACATAGAAAGCTAGAGGGTAAACAATATGGATAAAAACAATATGACAGAACTGATCGAATCCCTTGGCTTTGAAAGGCAGCTTTTGCCTGAAGAGCTTCCAAGCATTGATCTGTATATGGATCAGGTGATCCAGCTTTTTGAGAACACATTTGGTTCAGCCACCCGCAATGAAGGGGAAAAGGTCCTCACCAAAACGATGATCAACAATTATGCCAAAGGAAAGCTGTTTACCCCGGTCAAAAATAAAAAATACTCCCGTGAACAGCTTATGATGATCAGCCTCATCTATCAGCTTAAAGGCTCCCTGTCCATCCAGGATATCAAACAGACCCTGGATGGGGCGAATAATAAAGCATTGAAAGGGAATCTCCGGATCGAGGAATTTTACAGCAGCTATCTCCAGCTGGCAGAACAGAATCTGGCCGGCTTTAAAGAAGATGTCCCGCTCCGCTGCCGCTTGGCCCGCGAACAGGCAGAAGAGCTGGAAGCAGGAAGCAGCGAGCTTGAACAAATCCTCCTGATCCTCTCGCTCGTCCATATGGGCAATATGTATAGAAGGACAGCTGAAAGGCTGATCGATGAACTAGGCGGAAATCCTCCAGCCCCAAAAGGGTAATACCCGTTCACCCTCTTTTTAAACCACAAAGGCCGGAGGAGAAATTATGCTGGATAAGCTAAACCGATTTTTACAAAAATTCATGCCGTTCATGACGCCTCTGGCCGTCCTTTTCGGCATTACATTTGCAGATCAGCTTCATCATCTTGTCTTTATCGTGCCATGGCTATTTGCTTTCATGACATTTTCCGGAAGTCTCGGCTCAAGCTTCAGCGATTTGAAGAAGGTCATTTTGCATCCGCTTCCGATCATCATCTGCCTGCTGCTCCTTCACCTGGTGATGCCGGCAGCAGCATTTGGCGCTGGAGCCCTGTTTTTCCCGGATGATGACTACACTAAGACAGGTTTGATCCTTTCCTTTGTCATTCCAACCGGCATCACCAGCCTCGTCTGGGTGACTCTTTATAGAGGCAAGACCTTCTTGACTTTATGCATCATTCTTGTCGACACTATGATTGCCCCGTTTGCAGTGCCATTCATTCTGCATCTCTTTGCAGGTGCATCGGTAGAAATGAATGCGGCCGATATGATGGGAGGGCTGATTTGGATGATTGTGCTCCCGTCCATTGCGGGGATGGCAGCCAACCAGCTGTCTAAAGGCACAGCCCCGAAAAAATTGAATCCATTCCTATCACCGTTTTCCAAAATAGGCATCGGGGTGGTGGTCGCCATCAACAGTTCAGCGATTGCCCCGTATCTTGAGACTCTGTCCAGCAAACTGGGGGGGATAGCAGCTGCTGTCCTTATGCTTTCTATCACTGCTTACCTCCTTGGTTTTCTTGCAGGGAGGGTCATGAAAGAAGAAACAGCAGGAATTATCTCGCTTACCTATAACAGCGGCATGAGAAACATCAGTGCAGGTGCCGTTCTGGCCATTGCCTATTTTCCGGCCCCGGTCGCAGTTCCGGTTATCATGGGCATGCTGTTTCAGCAGATTCTGGCTGCTTCGGCCGGCAGCCTCCTTAACCGCATGAATCATCAACAAAGGGAGATGCCGGCTACTAAAGCCGTTTAGTATAAAGGAGGCAAATAATAATGATCAATCGCCTTTCAAAAACAGGCAAGACACTCTATTTCCTTGGCATGGCCCTTTTTGCAGCTGGTTTTGCCGTCAATCCGCTGCTTGATATCGGGGATGTGCCGGAAGCTGTAAGCAATCTGTCCATACCTGTCATTATAGTAGGAATCCTCCTTATAGCTGCCTCGAACTTCTTTAAGAGAAACCATTAGACAGAAAGGCAGCAGCAATGAAAAACACAAATTTGAAAAGATATGAAGCAGATTTATACAGACCCATACAAAAGCATTTTTCTGCACTCGGCTACGAGGTTTATGGAGAAGTTCATGATTGTGATGTTGTGGCTGTGAAAGAAGAGGAGCTCATTATTGTTGAGCTGAAGCTCAATCTGACAGTCGAGCTGCTGGTGCAGGCGGCCAAAAGGCAAAAGCTGTCCGACCAGGTGTATATCGCGATCCCAAAGCCAAAGTACAGGCTGCGCTCGAAAAAGTGGAATGATATCAGCCACCTCATCCGGCGGCTTGAGCTCGGCCTTATCTTAGTTTCTTTCCAGGCGGGCTCCGCCAAAATGGAGATTCAGATTGAACCGGGAGCATTCGACCGCAAAAAAAGCTCCCGCCTCAACAAGAAAAGGAAGGATAAATTGCTTTCTGAAATCAACGGGCGGAACGGATTCTATAATGTTGGAGGAGTCACCCAGACAAAGATCATGACCGCCTATAAAGAAAATTGCATCCACATCGCCTGCTGCCTGAAGCGCTTTGGCCCCTTGTCGCCAAAGAAGCTCCGCGAAATGGGCACCGGTGATAAAACCCAATCAATCCTTCATAAAAACTACTACAGCTGGTTTGAAAGGATCAGCCGCGGAACCTATTCCCTGACAGAAAAAGGGAGGAAGGAGCTTGAAAGTCATCCTGATGTAGCAGGGTATTATTCCGGGGGGTTGAGTTTTGTAAGTGAAGATAGCGATTAGTCATGGCCTTGATGGCTGTGGCTTTTTTGTTTGAACTGATAGTAATATTGGCTATGGCGGTTCTATGAGAAGGGAGGGGAAGTCAGGGCTGGTACATGACTCCCCATTCTAACGGGTTGTACTGTATTACATTGGGCTTCTGAGGTACATGAGCCGGCAGTGCAAGGGGAGTCCTGTATTCCGTCAGGCTCCTGGGATACATGACCCGGCCGTGCAAAGGGAAGTCATGTACTTCATCAGGCTCCTGGGATACATGACCCGGCCGTGCAAAGGGAAGTCATGTACTTCAACAGGCTCCTGGGATACATGACCCGTCCGTGCAAAGGGAAGTCATGTACTTCAACAGGCTCCTGGGATACATGACCCGGCCGTGCAAAGGGAAGTCATGTACCCCAACAGGCTCCTGAGATGCACGATCCGACTGCCAAAAGGGGAGTCATGACTCTATTCAGCCTGATTCCAGACTTACCTCAAAATGTCACTCCTCCTCCAGCCACGTAAAAAAGAAAAACAAGCCTTTAATTCACCTTTTGTCCGTTCTGAACCCTCATAATTAATTCCTCAATCCTCAGATGATGATAAATCGTCATTCCAATAATGATCAGGCTGAAAAAGCTTGAGAGAATAGCGCCTGCACCAATCATTTTCCTATTTTTATTCTCGAACACAAACAACACCTCCCTGATTCCATTTATTTCACCGGATTTTCTGGCCGAAGATTAGAAACGATAATCTTGTATAGTGTTTGTCGGATAAATGACAATAATTCATTTTTCTCTAAGAGGGAGGCAGAAAATGAGCAGTGCTAGTTGTGATCCAAGCAGTTCAGGAAAAGGAAGCAAGGGAGGGAAGGAAGGAAATCTGAAATGGTGGCAGCTGTCCTTGACAGGGGTTGGCTGTACAATCGGGACAGGCTATTTCCTGGCCTCAGCCATCGGCATTAAGATTACTGGCCCTTCCATCGTCTTTTCGTTCATACTGGCTGCACTTGGAACTTATATTGTTTTTAACCTGCTTGCAAAGATGACTGCAAAAGACCCGCAGGAAGGTTCATTCTGCTATTACGCAAAAAAGGCTTATGGAAAATGGGCCGGCTTCAGCTGCGGATGGAATTATTGGACATCCAATATCCTGATCATGGGCAGCCAGCTGACAGCCTTGTCCATATTGTCGCGTTTCTGGTTCCCGCATGTGCCTTTATGGGTATTTGCAGCCGGCTATGCCATTTTGTCCATCCTTGTTGTACTGACTGGTACAAAAGGCTTTGATAAGATAGAGGATATCCTGGCAGTCGTAAAAACGGCAGCCATCATCATGTTCATCATTCTGGCGGCAGCCGCCATGTTCGGCTGGCTGCACAGCGATGCGGACCGCCCTGGGATCCCGGACTCTGCAGGTGCTTTTTTTGAAGACGGCTTTAAAGGCTTCTGGTCTTCCCTTATTTATGCTTTCTATGCCTATGGGGGGATTGAAGTCATCGGGCTGATGGCCATGCAGCTGAAAAAGAAGGAAGATGCACCAAAGGCGGGGAGTGTGATGCTGATCCTCCTGGCATCTATTTATGTGATCTCTCTGGGGCTTGCTGTCGCGATGGTGCCGATTGATGCTTTCCATGAGAAAGAAAGCCCGTTCATTACGGCTTTGTCGAAAAATCATCTGCCATTCTTTCCGCATGTTTTTAACGGGGCAATCATCATTGCCGGGTTTTCAACCATGACTGCTTCACTCTTCGGAGTGACCAATCTTCTTGTGACACTGGCTAAGGATGGGGATGCACCGGCTTTCTTCGGAAAAAAAATCAAGAAAATGAAGGATCTGCCCCTGCCATCCCTGGGGCTGGCTTCTGTCGGGCTGCTGTTATCCATTATCACCGCCCTGCTTTTGCCGGGTAAGATTTATGAGTATATTACAACAGCGGCAGGGATACTGCTTCTATATAACTGGTTTTTTATCGTCATTTCTTCATTTAAGCTTCTCAAAGCGAAGATTTGGAGTAAATTGATGGGTTCGGCGGCACTGCTGCTGATCCTGGCAGCCGTCAGCGGCACTCTGCTTGAAAAGAATATCCGTCCCGGATTTTTCGTTAGCCTGGGCATCATTGCTTTAATCGCCATTGCGGTGATAATAATGAAGAAAAAGGTCTGGGATTCAAATCCAACTGAAAATACCGGCTGAAACAGGATTGTCGGCACCATGGGCATTTGTCCGGCATATATTATGCTGAAAGCAAATGAACGGGGTGCTGCCTTTTGTTTATACGAAAAGCAAATCGGACTGAAACAGAACAGCTGCTATATACAACCGTGCATGTGATGGAGGAAAGCTCAATGGGGCATCTTCAGAATGATCCCCAAAAGGGATTGGGTGCATTTATTCCGGCGCTGCAGAGTGGGGCATTCTTTTATGTGGCAGTCCATGATTACAATATCCTTGGCTGGCTGATGGCAGGAAGGGATACGAATCCTGTAAATGGAAACAATGCGGCATTTTTGTATTCTCTTTATGTGTTCCCGCCCTACAGAAAGCTTGGGGTTGGAAGGATGCTGATGTCCCACGCGGTAGAAGTGTTCAGGCGGGAGGGATATGAAAAGGTACAGCTGAATGTTTTTCAGGGAAATCCCGCCAAGAGGATGTACGAGAAAATTGGCTTTCATGATATATCAACAGTGATGGAAATGAAGTTTTAGGCTATGTTAAAGTCTATTGTTGATAAGATGATTCAATGGATCCTTGAGCAGCAAGCTTTAAAAATAAGCGGGAGTTTCTCCGCTTATTTTTGTGCCTGTCACCGATCCCCTCATTCAGGTCCGGGAAGGTCCGGTCCTTTTATGGGGTGGCGCGGATTTTTTTTTACATAGATTTTTCGATCGGGTCCGTCAGTTTAGCAAGCAATTCCTGCAAAATGGAACTTCCGCTAATCATGAAGTCCTATTTTTTATCAGTATTATAAACATGGAACTTTATAAAGCTAACTTTTAAAGATAATATTTCCCATCATCTTCCTTTTGGTTTAAAATAAAATAAAAAGGAGGGTGGAGCATGGCGGCTTTCATTACAGGAAAACTCCTTATCATAGCCCTGCTTCTGCTGGTCATCACGGCTGTAGAAACACTGGCTTATTCGGCAAGGCTGTCAGGGGCAAGGGTCGGCCTTATTGCCACTGCTTTGTCCCTTTTCAGCTCGATTGTCCTTATATCCAGGTTTTCCACTCTTTTTCAGCAGCCGATGACAGCAAAATTGGCCGATTTAGCTCCTGAAGGGGACAAGCTTGGCTTTCTGGAGGACCAATACCGATTCCTTTTATTCGTCTCATCTGCCGGGGTCGTGCTCGGCATAATGCTGTTCCCAACCTTCATCGGCATTTTTTCGAGGACCATTGTCCAGCTGTCGGAAGAAAAAGGATCATATAGCAAAGTGCTGAAAAAAGGGTTTACAATAGCAAGCCTCAAAAAAACAGCTGCCTGCTTCCGTTTTCCGAGGCTCTCTTATCTGGACGGCATCACTTATCAGACGGTGCCTAAACGCTTGTTTGCCGTTAATGTCCTGATTTCCGGGATTTATACAGTGGGCATCCTTGCGGCACTGTATGCTTCGGCGCTGGCTCCTGAATACCAGGGGGCAGCCATGATGTCATCAGGCATCATCAATGGCTTCGCCACCATTATGCTGACCCTTTTTGTTGATCCGAAAGCGTCTATACTCGCCGATAGGGTCGCCAATAAAAAGGCCGGCTATGTGTATTTGAAGAGCTATTCACTGACCATGGTGACAAGTAAATTCGCCGGGACGCTGTTTGCACAGGCATTATTCTTGCCCGCTGCTTATTATGTTGCCTGGTTTTCTAAATGGATTTAGCAGGATGTTCATAGCTTGCCAAACTAATATAGGGGGAAAATCATGGGGTATATAATGGATTTAAGAAAGATGGTAGGGACACGGCCGCTTATTGCTGCGGGAAGCAGTGTCCTGCTATTGGATGGAATGGACAGGCTGCTGCTGCAGCTGCGAAAGGATAACGGCTGCTGGGGCCTTCCAGGCGGATCGCTTGAGCCGGGAGAATCACTAGAAAGCACAGCACTCAGGGAGCTGAAGGAAGAGACAGGCTTTCATGCAGAAGATCTTTCATTTTTCAAAGTATATTCCGGCGAGGAATTATATTATAAGTATCCTCATGGCGACGAAGTTTATAATGTCATTGCTGCTTATATTTGCACGAAATACCACGGAACGGCTGAACCAGATCCTGAGGAAGCAGTGAAGGTCGAGTTTTTCCCGTTGGAGCAGCTGCCTGAAAATATCAGTCCTCCGGATAAGATTGTCATCAATGACCTATTGAAAACTAAGCGTGCTATGCATTCTTCTGTCCTATAGAGGCCTCCCGGGTCTCTTTTTTCTTTTACGGTCCGATAAAGGTTGCTATTTGATGAAGCTATCGCAGATAATAGGAGTATTGTCCAAAAGAAAGCAGGGATTAGATTGAATTTTAAACATCTTGGGATTTCAGATCCTCTTATACATAAACTGGCCGCCCAGGGAATCGATGAACCGACAGCTGTCCAGGAAAAAGCGATTCCAATCGTATTGGAAGGCAGGGATATCATCGCCCAGGCACAGACAGGCACAGGAAAAACGCTGGCGTTCATTCTTCCCATCCTGGAAAAAATTGATCCTTCAAATGGAAGCACGCAGGCATTGATTGTCACGCCGACAAGAGAGCTCGCCCTGCAAATCACATCCGAAGTGAAAAAGCTGATCGAAGACATGCCTGACTTGAATGTGCTGGCCGTGTACGGGGGCCAGGATGTCGAGAAACAGCTGCACAAGCTGCAAAGACAGACACAGATTGTAGTGGCCACGCCTGGCCGCCTTCTTGATCATCTCAGGAGGGGGACTGTCCAGCTTGATGAGGTATCGTTCCTTGTTCTTGATGAAGCAGACCAGATGCTGCATATCGGTTTTCTAAATGAGATGGAACTGATTATCAGCCAGACACCTGCTTCAAGGCAGACGATGCTGTTTTCAGCCACCATGCCTGACGATATCAGGAAATTGTCCAAAAAGCATCTGAAGGAGCCGGAGAGCATACGCATTGAAAAAACATTTGTTCCCGAAAAAGCTATCGAGCAGCTGGCTATTTTTACGACAGACCGAGCCAAGCAGAATGCCCTTATCAGCAGGATCAGGGAAGACAGGCCATTCATGGCGATCATATTCTGCCGGACGATCCGCAGGGCCACAAAATTATACGATGCCTTGAAGTCCCAGCGGTTCTCATGCGAAGAACTTCATGGGGATCTTACCCAGGCGAAACGTGAAAAAGTCATGAAGAAGTTTCGTAATGCTGAAATCCAGTTTCTGATCGCAACCGATGTAGCGGCCAGGGGCCTTGATGTGGAGGGCGTGACACATGTATACAATTATGACATCCCCCAGGACAGCGAAAGCTATGTCCACCGCATCGGCCGCACCGGGCGGGCAGGCAAAGACGGGCTTGCTGTCACTTTCTACGCAGAAAAAGATGAGGCGGCTTTAAAAGCGATCGAGCAGGAGCTGAATATAAGACTGCCTAAAGAAGAAAGCACTGCGACTGCCAATACAACAGCTGATGGGGAAAAAAGCAGCAGTGGAGATAAACCTAAAAATCGTTCTGACAGGGACCGCAGGGCTGGCGGCGCTGAATCACGGAGAAGGACTGGCGGCCGGACGGAAGGGCGGGGTAGCCGGGAAGTCCGCAGCACCCGATCAGGGGAGAGGCGCAACCGTTCGAGTGAAGGACGCAGAGCCGATGGCGAAATCCGCAGCTATACACATGACGAGCGGAGAGAGAATGGCCGCCGATCAGGGGACAGGCGCTCTCTTAGTGATGGCCGGAGATCGTCAGGTGGGCGATCTGCTGAAAGAAACCCAAGGCCTGATGGCATACGCTCAAGCGGGGAGCGGAGCCGTGACAGCCAGCGCTCCAGAAGTTCAGATGGAACAGGCGGTCGCAGAGACCGGGGTCCAGCTTCAAATGGAAGCCGGGGACCTGGCCGCGGCAGGAGGTAATGAGAGAAGGCCGAAATTGGGCCTTCTTTTTTTATGAACATTTTTTTGCACCATTCTCACCTTTCATTTAATATATTGCTCAAAATACTTGCATCGGATATCTTTTCTCCTAAACGGCTGAAGCTCAGGCCTGCCTAGGCCTGGGACTGATTAGAAATCGGGAATACCATTTGCCCAAAAAGCTCCTTTTTTCTCCAATTTCCATAAGTAATTAAGCCCAATTTAGATAAAAAATGGAACCTTTGCATTCGAAAAAATGTCTAATGTGCAAAGGGAGGAAGATAAATGTGTTTTCAGAAAAAGACATTATTCTTGCCAAAAAAGGAAATGAGGAATCTTTCGTCAGACTGATCGAATCTTGCGAACTATCGCTTTACCGGGTGGCGCGAGGCCTGCTGTCCAATGATAATGATTGTGCAGATGCCATTCAGGAAACGATCCTGAAGAGCTTCCGCAGCATCCGCAAACTGAAGCAGCCCAAATATTTTAAAACCTGGATCACGCGCATCCTCATCAATGAGTGCCATAACATCCTGAGAAAAAAACAAACAGTCGTGCCTGTGGAGGATATTGAATATTATCTATCAGACCGGTTTCTCGGCGATCCGGCCCAAAGCATTAGCGAAGCAATCGGTGAGCTGGATGAAAAACACCGTGCACCAGTCATCCTTTACTATTATGAGGATTTCTCCGTCAAGGAAATTGCAGAGCTGCTGGAAATCAGCACAGGAACAGTAAAATCAAGGCTGAACCGGGCAAGGGCCAAATTGTCTGTCTATCTTTCTGAGGAGAGGGGGATCGGCAATGCATGATAAATGCAAGGATGAACAGCTGAAAAGAATTCTGCAAAATGAGCCGTCATATCTGCCGCACTCTATCAAGCAACAAATACACTTCACTTTATACCGCCTTCCCAAACAAAACAGGACCCTATCCATTGTGATGCATTATCTAATGTACGGAGCAATTTTTGTCCTGGCCGCACTTATATTTCTATTCTTTTTCCTTTGGAACGCTGAAAAAACTAAACAAACAGCCTATGAAGAGAGCTATAACAGAATTTTGGATGCAGAAACCTATTTCTTTTGCCAAAAAGGAGGGAATGACATGCACCAGCCCGAATAAAGAGACAAACTGCCTTAAAAAAGGGAGTGCTGTAAATGAAAGCTGTCCTGCTAATCTTCTTGACTATTTTAGGCTTAGCATTGTCCTGTAAAGGCATAGAGCTTATGCACCTAGGGACAGATGTTGATGGTGACGGGATCGGCATACAATTCCTGGGCTTTGAAATGGCTGACAGCCTTTCCGAACAAAACATTCCAAAAGCTGCCGCAGCCTTTCTTGCAGCTGGAGTCCTGCTGGTGCTGTATGGCATTATTTCAGCATTATGTTTAAAAAGACCGTCTGAGCGGAAAAAATGACAACAAAGAGTTACTGAACAACGAAAGGCAGGTAATTCTATGACAAAGGAAGGTCTGATGGATCTCAGCCTGATCATTTTTTTCAGTGCCCTGGCTATATGTTTGATTTTTCAAGGTTCCTGGCTTGCCGGCACTGCGTTTTTCTTCATGCTGGTTTCCAGCATAACCACTTTGGGAAGCTTCTTTCTCAAAGAAAAAAGCCGCTAGTCCAGAAATCTGCCGGATGCAATCCATCCGGTTTTTTTCTTTGAAAGAAAGAGGAGGAATGGGCCAATGTTCCCGGAGTGTAAAAAAGCAGCTGGATGGATGGACGGATTTGAGAGGCCTTGGTTTGTTGCGGGCGGCTGGGCGATTGATCTTTTTATAGGGAAACAGACCAGGCCGCATGCAGATCTGGAAATCGGCATATTCCGGGAAGACCAGAAAGCTTTGAGGGACCAACTCGCAGATTGGGAGTTTCGCAAGGCTGTCAATGGGTCTCTCATCACCTGGAATGGAGAATACCTCAATCTTCCGGTACATGAAATTCACGCAGTAGATAGAGTACATAATCAACAGACGGAAATTCTCCTGAGCGAGCGTGAAGAAGGAAGGTGGATCTTCCGCCGCAACTTTGGGATTTCCTGCCCAGTTGCCGAAGCCATCCTGTTCACAGAAGATGATATCCCCTATCTAAACCCGCAAGTTGTACTTCTCTTCAAGCTGAAAGCCCGTCCCAAAGATCAAGCAGATTTTCATAGTGCGAGGGATTTTCTCAGCAAAGAACAAAGGTATTGGCTGAAGCAAGGCATCCGGCAAATGGACATTCATCACCCCTGGATTTCTTATTTATAGAAGGAGATTACGAATCTAATGAAGAATTGGTAGAGGATTGCCAATTAGGGGGGAGAAAAAATGGAAGCATTGCTGGTGATAGATGTGCAGAATGGTATTGTTACGACAGGGGATTTTTCAGATGAACTGCAAAAAATGGAAAAAGTTATAATGGATTTTAAAGACAGGGGCAGACCGGTCATATTCCTTAAACATCTGGATGGAGTTGAAGAAAGCCCGCTGTATGAAAAAGGTGAAGGAGCTGAAATCATCGGGGAATTTGCCGATTATCCAGATTATGTGATTGACAAAAGGACCCCGAGTGCCTTTTTTGAGACGAATCTGGCAGAGCTGCTGCAGAAAATGGATGTCGAAAAGCTGGTGATCACCGGATTCAATACAGAATTCTGCTGTCTCTTTACAAGCATCAGCGCTTATGACAGGGGATATAAAGTAACTTTCATTGAAGATGCCACAGGCACTGTAAATAAAGATGAGACATATGAAATGCCCGGCCTTGATATCAAGGATTTTATCGGGACGGTCCTTCATTGGTCTGACGTTATCGAGGTGCTGGATTTTGAGGAATATGAAGAGATTTATTTGAAAGTGACAGAATCTTAAAGTGAAACAGCACCCTGACAGGGGTGCTGCTTTTAATTTTTATCTGACCCTCAAAGGAAGCTCTTTAACGCCTCTGACAATCATGCCAGGGCGCCACTCTAGCTCATCCGGTGAAGCATTCAGACCGATTTCCGGGAACCTTTCCAGCAGGGCTAGGATGGCTATCTCGCCTTCTAAACGAGCCAGTGGTGCACCGAGGCACAGGTGGATGCCCTTGCCAAAAGCAAGATGGGGGCTCTTCTCCCGCGTAATATCCAGTACGTCCGGATCCGCAAATTTCTCATCATCGCGATTGGCAGAATTCAGTGCAGCAATGACCAGCTCGCCTTTTCTGATCGTCTGCCCCTGGAATTCGACATCCTCTATTGCCCAGCGGGACGTGCTGTATTCTACAGGCCCATTGTAGCGCAGAAGTTCTTCTACGGCATTATGGATGAGTTCCGGTTTCTCCCTCAGAAGCTTTAGCTGATCTGGATTTTCAAGCAGGGACAGGATCCCGTTTCCGATCAGGTTGACGGTGGTTTCATGGCCCGCAATAATCAGCAGGGAGACGACGCCATACAATTCTTTTTCTGTCAGCTTATCCCCGCCTTCTTCAGCATTGATAAGCTGGCTGATCAAGTCATCACGCGGATTATCGCGCAAAAATGCAAACCATTCGCCCAGGTACTGGACAAATTCATTCATATGCTGCTGGATTTCATTCCAATTCTCGCCATTTGACCCTTCAATCAAAGAGTTGGACCAGATCCTGAACTTGTCCTGGTCTTCTGTTGGGACACCAAGGATTTCCGAAATGACAATGATCGGAAGGGGGAAAGCATAATCATCGATCAGGGTGATTTCTTCCTTGTTTTCCATCCTGTCCAGAAGCTGGTCTGCTATTTCCTTGATCCTGCCGCGCATGTTTTCAATCATCCTCGGAGTGAATGCTTTCTGGACCAGACCGCGAAGCCGTTTGTGGTCAGGAGGATCAGAGAAGAGCATATTCTCTGTAAAGATGCTCTCATGATCCATCTGGCCGCCGTAAAGTTTGGAAAAGTCCTTAATGAAGCGCTTGTCCTTCAATGCTGCAACTGCGTCTTCATATTTCGTAATGACCCAGCCTGTCTGTCCATCAGGCATGACGGTTTTATAGACTGGCTGTTCTTCTCTGAGCTTACGGTAGCCGGGATAAGGGTTTTGGATAAACTCTTTTGAAAAAATCCTGTATGCTTCCGGGTTGTCTTGATGGTTTCCATTAAACACGCTAATCGCTCCTTTGCTAGTACTAATGCATAAAATAAGCGTAGCATAAAGAGGATGTTAAAATATAACAATAACTGTCAGGCTGCAGAAATTTCGTGCCAATGTCTCAGATGATCAATCAGGAATATAGGCTTATTTCCAGAATTTCCAGCCTTTTTTTGCCTTTTCCTCTGCAGCAGCTGCCTGGCGGAAGCCGACGACAAAATCCTGGAAGATATCTTCTCGCTGTTTGATATCCACCCGATATTGCTCTCTCTCTTCATTCATGGCATGAAGATAGGCATCACGGTCCTTATTCAGTGTATCAATGAGGCTGGTAATCTCGTGATTCGTTATTTCCGCAGATTTTGAAATATAGTGGATCATCGTTTTGAATTCTTCAGAAGCCGCTTCCGAGGAATCCGACACACGTGCCGTCAATTGGCGGATCTGCTCAGAAGTGCCTTCCGAAGCCCTCGCAACCTCTTCTGAAAAAGCTCCGAATGTTTCGGAGGTATCTTCTGAAACCTGTTCGATTTTGTGAGACAGGCTTTTAAGCTGGGATTTCGTGCCTTCAGCTGTTTTATAAATAGAATCGGATATTGTTTTGACTGTGTGCACCGATCCCCTGGAAATCTCTTTTTTTACTTCTTCAAGCACTTCCTTTCGGATGCCATTCCTGATTTCAGCACGGATATCAGCAAGAAAGCTTTCTTTGTAGCTATCAAGGGCTTCCATAAAGAGTTCCATATCATTTACAGGATTCGCCTCAAAGCTTCTTGTAACGGCTGGAGGAGATGCCGGCAATGGGGCGGCATCTTCTTCGCCGCGCCCGTCCAGGTGGATCTGCATAAGATGGCGGATCATTTCCTTGCTGAGATTTTTCTCGCGCATCTCTTTAATTTTTCCCAATAGCTCAATTTCTGTATCAGTAAAAAAGCGCACCCCCTGCTTGGACCGGGGAATTACAAGAAGGCCATTCAAATCTTTTTCCCATTGCCGGAGTGTACCGGAAGGAACTCCTATTTTCTTTGATACCTCTTTAATCGTGTAAGCTTTCATAAATTGAGTTTCCATAAAAAACATCCTTTCAATTATATTGAATATAAAACATGATTTTACCTAACGTATTAGAGCCGCTTTTTATCATTGCCTGTTATATTCCGCAGTGCTGTCTTTTTTCCTGCCGTCTGACAAAAGCTCACAAAACTAGACGGAATCTATCATAGAAAGAGAAATTGCACGAAACTGGCAGAAAAAAGGGGAGGATGGCAGTATCAGCAGAGGCGCCCATATCTATACTTAACTGGAAAAGAAGGGAGGGATTGTGTCGAAAGGGTTAAGTTAACTTTAAAATTGAGGCAAATTTCTTGAAAGTCCCCTCTCCAGACTTAATAATAAAACTACTAGAATGTATGCAGCTAAGGAGAATTTGCAGATGAACAAAGCTTGGGGAATCGCTATTGCCGCCACAGTGGGTCTTTCTATTACTCTGGGAGGCTACCATTGGATGGATGCAGAAAACGAGCAGCCGGGAAAGGCCCTGGCAGCAGAATTACATAGTAAAGCAAAGAATGCGCCGATAACGAAGAATGAAATTATAAAGGAGGAAGTGATGCTGGATGTCCCATTGTTCAACCAAATGGCCGCCCCCCGGCTTTATAACGGCTGTGAGGTGACAAGCCTAGCCATGCTTATGAATTATAAAGGATATAAGGTTACGAAAAATGAATTGGCGGACAATATAGATACCGTCCCGCTCCGCTATAGTAACGGCAGCTATGGCAGCCCAAACACAGGGTTTGTGGGTGACATGGCCAACGGGCCTGGACTTGGCGTCTACAGCGGACCCATTCTCAAGCTGGCTCAGTCTTATGCCGGCGATAAGGCGGAAAACCTGACAGGCCGGGACTTTGAAGAAATCCTTAAAAAGGTTAGTGAGGGCTCGCCCGTATGGATTATAACAACGGCCAGTTTAACGCCGGCTGCTTCCTTTGAAAAATGGGACACGCCCGAGGGAGCGGTAGAGGTGACATTCAACATGCACAGTGTCGTGATCACTGGCTATGATGAGGATCATATCTATGTTAATGATCCTTATGGAACGAAAGACAGAAAGGCTGAAAAAGAAGCTTTCGCCGAAGCATGGAAGATGATGGGCAGCCACGCTGTAACTATAAATTAAAGCAACATAATACTAAAGAGTGCCTGATCAGAGCGTTCTTGTAGAAATACTGTAAATGGCATATGTGTCAGCATACATTTCAGTGCATAAAACATATGGTTGTTTGATAAGACAGCACAACTAAAATGGCAAAGAAACAAGCACCCCAAATAGCACATTGGCAATGAAGATTGTATCGTGCCATTTAGGGTGTTATTTAACTTTCTTGAGAGTTTGATCTGCTCATACAATTACGATCGATCATAACAGATACAACAGCTGGGAAACTACAAAGTGAGTAACAAGTGACAGGCAATAAGGGGAGATTTTACTGTTAATTGCAGGTCAGAAGTCGTTTTTGGGTAAAATAAGAGGGTTTTTTCCCTCTATGCAAATAAAAGCAATCTGTTTTTCGCGTTTTCGATTACATAAAAGGAATTTCTCCCTCTATAACACTCTATTGCAGAAAACCTGACTTCATTGTTTAAAAATCAAAAAGTTTAACGCAAATCACAGTTCTACCATTCAGCGATTGAGAGCGTTTACTGAATAAAGTCAAAAAAATAAAAAGCCTGGGGACATTCCAGGCTTTTTTGGTGTGTTAATTACCCTGCTATTTACATTACGAAAACGCATGTTTATTGGGCTGTGATTTTTACATTATCTGAACTGCTATGGTCATAGTCAGGCCCTCTTTGCCGTTCTCTTGCGTGTCCGAAGGCGGAAATACCAGCGCAGTGCAGGGGGGACGGCGAAAAAGATAAAAAAGATCCGGAAAAGCTGATAGCCGGTGACTGTGGCCAGATCTGCATGAACCTCGTGTGCCAGGATTCCCATTTGGTCCATTCCTCCTGGAGCAAGGCTGAGAAAGCTGGTGGCAGATGAAAGATCGTACTCGAATGCCAGCAGGATACTTAATAAAAGGGATAAACCGATAAGCAGAGCGCCGCTTAAAAGGGCAAGTGAGATGGTTTTAGTTTTGTGATGGAGCTTTTCCGGCCTCATAAGGAGGCCGATATGGCCGCCGATGAAAAACTGGGACAGATCCAGCAGGGAAGGAGGAAGCGCAGGTCCTCTCGTAAAATATATCCCCATCAAAGCGGTTGCGACAATGGGGCCGAGCAGATAAGGTGTCGGCAGCCTTAACTTTTTCCCCAGATAAGCACCTGCCAGTGAAGCGAAGATAAAGGGTATGACAGCCGGAAACAAGGCACTCCATTGCGGTATTTCTTCCTGAAGGATAGCAGCAGGCCCCGCTTCTCCTGATAAAAGCGGACCTAATACTAAAAAAGGGACAAAGAAGACGATCATCAGCAGCCTTGCAACCTGCAGAAACGTAACTGTCGTCAAGTCAATCCCTTCTGATTCTTCTGCAAAAACAAGCATTTGCGAAAGCCCGCCAGGAATGCTTCCTGTAAGGACCGTCGGAAAATCAATTCCGGATATGCGGGAAACGATGACGGCAAGGAGGACCGAGAATGCAATGGTAAGCAGGGTCATGGCAAGCATGCTAGGCAGTTTTCCTGACATCTGGCTGACTGCATCCTTTGTGAATGTCAGACCGATGCTGTATCCGACCATGAGGATCCCTGCGTCCCTCAGCTTTCTTGGCCATTCCAGCTTGAAGGGGATGAACCGGCTGGCAGCAAGAATGGCCGTCAGACTGCCCAGCAGCCAGGGAATCGGCAGGTGAAGGAGAGTAAAAATTATACCGCCGGCAAGAGCGATGAAAAAAGCAGCCAGGAACCCCTTATTATTTGAAATGATTTGCATGTTGCAACCTTCTTTGTTTGTTTAGTTTTCCTAAATATATCTTACCATTTTTTTGCTGATACCCCAAGAAGTGCGGTTTCCTGCTGCAATCTTCAATAGAAAAAGCGCAAGCCATATGGCCTGCGCTTTCTGCTGCATAAGCAGCTAAGTTTCCCCTAGAGGGGCACGGAAGGTTCAGCTTTGGGGCCGAATCGGTTCTAAGTCCACCGATTAAGCACCAGGGTTCCTTGTGAACGGAAAACAAAAGAACCTTCCATTAAGATGCCAAAACCAGAAGTCGCTGCTAATCGATTCATCGTTTATCAGTCCCTTCGATAGATTGGCTTTCCTTCCTTTTTTACCCCGGGACCAGCTCATCAAACATATAAATCCTGCTGTCAGAAGATTTATACAATAAAACCTCTAATGAGTGCTATAATATATCAGTAGTGTTAATTTTTTCCTTGTGCTTAAAAAGGGGGAAGCGTGCTATGACTGGTGAATTAATTCTGCTGGTTGATGATGATCCTGACATTCAGAATATTCAAAAGGCTTATTTATCTAAGGAAGGCTTTAGGCTTGCCTTTGCAGCAACAGGTGCAGAGGCGGTGCAGCTGGCAGGAAGCCTGGAGCCGGACTTGATCATCCTGGATGTGGCGCTGCCGGACATGGATGGATTTGAGGTTTGCCGCATCATCAGAACAAAGACAAAGGTTCCGATCCTTTTCCTTAGTGGAAGGGAAGATGATATAGATCAGATAATAGGTCACAGGATAGGCGGCGATGACTATATAACGAAACCGTTCAGCCCGCCAGTGCTCGTTGCAAAGGTAAAGAGCCATATTAGAAGATATAAAGAGCTGTCAGGAAGCCCAAAGGCTGCTAGTAATGGACGGGCATTAATATTTGGAGAGCTGGCTATTGACAGGGACTGCTGTGAAGTGACGAGGGAGGGAAAGCCCATCTCTCTGGCTGCAAAGGAATTTCAGCTGCTCTGCTGCCTCGCTGAAAATGCCGGCCGTGTCTTCAGTGCAGAGCATTTATTCGATTCCATTTGGGGAAAAGACAGCTTTGGGGATATCAGGACTGTTATGGTCCATATCAGCAATCTCCGCAAGAAAATCGAACAGGACCCGGCCCGGCCGGAATATATTATCACAGTCAGGGGCATGGGCTATAAATTCAATGGAGGTTGAGGTTTTTGGCGGATTTGAAGAATTCCCTGACTTCCTCAGCCGTCATGCCAAGCTTTCTTGCTTCTGCCATCAAACATATCCATTCATACAAATCCTGTTCATAAGAGAGCGTTTTCTCTTCCTTCTTCATACTTTACCTCCAGACCATTCTTCTCGTTGGCTATATTATAAAATGGAAAGTTAAAGTTTTATTAAAGCCGTATTAAAGTTTCGCTTAAATAAGAGGGTGACCATTATGATTGAGAACATTAATATACCTGGATACCAGCTGATTGCCGCAGAAACTGCAAATGAAGAATTTATCTTCCTGAAAGGCTACTCGGTCAAAAGCAGGGAGCAGGTGCTGATAAAGACATATAAAAACGATGTGCTGTCAGATATGGAGATTGCTGCTCTTGTTCACGAATACCAGCTTACAAAGGAAATGGAAGAAGACAGCATCCTAAAAGCAGAAGAGTTAATCATACACTTAAAAAAGCCATATCTGGTCTGCAAATACTTTCCTTGTATAACACTAAGTGAACTCAGCATCAAGAATGCCGATCTTACAGAGATGCTGGACATTTCAGCAAAACTGGCCGGGGCAATCCTGCAGGTACACCAGCAGCATATTATCCATAAATCGGTCAATCCGGGAAATATCCTTTTTAACCCCGTTGATGGCAGGATTAAAATTACTGGTTTCGGCCAGTCGACGCTATTAAAAGAAGAACATCCTTCCTTGAACGCTGCCAGCCTGGCCAATTTGGCTCATTTGCCTTACATATCCCCTGAACAGACTGGAAGATTGAACAGGCTAGTTGATTATCGTTCAGATTTCTACTCAGCAGGAATAGTATTTTACGAATTATTTACCGGTGAATTGCCTTTCAAGGCGAAGGAACCGCTTGAGCTTGTGTACGAGCATCTGGCAAAAAGTATGAAGAATCCCTGTGATTCAAATCCTGATCTTCCACCTGTAATTGCGTCAATTATCATGAAACTGCTTGAAAAAATGCCTGAAAATCGATACGGCAGCGCTTTCGGGATACGCGCCGATCTTCTCCGTGCCCTCGAAAATCTAAAGTCCGGGAAGCGGCAAGAAGTGTATCCACTTGGGAAAGACGATGATAGTATGCTGTTTGAACCCGGAAGGAAGCTGTATGGACGTGACAATGAAAAAGCACAAATCCTTCATGTTTTTGAGGAGGTCAGCCGGGGGGGTACAGGCGCCGTGTTCCTGCCAGGTTCACCGGGGATGGGAAAGACGGCTCTTGTACACGAGATCCAAAAGCCGCTCATCCGGGAAAAAGGCTATTTTGTTTCCGGAAAATATGACATGCTGCAAAGGCAGATGCCTTATGCCCCGATCATTGCAGCATTCCGTTCTCTCGTTCTCCAGGTAATGCTTGAGAGCGAAAGCCGCAGAGCGATGTGGGCATCTAAATTGAAGGACGGCTTTACCGGAAATTATGCGGTCCTTTTCTCAGTCCTTCCAGAGCTGGGCTTGCTTATGGGAGAGCAGGTTGAAGAAGGGCCAAATGGAGCCGACGCCCATCAGCAATTTTTGTTTCATATCCACCAGTTTATATGCCTGTTTGCAGATGAACAGCATCCGCTTGTTCTCTTTCTTGATGATCTTCAGTGGGCGGATATTGCTTCGCTTGAGCTGATCGAATATCTCCTGCTGAAGGGCATGATTCCCCATTTTATGCTTATTTGTGCATACAGGGACAATGAAACAGGGTCCAGGCATCCAGTAAGAAGGACACTTGCCAGGCTGGAAGAAGGAGCAGCAGAGATTCATCATATCCCGGTTCGCACGCTCAGTCAAAAGGAGATTTATGCATGGGTAGGAAATGCCCTGAGAGATGATGGGAAAACGGTTTTGGAACTCGGAGGGCTCTTACACAGGATAACCGGGGGCAACCCGCTGTTCATCAGCCAGCTTTTATTTTCATATTTTGAGGATGGCTTCATTACCAGGGATCCAGCAGAAAGAAAATGGAAAGCTGATATCGGAAAAATAATGGAAAGGCCAGTGGATGACGGAATATCCGGTTTTATGCTGGAGCGTTTCCAGAAGCTGCCTGAAAAAGCAAAAGAGGTTTTAAAGGCTGCCTCCTGCTTTGGCAACAGATTTGATTTCAAAACGCTTTCCCTCCTGTTCAAAGACCGTCCAGGGTGGCTCGCTGAATCTCTTTGGCTGGCCCTTGAATCTGGCTTTATTCTCCCTAGAGATCCTTTATATAAATATATTCATTCCAGCGGCTATGTGAATGCTATGCCAACAGAGTACAGCTTCCTTCACGATACCGTCCAGCAGGCAGTCTATCAGTCTATGAACCTGGAAGAACAGAATGCCTCCCATTTGAAAATCGGCAGGCTGCTTGTCGGCATGAAGGAGAATACACCGTCACGCCTTTTCCAGATTGTCCACCATTTGAATATCTGCAGTGAACAGCTTGAAATGAAAGAAAGGGCTCCGCTGGCAGAATGGAATGCCGCTGCAGGAGAACTTGCCAAGGATGCTGCTGCCTTTCGGGAAGCGCTTTCTTATTTCCAGGCTGCACTTAAGCTCGCCGGGGAAGATTGGAACGGGAAATATGAACTGACTTTCCGCATATTCAAAGGTCTTGGTGAATGCTTTTATTTGACAGGAAAATTGGTTGAAGCTGAAAGAACCTTCGCTATAGTGCTTGAAAATGCAAAAACTGATTATGAGAAGTTATCAATTTATAATCTGCAAATCACTTTATTCACTCATATGCACAGGGTGAAAGAGGCGGTCAGCTCAGGAATAGAAGGCCTTAAGCTTTACGGAATCACTTTTGCACCAAGCATCGGCAAACATGCTATTGTGATGGAGTTTCTCCGTGCAAAATTTGCTTTAAGCGGTAAATCACAAGAAGACATAATGTCCCTTCCTGAAATGGTGGACCGGGACAAAAGGCAAATCCTGCAGACGCTCATCAACCTGAACGCTCCATCCTACCATGCAGACCAGAATCTTGCCACCATGCTGATGCTGAAGGCACTAAACTACACGCTCAACAACGGATTAACCGACTTAAGTGCCCTTGTATTCAATAATTACAGCCTGATATTAAGCGCGGGATTCAGCGATTTCAAGGGCAGCTACGACTATGGCAGGCTGGCGATCAAACTGTCTCAGCATTTTGGTGTCACAGGCATTAAAGGCCGTGTGCAGTTTGTCTTTGGAAGCTTTGTCAGCCACTGGAGACACCCGATTTCAGAAAATCTCCACCACCTCACGGATTCACAGAGATACTGCCTGGATGCAGGAAATATCCATCTTGCCGGTGCTAATAGTTCATTCATCGTCATCACATTATTTATGAAAGGATCGCCGCTTGAAGAGGCGCTGGATGGGATCCGGAATCAGATCATGTTCGTCAATAGGATTCAATATCCTATTTCAATCGGTTTTTTGACGGAGATGGAGGAATGGGTCCTCTATTTGAAGAAGGAAAAAGAGAGTCATGACTGGACCTTTACTCCTGTGCTCGATGATGACTCTGCAAAAATCATCCATTATACGATCCGGCTGCAGATGAGCTATCTTTTTCAGAAAACTGAATATGCCGATGAACTGATTCAGAAACTGGCACCGCTTATCAGCAAAAGGCTGACGCTTGTCATTGTCCCTGAATACCATTTCTATCATGGTTTATGGCTTGTCCGTTTTTATGAACATGAAAAGCAGAAAAAGAAAAAAGCTCTTCATTTGGCTAAACTGAAGGACTCTATATCAAAAATGAAACGCTGGGCAGCTCTTTCCCCGTCGAATTTCCGTCATAAATACTTGCTTTTAAAAGCAGAATACCGAAGGATTGCCAAGAGGGATTCCAATCTTTTTAATATTTATGATGAAAGCATTCAGGAAGCCGAAAAGAACGGCTTCCTGCAGGATGCTGCCCTTGCAAATGAATGTGCAGGCCGATACTTTTCTGCGCAGGGATATAGCAGGATGGCAAGTTCCTTTTTCTCAGAAGCTTTTAAATGCTATCGCCTTTGGGGTGCAGAAGCCAAGGCTGATGATCTTCGGAAGAAGGTTAAAATTTCCTTACCGAAGGAACCGGAAACCAGTCATTCCATTCAGTTTGATGAGTATGCCCTTGTTTCCGCCGCCCAGAGCATATCCAGGGAAGTAGTGCTTGAAAATCTGCTGGCCCGGCTAATGGAGGTTACCATGCATTACAGCGGAGCAGACAGGGGGATTCTGCTCTTTAAACGGGATGGAATTTGGACGATCGGGGAGTATGCCGGTGGGGGTGAACGGCCAAAACGCTTCGAGCCGGTCCAAGGAAGAGAAATGCTGTCCGAACAGGCAATAGAACTTGCAGAGCTGAGCAGAGAAGGAATCATTCTTGATTATGCCTGTGAAAACAGTCTGATTTCAGGGGATCCTTATGTCAAAAGGATGCTGTTGAAGTCGCTCATTTGCCTGCCGATCCTGAATAAGGGTGAAGTAAAGGGTATGATGTACCTGGAAAACAACCAGATTTCGCATGCATTCACAAAAGAAAATCTCCGGGTTCTTGAATTGATTGCCTCTCAGGCAGCCATATCTTTGGAAAATGCAGATCTGTATGAGAGGATGGAAGCAAGGGTTGCCCGGCGGACCGAAGAGCTGAATGAAGCAAATATCCGCCTGGAGAGGGCCAATAAAGAACTCGACCGCTCAAGGCAGGCAAAGAACACTATATTATCAGACATCTCTCATGATTTAAGGTCTCCGCTTGCTGCCGTTAAGGGCTATATAGAAGCTGTGCAGGAGGGTATTGCCGAATCAGAAGAGCAAAAAAGAGAATTTCTTAAGCGAAGTGTCAGCCGCCTGAATGAACTGAATGTCCTGATCCGCGACTTGTTTGATCTTTCCCGTATGGAGGCTGGCCAAATACGGTTTGAGATGGATTATTTGCCCCTTGGCCAGATGCTGGTCAATATTAGGAAGCAATTTAAATTTGAAGCCGAAAAGAAAGGACTTTATTTTGTCCTGGATCTGGAAAACACGAATGTTGAGAATGTTCCGTTGGTGGAGGCAGATCCCGCCCGTCTGCTGCAGGCCTTCTCCAATCTGGTCTCAAACAGCATCAGGCATACAGAGACTGGCGGTTTGATCCTTAGCGCCAGGCTGGCATCCCAGGGCGGAAGTGTCAGGATATGCCTGTCAGATACCGGCAGCGGCATCCCGGCTGCAAGGCTTCCATTTATTTTTGACAGGAACTATACCAAGGCAAGCAGTAACAGCAGGATGGCCGGAAATGGCATCGGACTTTCGATTACAAGGGAAATCATCGCAAGGCATAATGGTAAAGTTTGGGCCGAGAGCAATGAAGGAGAAGGGACTTCCGTTTTCATTGAACTGCCAATCTATCATTTTGCCGCAGAAATGGTTTAGTAAATGATTATCGCTTTACGCCGGGGACAAAAAAAGATACTATGTAATTGTCAATCTAATAAGCAACTACTGGGGGTGCCTGCGGAAAGCAGGCTGAGAGAAAAACTGGCCCGTTTTTTAACCCTTTGGACCTGATCTGGATGATGCCAGCGTAGGAAAGTAGCGAAGTGGAACTATTTGCTATATTTTTATGCACAATTGCCAGGTCCTTTTCAGGGCCTGGCTTTTTTGCTGCTGAAAGGAGAAAAGGGAATGAATACAATAGAGATAGCAGTGATGCTGGAAAAGCTTAGGGCTGAAAAGCCGCTTGTACATAATATCACCAATATGGTTGTCACCAATTTTACCGCTAACGGCCTGCTGGCGCTGGGGGCATCGCCTGTCATGGCTCATGCTGCAGAAGAAGCTGCCGATATGGCCGGCATTGCAGGGGCGCTGGTCCTGAACATCGGCACTCTTACTTCCCCTGTGGTAAAATCTATGAAACTTGCGGGAGAATCAGCGGGCAGAAACTCAGTGCCGATCATCCTTGACCCGGTCGGGGCAGGTGCAACAGCTTACAGGACTGAAACAGGCAGAAACCTTCTCGAAGAGCTGCCGATCTCCATTTTGCGCGGCAATGCAGCCGAAATATCTCACCTTGCCGGAAAAGGAGGAGAAATTAAAGGTGTTGACGGCGGGGAAGCCGGCAACCCGGAAGAGACAGCCCTTCTTGCTGCAAAACTGTTCAACACCGTAACTGTTATTACAGGGAAGGAGGACATCATTTCTGATGGAATAACAGTTGTCCGGATCAGTGGCGGAAGCAGCCTCCTTACGAAAGTTACAGGAACGGGCTGCCTGCTGTCATCGGTGATAGGCGCTTTCCATGCAATTGAATCAGACTCACTGAAAGCCGCGGCGGCTGCGCTGGCTGTATACTCTGCAGCGGCAGAAATGGCTGCAGAAGCAGCGGGAAACAAAGGACCTGGAACCTTTCAAATAGAGCTGCTTAACAGCCTTGCCCTGCTTAAGGGTGAGGATCTTGAAAACAGGACGGACATTACTGTCCTCAAAGGAGAAATATAAATGAATATTAACAAAGCATTGACAATAGCGGGTTCGGACAGTGGAGGCGGAGCCGGAATCCAGGCTGACCTTAAGACCTTCCAGGAACTTGGTGTCTATGGCATGTCAGCACTGACAGCAATCACCGCTCAGAATACCACTGGCGTGCAGGCGGTCTTCCCGATGACGGCCGAAGCTGTAGGTAAACAGATAGAGAGCATTGGAAGCGACATGGGGACGGATGCTTTAAAAACGGGCATGCTTTTTGATGCAGACATCATTAAAGCTGTTTCTGCTGTTATCAGCCATTATCAATGGACAAAGGTGGTCGTCGATCCTGTGATGATTGCCAAGGGAGGGGCTAGCCTCCTGCAGGAAAGCGCCATGGCAGCCCTGAAGGAACATTTACTCCCGCTCGCACTAATCATCACCCCTAATATTCCTGAAGCAGAAGCAATAACCGGCATGAAAATCTCTTCTTTAGCCGAACGGAAAGAAGCAGCCAGGAGATTATGTGCGCTCGGCGCTCACAATGTAGTCATTAAAGGGGGGCATGAAACAGGAAATCAAGAAGCTGCTGCTGATTTGCTTTTTGATGGAAGCAGCTTTGATGTGTTTGAAGGCAGGAGGGTGGATACAGTCAATACCCATGGGACCGGCTGCACCTTTTCAGCAGCAATCACGGCAGGACTGGCGAAGGGGCTTTCTGTAAAGGAGAGTGTCCGGCTTGGAAAAGACTTCATCCAGGCAGCCATCGAAGATGATCTTCTCCTTGGGAGCGGCCACGGCCCGACAAACCACTGGGCATATAACAATAGACAGAAAGCAGAGGGCTTGGCATATGGCGCGAATTGACAGTCAAAGAATGAAAGAGCTGTTAAAGGTCTATTTTATCATGGGAAGCACGAACTGCACTAAGAATCCGGATATGGTTATGAAAGAGGCGATTAAAGGCGGGATCTCCCTTTTTCAGTACAGGGAGAAAGGGGCAGGATGTCTTGGCAGGCAAGAAAAATACGTGCTTGCAGAGCAGCTTCAGCGGATGTGCAGGACAGGGGGCATTCCTTTTATCATCAACGATGACATAGAACTGGCATGTGAAATCGGCGCAGACGGCGTCCATATTGGGCAGGAGGACGAGCCGGCCGAAGCAGTACGGGAGAAAATCGGGGATAAGATTTTGGGGGTATCTGCCCATACACTTGTGGAAGCGAACGAAGCTGTCAGGGCTGGCGCAGATTATCTGGGTCTTGGCCCCATCTATCCGACGTCAACAAAAGCAGATGCCAAGGCGGTTCAGGGAATGGCTCTCATACAGGAATTGAGAGAGTCTGCTATCACAATACCAGTTGTAGGAATAGGCGGAATCACACCGCACAATGCACGTGCTGTTATTCTGGCCGGGGCAGACGGCGTTTCTGTCATAACAAGCATCAGCCAGGCTGCAGATATAAAGGAAGCTGCTGCAAGCCTTAAAAGAAGTGTGACGATATAGAAGATTCATAGCCTGCAAATAGGTGCAGGCTATGAATCTTTAGTCTATTATCAGGACAGTTTTCCCCAGGCTCTGCCTGCTCTCTATCCTGGTATGGGCCTCCGCTGCCTCAGACAAGCTGAAAGTTTCTCCAATTTTCATGCTGAGCCGGCCGGTTTCCAGCAAACCGATAATTTTTCCAGCTGAAGCCCTTACAAGATGCGGCCTCTTTTTGCGCACCGTCCCAAAGCTGAAGCCAAGGAGGGAGCGGCAGCTGCTGTGAAGATCATTTGTCTCTACAGTTCCGGCATTTCCCGAAGCATTGCCGAAATTGACAAGCCTTCCAAAAGGTGCAAGGCAATCCAGACTTTTTTCTGTCACTGTACCGGCAACAGAATCAAGGATCACATCAGCCCCTTTACCTTCTGTCCATTCCATTACTTTTGCAGGAAAATCTTCGATTGTATAACACACTCCGTAATCGGCTCCTGCTTCCAAGGCATATGCTGTTTTTTCAGGGGAACCAGCCGTTGTGATTACTTTTCCAGCGCCAAGTATCCTGGCAAGCTGAATGGCTGTAGTCCCGACTCCGCCAGCGCCGGCATGCACTAGTACGGTTTCTCCTTGCTGGATTCGTGCTATATCTTCAAGCAGCTTAAGTGACGTTATTCCGGCAATCGGGCATGCTGCAGCCTGTATATCTGAAATGCTTTTCGGGATGGGGAAGGTCAGCATGGCTGGGGCAAGGGCATATTCGGCATAAGATCCTTTAGAAGGAAACGCAATTACCCGCTGACCTGGAATAAGACCTTCCACACCGTTCCCTAAAGCTTCTATCGTGCCGGTACAGTCTATACCCGGGATATAAGGGAGTGGACCGCCTCCTTTTTTTCCGTATCTCGTCTTGATATCGGCAAAATTCACACTGGCCGCCTTCACTTTTATCAGAACTTCCCCTGCAGCAGGCACCGGCCTTTCAGCTTCTGCCAGAATCATATTCTCTGGGCCGCCATACGCTGTAACATGTATCGCCTTCATAATAAACCTCCTTATGTATCTGCTATTATCTATTTTAACTTTTGAAAAGAAAGTGAGGAATGATCAGAATATTATAGTTAATCATAAGAAAAACTTATGTAACTAGATGACAAAATGAAGGGATTTCGGGGGAAAGTTATTTATTTCCTTATAGAAGTAAGTGAAATATTTTTAGTACAGCCAATCCAGCCGTGGAGGAACTACCCAGTTTATCACTGAAAACTAGCCAACAAAATTATTAAACCCTGTTGATTGCAGTGGAGGCACGCAGACTCCTGCGGGAGATAGCGGCAAGGCTGAGACCCCGCAAGAGCTTGCTCTGAGGAGGCTCAGCGTCGCCCCGCGGAAAGCGAAGTGCCTGGAACGGAAATCAGCAGCCTGCATGGAAAAGCTAACTTAAAATAAGGCTGCAGGCAAAGTGGTTTATATAGTTAGCATTTTTAGAGACTTAAAAAGTAATAGCCACAAAAGCTTTTTAAAGTTATATCCGGTATAATTTTCTCTAAGAATACCAGGAAAAGAGGACTAAGGATGAATTTTATTCGCAGCAAATTCAGCTGGCGGTTTTTTATATTTTTAATACTGGCCGTCCTTATTACAAGAATGCCGGTCATCGGCGACTATTCCGGCATCATCAATACGCTCATCCACGAATCCGGCCATGCGCTTGTAGCCCTGTTCGGGGGAGAAGTCCATCATATCTCCCTTTTTGCCAATACAGAAGGTGTCACATACACAAGACATTCTAATTGGTTCGGGGGAGTGTTTACTGGAGCTGCCGGATATGTTTTTTCATCTTTTATGGCTTTTATCGCCTTTTGGCTACTGGGGAAGAAAAAGGACAAAGTGCTGATTCTGATTCTGCTCGGCTTTATCATTCTTAACCTGGTTTTCTGGGTGCGGAATGCTTACGGGATCTTCTGGCTGATTTCTTTTGGTGCCGGCTTTGCTTTTCTTTTAAAGAAAGGAAGCCCTTCGCTCATACAAAATATCCTGCTCCTGATCGCATCGATCATGCTCGTTGAATCCGTCACAAGTGCCTTTGAGATCATGCTGCTGAGCTTGATGTCTCCTCAGGCAGCAGGGGATGCAACCAATCTTTCTGCTTCTCTTTTGCTTCCTGCACAAGTATTTGGGACCTTGTTCTTCCTGCAGGCGATTTGGTTCTGTTATTTGTCCATAAAAAAAGGCATATTTAAATTAAGCCGCTATTAAAAAAGAATTTCTTATCTGGACAGAATTTCACATATGCATTACTATGAGAAAACAAGGGAACTTACAAAATCAACCAGTTAAAAACCATCTGAAAAAAAGTGGAGGACCTATGAAACTGACGACTGTTATTAATCCAGCTATCCTTGTCTCGTCAGGGCTGGCTGCTGCTTTTGCTTATGAAAATATCCAGCCGCATTCCCTGAAGACCTTATCCATCTTCGTCACCATCGGGTTCATCCTGCTATTAACCGACTTTGCTATGAAAAAGCTGTCTTTGGATAAAAAGGAAATACGCATGGAAACTGGCGTCTGGCTGATCATTGCCATTTTCGTTGGCCCGCTGGCAGTCTCTTTAATCATGGATGTATTTGGAGCTGGAATATAACTAAACGAAATAAATGAGGGTCAATATGAAACAAATTGTGCAATATTATGTGATTAACTCTGACTTAAAAATGTCTGCCGGGAAAGCTGCTGCCCAGGCTGCCCATGCAGCAGCCATAAGTGTGCTCACTTATATGGAAGAACCACTTTTCAAAGAATGGCTGATGAGCGGACAAACAAAAATTATGCTCTCCGGCCGTGAAGCAGAGCTCAAGAAACTTGAAGAGAAAGGCTATGTAACAATCAAAGATGCCGGAAGGACAGAGGTTGCTCCCGGAAGCCTCACTGCATCAGCCCTGCCGCCGATGGATAAAGAAGAAGCCAAAATGATCGTCGGGCATCTTCGGCTGTATAAATAAGCTTATATATAGGGAGGTTCTCATGAAAACCATCGTCAGGGCCTTAACTGTTCTTCTTGCTCTATTCATTTTAAACGAAGGAGAAGAGGCTCTCGCTGCACCCGATCCAGCTGAAGTGGAAGAAATGAAGCTTCAGGCTCCATTGCATATCGTTGGCAAGGTGGAAAAAGATGCGTTCTTTCAGGATTTGCCAAACGAAAAATTTCTCCAGATCAGGAAAATGACCCTTTTACCCTCAGAAGTAATAAAAGCGCCCGGAAGCTTTGACCAGGACGTAGCCTTAGAGGTTTATTATCATTATATTCCTTCCTGGATGGCTGACCAATTCACCGGTCCTGCACCGATGGATATCGCAAAGGGGGATATAATAGAAATTTGGCTCGAAGAAGGCAAGGATGGATGGGAGCCTGTGTTGTCCGGCTCGACTGTCAAACATGTTCAATATAGGGATGAACGTGAAGAAGCAGTAAAAGAGCCTCTCATTCACAAATTAAAAAGGCTTGCTGAAAATGTTTTCAGAGAAAGCAGTTTTTTAACGGCACTCTTGTTTATTATTCTGCTGCTCGCCATCACTTTTTTATCCAGAAAGGTTCCAGCAGGTAAATTTAAATAATACAGGAGAAAAAAGCTGGTCAGAATTTAAATTTCAGAGAAAACATCTGATTAAATCTAAATATAATCCCAAAGGCAGCGCCCGGAATCTTCCCGGGCGTTTTTTATATGCAAACTTGAGCAAAATTCAATGGTAAAAGATTTCTGCTGACTCAATTTAAATATAATGATTCCCAATTTAATTCCATATTACTGTAATTTCTTTAAACCATTCGCACATACTACCATTATCAAAGGAGGATCGGAAGATGGAATTACATCATGACCCAAGGCTGACCAGTGCTGAAATAGCTTACTTGTGGAACACTTATATGGACGACAGCGCAACCATCTGTTTGATATATCATTTTTTCCAGCGAGTGGACGACCAGGATATCAAGGCTTGCCTGGAGCATACCATCCAATTGGCGGAAAGCCATATGGAAAGAGTGGCACAGCTGTTTGCCAAGGAAAATATTCCGGTGCCCCGTGCCTTTCCGGCTGACCAGCATGTTAACCTGAATGCTGCCCGCCTATATACCGATATGTTTTATTGTGATATCATGCTTAATGCAGCAAGGTTTGCAGTCCTTTCCCATACCATGGGCCTGAACATTTCTTCCAGAGAAGATGTTTTCATACTCTATTCTGAATTCTATGAGGAAGCTAACCATGTGCTGAAAGAGATTCTTGATACCATGAAAGGGAAGGGGATATTTGTGCGGCCTCCTTATATCCCATATCCAGACAAGCTTGATATCGTAGAAAAACATAGCTTTGTCAAGGGGTGGATGGGAAAAAGAAGGCCGCTTCTTGCCATCGAAGCCGCCCAGCTGTTTGATAACGGCATCACCAACCAGATGGGCAAGGAGCTGCTTACAGGGTTCATCCAAACCGTAAGAGACCCGCAAATAAAAGAATATTTCATAAGGGGCAGGGAACTTGCTTCAGAATTTGTTTCTAAAGTACAGAGCCTGCTTGAAGAGGACCTGGTGCCAAATGGGATGACCTGGGACTCGAAAGTAACAAAATCTACTGATGCTCCGTATTCAGATCAATTGATGCTTTTCCTGGTTTCTACTCTCAATGCCTTGGGGGTGGCACGCTACGGGCAGGCACTGTCCATGACACTGAGGAGGGATGTTGCGTCTTATTATATGAGATGCTTTGCAGATACAACAGCCTATTCAGAGGACGGACTTGACCTGCTTATCCAAAACAAATGGTTCGAACAGCCGCCGCCATGTCCAGAAAGAGATGAACTTGCCGGGAAATGATCTGCTGGTCTTGATTACATCTTTTAAAGTTTCGGCGGTGCCCTGCATAAAATTAGCCAGCCAATAAAAGAGCACTATTTATCGTGCTTCTATTGGCTGGCCCGGCATTCAGGAAATTCTATGATCATCATATTAAAACACCATTCTTCGTATTAATTCTTCGCCCTCAGCCGGCTGCCGCACTTGCAGATTATGCTGTGCTTCAATTGTTTTTCAGCTGTCTGGCATTTAGGGCATATCTTCTTAATCATTAATTTCACCTTCTCATTCAGCATTGATTATTCTGAGACAAGTGCATCTTCACATTCCTTGCATGTTCCGAAGAAGGGGCGGTTCCATAAGGAAGTTCGTCCAAATCTGCAGTTCCACATACAATTCAAGATCATGATAGATTGTCGCCAGAGGCTCATTTCGTGGATTTACTCTCCTGTGGATGGTTATATTGCTTCAGCAGCTTGTACGAATGACCATTCTTTAAGAAGCAATTCACAATCCGGTCTTTTGACCAGCAAGCCTTAAAATAAGCGTAGATTCTCCGGTTAGGCTGCTGACTATAACTCTGGCGGGTGTAAAAAGCGGAGGATTTCCGATAAAGCAGAGCGAAGTTGCCCATTTTCAAGTTTTTCAGCTGATAGCCGGAATGACTCCACTTATTTTCAACCTGTGGATTTCCTTATTCAGTTATGAATGGCAAAATAACAGCCATTCATGCGATGAGCCTTTTCATAAAATAATTACAGGCACCGGCCGAAGCAGGTGCCTGTAATTGAGAATATTGTCGATTATTGAGAATAGAGAAGGGCAGATTCAGACAAGGATTTATGCTTTTACAGGCACCTGCAGGCCCAGTCCTTCTGCTACTTTAGTTCCATATTCAGGATCTGCTTTAAAGAAATGCTCAATTTGGCGAAGTTTGATTTCATCGCTCTCAACAGGCTTCATGGCACCGACGATATTTTCCACAAGACGGGAACGCTCTTCTTCACTCATAAGCCGGTAAAGATCTCCAGCTTGTGTGTAATGATCATTATGGTCGTAAGAAACGCTGTCCGCAGCACCTGTTACGGCAAAAGGAGCGGGCTTATTTTCCGGTGTTTCTTTAGGGCCTCCGAAGCTGTTTGGCTCATAGTAGACTGATCCGCCGCCATTTGAGTCAAAACGCATCTGGCCGTCGCGCTGATAATTATTCACTTCATTCCGGGCACGGTTGATCGGCAGTGCCTGATGATTCGCACCTACACGGTAGCGGTGTGCATCATGGTAAGCGAACAGGCGCCCCTGCAGCATTTTATCAGGAGAAACATCAACACCCGGGACAAGAGTGCCAGGAGAGAAGGTTGCCTGCTCGACTTCCGCAAAATAGTTTTCAGGATTTTTGTTCAATACCATCCGGCCTACCTCGATAAGAGGATAATCCTTCTGGGACCACACTTTCGTTACGTCAAACGGATCAAAACGGTATGTTTCAGCATCTTTTTCCGGCATGATCTGCACGCAAAGCTTCCATGAAGGATAATCACCATTTTCAATCGCATTGAAGAGATCCTCAGTATGGTAGTCGGGATTTTCCCCGGCTATTTTCGCAGCAGCTTCAGGCGCCAGGTTTTTAACACCCTGCTCAGTCTTGAAGTGGTATTTGATCCAGACACCTTCGCCTTTCTGGTTGACCCATTTGAAGGTATGGCTTCCGAAACCGTGCATATGCCTTAATGTAGCAGGGATGCCGCGGTCAGACATCAGGATGGTTACCTGATGAAGGCTTTCAGGTGAAAGGGACCAGAAATCCCAGACAGCATTCGGATTCTTCAGATGTGTCTGCGGATGACGCTTTTGCGTATGGATGAAATCAGGAAATTTAATCGCATCCCGGATAAAGAAAACAGGTGTGTTATTGCCGACGATGTCATAATTGCCTTCCTCTGTATAAAATTTCACAGCGAAACCGCGCGGGTCACGGACTGTATCTGCTGAACCGAGCTCCCCCGCTACAGTGGAGAAACGGATAAACAGCGGAGTGCGCTTGCCGACTTCAGAAAGGAATGAAGCCTTTGTATATGTAGTCAGGTCATTTGTGACTTCAAAATAGCCATGCGCACCTGCTCCTTTGGCGTGGACCACACGCTCAGGTACACGTTCACGGTTAAAATGGGCCAGTTTTTCAAGAAGATGTACATCCTGAATAAGGGTCGGCCCGCGGGATCCAGCCGTCATTGAATTTTGATTGTCGCCAACAGGGGCGCCCCAGCTTGTAGTCAGTTTATTATTTGTCATCAAAACATCACCTCTTAGTTTAATAGATTGCTTGTTCCATGTAATCAATGATATCACTTCTCAATAAAAAATCAATACTTTTTTATAATAATTATTAATAAGTAAGAGATTTAAAGAGATAGACATTTAAATGTTTTAACAAGATATCTATTTCGCTTAAAATATCTTTATGCCAAAATGGAAGAGCTCATTACTTTATGGGCTTTTTCCACCCGTTTCCTTCAATAGTACATGTGGGTTACTATCCTGCATAAAGGGGTATTAGCCAGGAATGTATGATAAAATTCCTGCCTTTCAGCCAATATTTTGATTGGGAAGTATTATTACATAACAAAAAGATGATTTTATGGTAGGATTTAAGATAGATATTTCTATTATGAAGGGAACATTGGATATGAATGACACTGCCAAGCTACATGAAGAAGCCTATGAAATGCTGAAAGAGACAAGCCGGACCTTTTTGATCCCGATCAGTTATCTGTCCCCGGGCCTGAAGGAAACCGTTTCATCCGCTTATTTATGCATGAGGGCTATAGATGAGATTGAAGACCATCCCGAACTTGAAGCGGAGTCAAAGGACCACCTTTTGCGTTCAATCAGTGAATTGCTGAAGAAGCCTGTAAATGCCGAGGATATGAAATCCCTTTTCAAGCCGTATAAATCCAAGCTGCCTGAAGTGACATTGCGCCTGTATGACTGGATCAGGCTTTGTCCAGCAAGCATCAAAGAAAAGGTTCTTGATTCTACCAGCACAATGGCAAAGGGCATGGCTGACTGGACGATGAAGGGCTGGAATATCAGGGACGAAAAAGATCTCGATGACTATACCTTTTATGTGGCGGGCCTTGTCGGCGTCATGCTTTCCGACATTTGGAAATGGCATGATAATACAGAAACGAAAAAGGACCTGGCGATTGCATTTGGCCGCGGTCTCCAATCTGTCAATATCCTCCGCAACAAAATCGAAGATAAAGAGCGGGGCGTTAGCTTTTATCCCGATGGCTGGGACAATGACCAGATGTTCAGTTACGCCCGCAGGAATCTTGCACTTGCAGATGCATATATAAAAGATATCAAGTCTGCCCCGATCCTGAATTTCTGCAGGATTCCGCTTGCACTTGCACATGGGACCCTTTCTGCCTTGTCAGAAGGCAAGGAAAAGATGAATCGCGAAAGTGTAAATGCAACGGTCAAACAAGTGGTCGCAGAATAGACAATAAAAAAATCCGGCCGGCCTGGCCGGATTTTTTTTGCTGTGCTCTAATCTAAGTGTACCGAAGGAAAGGATGAAAGAGAATGAACGGGAAAAAGAATGCCATTGTTACAGGGGCATCCAGGGGATTCGGGCTTCTAATTTCCATTGAGCTCGCAAAAATGGGCTATAGCGTGACAGCTGCAATGAGGGACAAGTCCAGCTCTGCAGAACTGCTGAAACAGGCTGAAAAGGCAGGGGCAGTGGATAAGATAAACTTGCATGAGCTCGACGTAGCTTCAGATGAATCTATTCTCCGGTTCCGCACCTACCTGGAGGGTCTTGGCTCAGTTGATCTCCTGGTTAATAATGCTGGATTTGCCGGTGCAGGGTTTGCAGAGGAAGTTGAACTTGCTGAATATAGGAGCCAGTTTGAAACCAATGTATTTGGCGTTTTTGCTGTTACTCAGGCTGTCCTTCCTTATATGCGTGAACAAAAGAGGGGAAGGATCATCACCATCAGCAGCATCAGCGGAAAAATGGGTTTTCCGGGATTGTCTCCCTATGTCGCCTCCAAACATGCAGTCGAAGGGTGGGCTGAAAGCCTCCGACTTGAAATGAAGCCCTTTAATGTTGATGTTGTTCTCATTGAACCTGGTTCATACAATACAGGCATCTGGTCAACAGGTAAAAAGGTTTCTAGTCGGTCTCTTCAGCCAGATTCTCCTTATTATGCATACTATTCACAGCTTGAAAATTATTTAAATAAAAGCTCTGAAAAATACGGAGATCCCGCAGAAGTGGCCGAGCTGTGCGGGAAAATTGCCGGGAGAAAGAATACAAGGCTGAGGTACCCAGTAGGAAAGGGAACAGCTTTCACGCTGAAGCTGAAAGACAGGATAGGATGGCGGAATTGGGAAAGGCTGTTCTGGCGAATTCTGGCAAACAATAAATAAGTTGACTAGAAATGTATTATGTAAACTGCATATCCAGCCCAGCTTCACATCTAAGCTGGACCTGCAGCATTCCAATCATCCTGTATAGAAAAAATCACTTGGCTTTTGAGTTTTTCATTTAAATATTCATATAACCCAATTTTGTTCATCCAGGGATCATTAATGGTGCACCAGCGGGTTTGCATGCTTTGCTCGGTTTTGATCTGAAGATCGTCAACCTCAATGCCGATTTCTTTCTTCAGGCGTTTTAGCTCGGTTTCAAGATTGTATACCCCTAAACGGAGCAGGCTGTTCTTTGAATCAGGCTGTCCCTGGACCAGCCTGAAACCGCAGCCGGGAGCAACAGACCATTCTGCAAAGCCGCCATCCCGCAGCAGATCCGGTTTTCTATTGAAAAAAGGACTGTACCAAACGATTCCTTCATTAAGTTCGGGAATTTTAATCTCTGCTATCATTTCATAAATCATTCCAGCTTCCTCCTAATCTCTGGGATAAGAGCTGAGTGAAAAAGAAACGCAGGCTAACAATAATATTTCATTTTTTTAACCCAATTAGAGTGATAATATAATCCTATTCCCTGAAGGATCTGCAGTTAAAACCAACTCTCCTTGAATTTCAGCATTTTGGCCCAGCTTCCTGATCCTTTCTGCTGCTGCTCTGATTGATTTTGTATCGGGATAGAGCAATTTAAAATCTTTCATACCTGGAGCATTTTCTCTGGCCGGCGGTGCACCAATCCCATTCCATGTGTTAATGCCAATATGATGATGATAGTTCCCTGTGGAAAGAAAGAGAGCCTGCCCGCCGTATTCAGCTGCAATATTGAAGCCCAGCCCCTTTACATAAAACTCTTCAGCTGCTTTCAGATCCGACACATGCAGATGAATATGGCCCATGATGGTATCTCCCGGAATTCCTTTCCAAGGCATCTTTTCTTCCATGGCGAGGAGCTCCCCGGCATGCAGTGCAGCAGTGTCCATCCTGACCATTCCGCCTTCCCAGGTCCAGGATTCTGTGGGCCGGTCCGCGTATATCTCAATCCCATTTCCGTCAGGGTCGGCCAGATAAATCGCTTCACTGACAAGATGGTCGGAAGCACCCTGCAAAGGCCAGCCGGTCTGGATCAGATGTGCCAGTGCTGACGCGAGAGATGGGCGGTCCGGGAGCAGGAGGGCGAAATGGTAGAGGCCTGCAGACCTGGCTGACTTTTGTTCTATAGCTGGCGGCTGCACCAGTACAATCAGAACTGTTTTACCGTCAGCAGTAAGTTCAGCACTTCCTGTATCCTCCCGCAGCACTTTTAACCCGATTATTTCTTTATAAAAAAGAATCGATCTTTCAAGGTCACTGACCTTGAGTGTTATTTGGGAAGCATAAGTGAGTGGTGCTTCATGGAAATTCATAATAGTAGCTCCTTTGTAATCTACTTACTTTATGTAAGTTAGTGTATGAAAATAACTTCATTCAGTCAAGAAGAATGCCATACGAAAAGCAAAAATTTTATAATTGTTTTTTTTTATGTATACTGTAGCTATAGGAGTGAATTCAGATGAACGCTTCAAAGATTTGCCCCAGATTTGAAAAGGCTATGAGCATACTCAGCCAGAGGTGGACAGGGCTGATCATATATCAGCTTTCACAAGGGCCGCAAAGATTCTGCACTATAGAATCTTCTATTTCTATAAGCGGCAGAGTTTTGTCTGAGCGGCTGAAGGATTTGGAGAAGCAAGGTGTAGTCCATCGGCAGGTATTTCCGGAAAAACCCGTCAGGATAGAATACTCGCTGACCCAAAAAGGGGAGGCGCTTAAACCAGTACTCTATGAAATTGAACAATGGTCTCAGAATTGGATAGAGGAAACCGGGGGCGAATAAAAGCCATGCTTAACCGCATGGCTTTTATTAAATGGAGTATAGATCATAGTAAACTCAGCAATTGGCTGTTTTCTATTTTTTAGCAGAAGAGAGGAAAAGCATGGACCAAGCATATCGATGCCTGTCCCAAATTCAGCTAGACCGCTAAAACTGCCTGTTTTCCTCCCAGGCTGAATAAAGCCCGCTTCCGCTGCAGCCAGGGCATTCTAGTGAATTGGTATAATACACATATTCATTTGCATGGAACGCATTGAACCCGCGGCCAAAGCAGTCAGGGCATTTGTCGACCGCCCGCATCCCGGCAATCCGGTTTTCTTCCCTTGCAGCCAGCCAGTCCTGGAAGGATTGTAGAAGACCCATGCTGTTCACCTCCTTTTCTTTACATATTGTTATAGCATCGGCATGTTTTTATACCTTATTTTTCTATATTATATTCAGAATATTTAGAAATGTTAAGGGATTTTTGTATTTTACATAAAAAATTACTTGTCAGCACATTCATTTTTGCCTCAATTCGAAAAAGGAGGTAGTATGCTGATAGGGATTGGATACCCAATCTTGATAATCCCTAATAGGAGGAGCTATATACCCAGCATGGCTCCTCTTTTTAGGATATCAGTTTCCTGAATGCGGTTACATGCGGCAGCCTGATACAGGTGCCGTTTTTCTTTGATCTTGGCTTTGCTGAAATACATATTAACCATAGTTTTACAATAATGAGTTCAAAACAATCTGATGCACTGATAGACCTTGTTCATAATGGTTTTTGATTAGAAAAAATTTGTGGTAATCTTATATAGAGATTTCAAAGAGAAGGGAAACACGAAAGATGATAGTGAAAACTGAAGAAGATATTAATGGAATTAAGGAGATCGGCAGCATTGTTGCAAAAATCCGAGATGAACTGATTGAGAAGACAGTGCCTGGCATTACTACAAAAGAGCTTGATGAGCATGCCGGCAGGCTTTTCGAACAATACGGGGCCATATCCGGTCCAAAGGGAGAATATGACTTTCCCGGCTACACATGCATCAGTGTAAATGAAGAGGTTGCTCACGGAATACCGGGCAGCCGCATCATCAAGGACGGTGATCTGGTCAATATAGATGTCTCGGGATCAAAGAATGGCTATTTTGCGGATACAGGCCTTTCTTTTGTGGCAGGAGACGAAGCTGATGACACCTTGAAAAAGCTTTGCAGGACAGCCCAGCTGGCATTTGATGCCGGCCTTAAAAAAATCAGGCCGGGAAAAAAGCTGAACGGAATAGGAAAAGCTGTTCATCAGACAGCTGTCAATGAAGGATTTACAGTTATCATGAACCTGACTGGCCATGGAATCGGCCGTTCACTGCATGAAAAACCTGACCATGTCCTTAATTATTTTGATTCATGGGATACAGGGCTTCTCAGGGAGGGGATGGTCATTGCGTTTGAGCCGTTCATTTCAACAGCAGCTGAGGAAGTAGTGGAGCTTGGTGATGGATGGACCTACGTTACCGAAGAAAAAAGCTTTGTCGCTCAAATCGAGCATACCCTTATAGTGACCAAAGAAGGCCCGGTCATTGTTACATTATAGAAGAATAGGAAAATCCCCCGGATCATCCGGGGGATTCTTCACGCTTAATAGGTTTCTGTGTTTACAGTAACTTCTATATTGCCTCTTGTAGCTCTGGAATAAGGGCAGACACCATGTGCCTTTTCTGTCAGCTCCTTCGCTTCCTCAAGGGATACGCCGCTGACTGCCGCATTCAAAACCACCGCAAGGGCAAGGCCGCCATCGTTTTCTTTCCCGATTGTCACTTCAGCTGTTACCTTTGATTCAATTTTCTTACGGTCCTGCCGGGCTACTAGATTAAGGGCACCATCAAAGCAGGAGGCATAGCCGGCTGCGAAAAGCTGCTCAGGATTCGTTCCATTTTCTGTTCCATTTCCGCCTAAAGACTTTGGCATGGATAGGTTAAAATCAAGATTGCCGTCATCAGTACGTACCTTCCCGCTGCGTCCGCCCTCAGCCGTTGCTTTTGCTGTGTACAATTTGTCCATGTTCCTCACTCCTGTCCATTTTCTCTCACTATATTGTTCCCTAATCACGAAAAGCGAAACCGGGGAAACATATTGAGGGTCAAAAGTGCAAGCTGAGCCTGATCATGTCCCGGCAGACTATTCCGTTTTCACAGATTTCATCAGGGTAACGTCTGGTGAAATAATCAAAATCGATTCCTGTTATCCGGAATCCATGCTTCTGATATAATCCAAGCTGCTGTAAGCTTGAATTCCCTGTTCCGATTTCCAGGGTAAGGCATCCTGATGACTCTGTATATTTAATCGCATGCTTCAATAGCTGTGTCCCAATTCCACGGCTCCGCGCGTGTTCATATACGGCCAAATTGATGATCTCTGCTGTTTTTGGCCTGGTAAGAAGAAGGATGCAGCTTCCTGCCAGATCTTCCCCCTCGTACGCTCCCCAGCAAATTCCTTTAGCTGCATAGTCCCTGACAGCTTCAGCAGAAGGATCTGCCAGCAGCAGCAAGTCCAGCGGAGGCTGTTCCAGCATTTTTATAATAGCAGCCATCTTATCACCTTTCTTTTCAGTTTATAAATGATTATAAATTCTGTTTAGCTTTCACGATTATTTGCCAAGATGATATCAGGCAGAAAGCAGGTGAGAAAGCATGGAAAAAACAGAAGTTTTTAAAATACTAATGTTAATAGAAAGCAGCTATCCATTATGCCGCTTTAGAAATGAAACGATCGAACAGTGGTTCAGGCAATGTAATGCCCTTATATATGAAGATGTCCTCCAGCATGTTTGCGGGCATATTCGAAGCAGGCCGTACCCGCCAAGTTTTCGGGATGCGGCAGGATTTACTGCAGAAGGAAAGTCTGCTGATTGGATGGAAGAGTACATACTGCCTAAAGAAATCTAAATACATCTTGCCGCTGTCATATCTAAAAATGTGTTCAGCTGCAGGAATCGCTGGTCCTTACTGCTTCCTTGAATTTGCGGCAAGCGGGGCTAGGATGACATGAAGGACGATATCTGCACAAAAATGGGACAGCATGGCCATTTCAATCCCATACTTCCAATATAAGTAGCCAAAAAGGATGCCGGGCACCATATTGAGGAGAATAGTCCGCAGCGTCACGATGAATGATTTCCCGTATATCTGATAGCTTGCCGGAAGATGGCCTGCACCGAACAAGAAGGCAGCCAAGATTATTCCAGTCCAGTAGATCCAGCCTCCACTGGACAGGAATGAAAGCATATAGACAACCAATGTCATCAGAAACAGCCTCATCAGCACTTCTTCCGATATTCCGCCGTAAAAGGAAGCAAGAAAAGCTTGTTTTCTTGTCGGTGTTTCCGCTTCCGCTTGAGGCATCTTTTTGCTGAATATCCGGTCCAGCAGCAGGATTGCCAAGGCGGATGCTGCACCGCCAAGGATACTAAGCAGCATAACAGGCCATATTGAAAAAGATATCCTCGTGCCATATAAATAATAGTCCAGCAGCGGCCATTGCAAATCTGTCTTTGGAGCCAGATAGGTGCCTGTAAATGAGGCTGCCCCCAGGAGGACTCCAGTCTGCACTGCACCAATCAGTGCAAGCACCGGGAGGGGAGGCAGCTTCTTTTTCGGCTGCTTTTCTGCCGCTTCCAGGATGCGGCCATGCAATATTTTGGTCTGGTAAGGAATGACAAGTATGGCTCCAAATACCGAAGCCAGCCAAAAGATATAGAATTCTGTCATCATGAACACCTCTTAAAATTTATAAGTACAAAGATAAGACGGTTCAAAACTGAATTCGTTCATTTATTTTTAAAAATCCACAAAAAAATGAGGCTATCCTGTCCGGGACATCCTCAATGAATATCCTGCTTCTTGAATCTTCCTCCCCGAACCTCGGCAATGTCTCCGACGGCAAGGAAAGCAGAAGGATCAAGCCCCTCAACTATTTCTTTCAGCTTTGCTTCTTCCAGTCTGTTAATGACACAAAATATCACTTTTTTATCATCCCCGGAATAGGCGCCTTCTCCAGAAAGATAAGTTACACCCCGCCCAAGGCGGCTGTTGATGGCATTCCCGATCTGCCTGTAGTTGTCGCTGATGACCCATACTGATTTGGATTCTTCCAGTCCTGTAATTGTAATATCAATGGTTTTGAAAGCAACAAAATAAGCAATGAGAGAATACATAGCCCGGTCCCATGTAAAGACAAACCCTGCACTTCCAAGTATAAACAGATTGATGAACATGATAATTTCCCCAACTGAAAATGGAAGTTTCTTATTGGCCAGTATGGCGAGAACCTCACTTCCATCAAGGGAGCCTCCGTACCGGATGACAATGCCGACCCCGATTCCAAGCACGATTCCCCCAAATACAGATGCCAGGAGGATATCCTGTGTGAAAGCAGGCACTGGATGAAGGAGGGCAGTTGTAATAGAAAGGATGAAAATACCATAAAGTGTGGAAATCGCGAATGTTTTTCCGATTTGCTTGTAGCCGATAAAGAAAAAGGGGATATTGAGCAGGAAGATGATCAGTCCGAGCTTAACGCCTGTAAGATGGGACAGCATGATTGAAATGCCGACTATTCCTCCGTCAATGACCTGGTTGGGAACGAGGAAAATCTCCAGCCCGACTCCCATAAGGATTGCTCCTATCGTAATGAGGAGAGCACGTTTGAGAATTTTTCCTTTTGTCATTTTCCGGTGTGATTCTCTCAATAGAACTGCCTGCTGTCCAATTTCCAATTCCGTCACCCGCATCCCTCCTTTTCTTGCCTGGCAGCTGGCTGTACTGCCGGCAGCAGGATTATACACTCATATCTTAAACAGTATATTCAATTGTGTTCATCCTAAAACCTTTGAGCAGAATAATAAATAGTATTCTAATCGCCTGTATTTATTATATCCTCATTGGCGTAATATTCACACTATTTAACCTTCAGGCTGATAACAAAAATGCCCGGCTTTTTGGCCGGGCGGGAAAATCCTTAACAGAAGGATAAGGGAGGTATTCATTTGCTTGCCCGCCTCTATATCCGTTAGCAAAGATAAAGAGGCAGGGCCATATTAAAAAGGGGAAAAGCAGGCGGCCTGCAGCCACAAGATCAGTGTATCGTAAAAGTATGAACAAAATATGACCCTTTTAAGACGAAGCCATGAATATGAAAAAAATATAATCTTAACTGATCCAAATTCCTTTTCTTTTCGTTTTTTGCATAGAGCGGGCAGATTTGATTTACTTCCTGCACAGTACTTTCCGATATAATGATAGAGCTAACCTGAAAAGAAGGAGGAATACGATGAGCAGAAGCAATGACAGCTTGCTTTATGAAAAGATACTTCGTAAAGATAAGCAGGCACTAGAGGATTTGTATGACAAATACGAGAAAATCCTATTCTCTTTCTTATATAAAATGACAGAAGACAGAGATTTGTCAGAGGAAGCCCTTCAAGAAGTGTTCTTAAAAATCTGGCGAGGCAAGGGACATTATACCGAAGACAAAGGAAAATTCAGTTCATGGCTGTTTACAATGGCGCGCAATACAGCTATTGATATCATCCGGAAAAAGGAGAAGGGTCCTGTTCCTATTGACGAAATTCAGCCGGCCGCCAGCCTGGAAAGCTCGGCGGAAGAGCAGACAGAGTGGAAAGAAGAAAGAATGAAGGTACATAGTGCAGTCTCAAAACTGTCTGAAGACCAAAAAGGGATTATTGATCTTATTTATTTTAAAGGTTTCACACAGCAGAAAATTTCTGAATCCTGCAATATTCCACTTGGAACTGTCAAAAGCAGGGCAAGGCTGGCACTTAGGAATCTCCGAAAATTTCTTGATGCTGCGGAAGGGAGGGAGAAGGCATGAACAAAGATTATTGCGAACTATCAATTGACTACTTTAATGGCACACTCTCAGAGGAAGAAAAACAGGCATTCGAACAGCATCTGCTGACTTGCGAAGAATGCAGGGCAGAAATGGAGGATTTGAAAATGCTATCCTGCCATCTTCCCTTCCTTTCAGAGGAAGTCCAGCCTCCAAAGGGCATGAAAGACCGTATATTTAAAGAAATATTCCAAAATGAAGAAAAGCAGACAGCAGCTAAGGAAGACAAAGTTGATGAGCCGGCAGGACTGACTTCAAAACAGAAGAGAAAATGGCAGATGCCAGCATTAGCTGCTGCACTCCTTCTATCTGTCATTGGAAATGGCTATGCAGTAATAAAGCTCTCTGAGAAAGAGCCTGTACAAAGGGCGGAAGAAAAAATCTCTTCTATTGCCCTGCAGCCTGGGGAAAACTTCGACGGCAATGCTGAAGCCTATCTCATACAGGAGAGTAATGGCTTGAAAGTCATTGTTAATGCAGAAGGGCTAGAACAGACTGAAGGAGAACAGGTATACCAGGTGTGGCTGATTAATGGCGGCAATCCTGTTCCAGCAGGTTCATTTGTACCAGACAGCACCAGTAAAGGTACAGCCTTTTATCAAGCAGCAGACAGCAGCAGTGAAAACTGGGATACCATAGCAGTGACATTGGAGCCAAGAGCAGGCAACTCCCTGCCAGAGGGGCAGATCGTCTTAAGCTCTGAATTATAGCAATAAAAGGCCGGCTTTCCGAATAGGGAGCCGGCTTTCTTTATATGCCGGTGGGCAGGTTGAAGCATCCGGCTTCTTAGATAGAAATGAAGTGTAAATGGCTCTATAAAAACTTCCTGCATGTTTTCATATTGAGAAAATATTAAAAAATGTCTCTATAATGTGATCCAAAAGAAAATCCGCTGCGTTTAGTAGATGTAATCAAAAAAATAACTTATGAAAAGGAGAGTGCATCACATGAATTTGAAACAAAACCTGAAAAAAATGATTATTCCTGTACTGGGGCTTTCACTTTTATTCCCTTCTGCAGGATCTGCCGCAGAACAGACCCCAACGGTAAAAACACCAGCAGCCGATCTAAGGGCAGCACTTGATCAGCTTTTATCAGAGCATTATATACTTGCCGTTTCGTCCATGACCAAATCCTTTGAAGGTGCCACGGATGCGGAAGCACTTACAAAAGCGCTGGACCAGAATGCACTCGACATGACACCGGCAATTGCCTCCATATACGGTGAGGAAGGAGCTGCTGAGTTTGAAAGGATTTTCCGGGGACATAACGGCTATGCAGACACCTTCGTGCAAGCAGCTAAGAATAATGATGAAGCTGCCAGACAGGAAGCAGAAAAAGAAGTGGACGAATTTGTTGTAGAGTTTTCCACCTTCCTAGGCAAGGCAACAGAAGGGAAGCTGCCGGCAGAAGCCGCTGCAAAAGCAGTCAGCCTCCACGAAGACCAAGTCATTCAAACCTTTGATCATTATGTTGAGGGTGAATACGAGGAAGCATACAAAAGCTTCCGTAAAGGGTACAAGCATATGTTCTCCATCAGCAAAGCACTTTCATCAGCCATCACAGCTCAAATGCCGGAAAAGTTTGCAAATTTGTCTTCTGACACGCCAGCGGCCGATTTGAGGTCAGCCCTTAATAGCCTCGCTTCCGAACACTTTGCATTGGCAGTCATGGGATTGGAAAAAGGATATACTCAGTCAGAGGATTATGATTTCATCACTTGGGCAGAAAATGCCAACACTGCAGACTTCAAGGCGGCCATAGGCAGCATTTACGGTGAAGCTGGTGCACAGCAGTTTGAAAAAGTTTGGCAGACTGACCACATTAATGCCCAGGGCAAAATTGCAGCAGCAGAGCTTGAAGGAGATAAAGAAGCTGCCGAAGCAGCCAGGGCACAGCTTGACCAATTTGCAAAAGATTTCGGCGGATTCCTCGGTGCGGCAACAGACGGCAATCTTCCTGCAGCTGACGCTGAAGCGGCTGTAAAAGCCCATGAAAACCAGGTCCTCATGGCTTTTGACCAATATAAAGCCGGCAATTATGAGGAGTCAGCAGGAACTTTCCGTGAAGGATTTGCTGCTATGTTCACGATCGGGGAAGTACTGGGAAATGCAATTGTTACACAAATGCCTGAAAAATTTGCTGAAGCAGCCATGCCGGAAACTATGCCCAAGACAGGCTTGGGCGGAGCAAGCAATCCTGCAGATGCAGCCACAATTTTATGGAGTGTACTCGGTGTGATGCTTGCAGCAGGAGGAGTATTTTCTCTTAGAAAAAAAGCAGTAAAATAATTGCAGCAAAATTGGGAAGTTCGCTGGCCTCTTCCCGGTTTTGATTTAACCGCGACACAGAGAGGTGAAGCCATGAAAAAACCAGCCGTATTGCTTGCCGGCAGCCTGATCTGTTTTATCATCGGAGGCTTTAGCTATAAGGACAGCAATGATATAGAGGATCCCCCCATAATTAAACAAAAGCAGGAGCTGGAACTAAAAAAGTCACAAATTAAAAACGAATTCCAGTCAGTAGATATAAAGATTCAAACCAAGGAAGAAGAGAATTTGAAAGGGATAGAACCAGCAGCAATAAAAATCCCTTCTCTGGGAATCGAGGCCCCGGTCGGCAAGGTAGGCGTCCTGGAGAATGGCGCAATGGGGGTTCCTGATGACAACGAATCCGCCGGATGGTTCGAACCGGGAATAAAACCTGGAGAAAAAGGAAGCAGTGTCATAGCTGGACATGTAGACAGTAAAGCAGGACCCGCAGTTTTTTTCTATTTAAAAGATCTTGTAAAAGGGGATGCAGTGATTGTAACAGCACAGGATGGACTAAGCTATACGTTTGAGGTTCAGCAATTAAAAAGCTATCCTTATGACCGCGCACCCATCAGCGAAGTGTTTGGTCCTTCAGACGAACGGAGGCTTAACCTTATAACGTGCACAGGTACTTACAATCGTAAAACAAACACGCATGAAGAAAGGCTTGTTGTTTACACAGTACTTAAGTCAGGACAGGAAGACAAAGCAGAAACCTTGGTAGTACCGCCACCGCCTGAACATGTAAAAATAAGCGGGGGCCTGCTTACCTGGCATGCAGTCAGAAGCGGTGAGATTTCAGGATACCGCATTTACAGCAGCACAGAAAATGGAGACTTCATCCATGCAGCCAGTATTTCATCTCATGAAAGAAAGAGCATGGTTATTGATAATGAAGAAGCAACATCCTTCTATATCACAGCAGTCAGCTCATCCGGCAATGAATCTAAACCATCTGAGATTGTCACAAAATAGTATCCATTCAGTATATTTGCTGAGATTATATTAATGAGGAAAATCAATACTTTCTTTTCCGATGTTAGTTTTTCAGCGAATCAGGGAATAAATGAACGAAAGATTTTATTCCTGGGAGAGATTATAATGGCAGAAACAGCAGAGAAAAACCTGTCTGAGCGCTTTGAAGCTGCGTTCAATCGTATTCACAAAGCATTGAAGCAATCAGTTAAAAACGCGCGCACTGACAAATTTCATAAGCTGGTCGATTTGGGGAAAAGCCATTCACTTGTAAGAAGTTACGAGGTTGATCTTTTCCAATTCGCCAAGCTGAGAAACGCAATCGTCCATGAAAAAATAGATCTTGGCTATTATATTGCAGAGCCCCATCTGGAAACAGTTGAAAAGATCGAAAAGATTGCCGATTATTTTGAAAAGCCTAAAACTGCAATCTCGGTAGCAGCCAAGCCGGTCTTTTATTTTTATGAAGAAGGGAAGCTTTCAGATGTGCTTTCGGTTATCAATAGTTTCTCGCATTCACAATTCCCAATTTATAACGAAAAAGAAGAATACAGCTGGCTCCTTACTTCAGCAGAAATCGTGAAATGGATGTCTGAGCATTTCTCTGAGGATACTGTCAGCCTTAAGGAAGTGAAAATCAAGGAATTGTATAACAAGAAATTCAAGCATCAAATCGCCTTTGCTCCAGCAGATTTAGATATCTTTGAAATTGAAAATATGTTCGAGGACCATCATGCAAAGAATGAAAAGCTGGAAGGGATCATTGTTACAGAGCATGGCGGATATAATGAAAAACCGCAAGGCTTCATTACTTCCTGGGACCTCCTTGAAGTGGATTCATTTGAATGAGGAAAGAACGGGCTCCTAAATAGCCCGTTCTTTATTTTCGTAAAATTTAGTACCAGATACTAATAATTGGTGTTAAAATAATGATAAATCTTGTCAACAAGGGAGGGTCAGCATGATGTATAATTTTTTTGCCCGGCTGGCTAATGCAGTTTTTAAATCAAGAGGGAAGTTCATTATAGAAGGGAAGGAAAATCTGCCGGATGAAAAAGGGTATGTAATTGCCTGTACACACAGGAGCTGGGTCGATGTAGTCGCACTTGGTGCTGGAGTTTTCCCGGAGCAGATTCACTTCATGGCAAAAAAAGAACTGTTTGAAAAGAGTTTGGCAGGCAAGTTCTTGACAAGCATCAATGCTTTTCCTGTTAATAGGGAAAACCCTGGCACAAGCACACTGAAGATTCCTCTCCAGCTTCTGAGAAAGGGGAAGACAGTCGGGATTTTTCCATCAGGCACAAGGTCGAGCGAGGAGGCATCCCTGAAAAGGGGGGCTGTCACAATTGCAAGCATGGCAAAGACGGTGATCGTGCCTGCTGCCTTTTATGGACCTGAAAGCGTCAAAGCACTGCTGTCAGGCAAGCCTATCCTGCTTAAAATCGGACAGCCTATCGACCTGAGCAGCGGCAAAAAAGATAAAGATGAACTGTCGCAAATTACGATGCAGCTCTCTGAAACGATGCTGGCTTTGGAAGAAGAGCTGAAATCCAATAAAATAAGCAGCCGGAAATAGTTTCCAGCTGCAATTCAATTTACTATTCCAAGCTCTTTCAGCCCATTAAAAATGCCGGAATCTGACACTGTGGTCGTCTTTTTGTCTGCATACTCCAACAGGTCAGGATGTGAATTGCCCATTGCGATTCCTACACCGGCATATTTCAGCATTTCTTTATCATTCATTCCGTCGCCAAAAGCAATCGAGGCCTCCCGGGGGATGCCAAGCTCTTTCATGACGACCTCCAGGGCATAACCTTTATTGACTGTATCGCGGATCACGTCATAACAGTCGCGCATTCCATCTACATTAACCTGGGAAAGGTGAATTCCATTCCTTTCATAAAGATGCTGTTCTCCTTCTTTAAGAGAGAGGACTGTCATTCCAAGAATCTGATCGAAGTGCTCAGGCTTGATCAGTGCGTTTTTGTTAAGATGGAACTTGGCAAGGAAGTCTTTCATTTTACCGGCATCTTTGTCGGTCAATAAGTTTTGTTCACTCGAATAAAGCACTGCTTGATGATTATACTCTATTGCCGTCTGCAAATACTCTTCAATCACTGGCCGGTCCATCGGCTTATCCAGGACCGTTTTGCCTTTGTGGACGGCAAAGGCCCCATTATATCCGATAAAAGAGGAAATGTTCAGCTCTTTTCCGATTTCTGCTATTTCATGCAATGGCCTGCCGGTGGCAAGGAACACTTCGATGCCTTTTTCTTTTGCCTGTGCGACTGCATGCCTGGTCGATTCCTGTATGGTATCATCAGGACGAAGAATGGTGCCGTCAATATCCAAAAAAATAATTTGATAAGCTGTCATGTCAATACTCCTTGCGGCTGGTTATTTAAAGGGGATTCTAGCACAAAAAAGGGGAGAAATCCATTTTTCCGGCATAAAACAAAAAGCGCCGGATTCTGCCGGCGCTTTCTGCTCCTTACCGTATTATCATATAGCGGCCATAGAACTGCGGACCCTTTGACCGGTAAGCAAAATTGATCTTTCTCTCAATGCCAAACGATAAACGAGAAGTCGCTGTTAACCGAATCATCGATACCAGTCCCTCCTGATTAGTTTTGGCCTTGCCTCCATGTCACGGAGGATGGGGATTAAAAGGCAAAGACAGCTTCGTAATAGCCATTAACGAGAAAAAGGATCATGGAAACCAGACATCAAAGCCGAATCGATGTTTACGTATATCGATTCAGGACAAGTGTCCCAATTGACCTGTCTGTAAAAGTTTCCTCTTGTGCAGCGCCAAATACCAATTTTGAAGTCGCTGTTCTGCGATCCATCGCTTCCAGTCCCTCCTTTAATATTTTGGCTTGCATTATTTATATACCACGTGTCTCATGCATCAAACATTTTTATTAAGAAAAAGAGAATCAATCTTTTATAGACTCATATATTTATGGTAGAATAAAACCTGTCATTTTCGACAACTGCATAAAAATCCGTTCTTGAAACGGTAGAGGTTCTAGCTACCCTCTCAAAAAAACTAAGGAAAACAGCACCGCTTTCTTAGTGGTGCTGTTTTTCTGTTAAAGGAGATCAAACCATGAAAAACGAAAAAGCAATCGTCGTCTTCAGCGGCGGCCAGGACAGCACGACCTGCCTTTTTTGGGCTAAGAAGAACTTCAAAGAGGTGGAGGCAGTCACCTTTGATTACGGCCAAAGGCATATTGCCGAGCTCGAATGCGCCAGAAAAATTGCCGCTGACCTAGCTATCCAGCATCATGTCCTTGACATGAGCCTTTTAAATCAGCTGGCTCCTAATGCTTTGACAAGGAAGGATATCAAGGTAGAGGAGAAGGAGGGGGAGCTTCCTTCAACCTTCGTCCCAGGCCGGAACCTGCTGTTTTTATCTTTTGCAGGGGTGCTTGCCAGCCAGGTTGCAGCGAAGCATATCATTACAGGCGTATGCGAAACAGATTTCAGCGGCTATCCCGACTGCCGCGACCAGTTTGTTAAATCGCTTAATGTCACATTGAATCTTTCAATGGATAGCCAATTTGTCATTCACACACCGCTCATGTGGCTGAATAAGTCGGAAACATGGAAGCTGGCTGACGAGCTGGGGGCGCTTGAATATGTAAGAAAGCAGACTCTGACTTGCTATGAGGGTGTTATCGCTGACGGCTGCGGGGAATGTCCTGCCTGCAGGCTGCGCAAGCGCGGATTGGAAGACTATCTTGCTGAAAGGCAGGGAGTCTGATATGTATGGCTTCCGGATCGTCGACAAGCTTCAGAAGATAAATGAAGATATAAAGCAAAACCAGCTAAGATATCATAGAAAAAGAGTATTAGTAAGCAAGGAATTCACTTTTGATGCTGCCCATCATCTCCATTGCTATGAAGGCAAATGTAAAAACCTTCACGGGCATACCTACAAGGTCATCTTCGGAATCAGCGGGTATGTGGATGAAATTGGCCTTTTGATAGACTTTGGAGATATTAAAGAAATATGGAAAAAACAAATTGAAGTCCACCTTGACCATAAATATCTGAATGAAACACTTCCTCCGATGAACACCACAGCTGAAAATATGGTTGTCTGGATTTATGAGCAAATGTCTGCCTGCCTAAAGGATTACTCGCCGCAGCAGGATGCAAAGGTCGAATTCGTGAGATTGTTTGAAACTCCGACCAGTTATGCAGAGGCGAGGAGGGAGTGGATGGAGAATGAGTAAGATTCCAGTCATGGAGATTTTCGGGCCTACCATCCAGGGTGAGGGGATGGTCATCGGCCAGAAGACAATGTTCGTCAGGACCGCCGGGTGCGACTATTCATGCTCGTGGTGTGATTCTTCCTTCACTTGGGATGGAACAGGCAAGGAGCTGATCAGACAGATGGATGCAGAAGAAATCTGGAATGAACTTAAGGCAATCGGCGGGGAAGGCTTCTCATTCGTCACGATTTCCGGCGGCAATCCTGCCCTCCTTAAAAATCTCGACAAACTGATTAGCCTGTTAAAAAAAGAAAATATTCAACTCTGTCTGGAAACACAGGGCAGCCGCTGGCAGGACTGGTTCTATTCCATAGATCAGCTGACAATCTCGCCAAAGCCGCCAAGCTCTGGCATGATAACAGACTTCGAAATTCTTGATGATATTTTTGAAAGACTGGCAGATCGCTTTACACACCAGGTGAGCTTGAAGGTGGTTATTTTTGACGAGAATGATTTTGAATACAGCAAAAAGGTAATGAAGCGATATCCAGGAATTCCACTTTACCTGCAGGCAGGCAACGAACATTTGTCTGCTGCAAATAATGACGAATTCCTGAGCCAGCAGCTGAAGAAATACAGCTGGCTGATCGAAAAAGCAATGCTTGAAGAAGAAATGAAAGAAGTCAGGGTTCTGCCCCAGCTGCATACATTTGTGTGGGGGAATATGAGAGGGGTATGATTGGTGCGGTTATAGTACAGCCGTAATCGGCTAGAAGTATTGAGAAAAAATAACAGAGAACAGTTGATGGCAGTGCAAGGCACGTAGACTCCTGCGGGAGATAGCGGCAAGGCTGAGACCCCGCATGAGCGGAGCGAAGAGGGCTCAGCGCCGCCCCGCGGAAAGCGAAGTGCCTGGAACGGAAATCAACACCCCTATTACTGGTAAACCAAAATAGAAGCAGACTACACTGGCTTTTTTTACCAGGTATCTTATCTTCAACGACCTATATCATTCCAATGTGGAGTATTGATAAAGTCTAAAGATTCTTTTTCTAAATCCTATCTCACACAAATATAAAAAGCCAAAAGCAGCAACCCTGCTTTTGGCTTTCTTCCTTATACCTGCTTCAATGCTTCCTTAATCGGTGTTTCCCCGTTCAGGATTTCAAATGTTTTCTTATAGGTATTCTCAAGGTCAACCGCTTCTGCCAGGACCGCAGCGACATCTTCACGGGTGATCTCCCTTGAGCTGAATTCCTTGATCTTTTCTTCCAGCAGAATTTTCCCCGTCGCAGGCTCATTAAGAAGTCCGCCCGGACGTACGATTGTATAATCCAGCCCTGATGAACGCAGATGATCGTCAGCAAGTTTCTTAGCCACAAAATAATGCTTCATGGATTCTATCCCTGTATCAGGAGTGTCCGCATTCATGCTGCTGACAAGAAGAAAGCGGCTGATATTATGCTCTTTCGCCTGATCAATCGTCTTGATTGCACCCCAAAGGTCTATGAGTATGGTCTTATCCGCACCTGTGTGCCCGCCGGAACCCGCAGTGAATATAACACTGTCCACTCCTTCGAAAGCGTGCGAGAAGTCTTTTTCCAAGTCACCAATGACCACTTCATCGGCACCGAGTTCTCTCAATTCGCTTTCCTGCTCTTCTTTACGAACCATGGCAACTGACTTATGTTCAGTTTCTGCCAGTTTCTCAATCAGATGTCTGCCTATTTGCCCATTTGCTCCAACAATCAGAATTTTCATGTTACATTCTCCTTTCCAAGTACACATTTGTATAATAACAATCTACCCTGATAGACCCAAAACATTCCGCCTGCAGCATATCCCCTAACAGGAAATAAGAAATATTTCTTGGGAAAGCGCATAATCTGACACGCCTGCCCTTTTTCTTACCGAAAAAATAAGCATGCTGGCGTTTTATGGCGCATCAGCTCGAAAGACGACTTATTGGGTGCGATTTGTTATAATAGAACCCAGACGAAACCTCATGTACTATTGGATGGTTTCGGTTTTGGAGGTGTAATATTCATGCTGCAAACAGCCAAAACACTTATAAATGCAGATGAAATAGAGGATATGCTGTTAAAGATGGTGGAAAAAGCGTATTTGGACATCAAGGACGACCCGATGCTGCTCTGCATAGACTGCAGCGATGTAGACCTGTATGTAGCTTCTTCAGGCAATCTGGAATTTGAAGAGCTGATAAAGGCCAATTTTAAGCTGGATGAATACGGAGACCCCTTAGACAATAAAGAATACCAGACATTAATGTGTGAGCTTCATGACTGTTTTATAGAGCTTCATAAATCGAGCGGAATGTTCGATTATTTCCCTGAAGGTGAATATGAGGTAAAAGGAGAAAAAAGAGATTCAGAAACAGATATGCTGGGGCCAAAAGGAGTCTTTTTTGCTCCGTTTGAGGACGCACTGCTTATATAAAAAGGAACGCTGCCTTATTGGGCAGTATTCCTTTGGTTACAATGGCTGATTTGGATGCTGTCCGCTGGATTCTCTTTCAGGTGCAGGGAAAATCAGTATAAATTCAGTCCCTTTATTCTTTTCGCTGATGATTTCGTAATGCCCGTCAAGCCGTTTGATGATATCAAATGAAATAAGCAGCCCCAGGCCAGTGCCTTTCGTTTTAGTTGAATAATAGGGGCTGCCCAGCTGTTTGAGCTGTCCAGGTGAAAGACCTGAGCCCTCATCTTTTATTTTTACGGAAACTTCCTTCTGATCCTGCTCTGCGGTCACAATGATAGAACCTCCGTCAGGCATTGATTCTACCCCATTTTTTATAAGATTGATCATCAGCTGCTTAAATTCATTTGCATTGCCATATATATAAATCATCCTGGGTACGACATCTGATTTCTGATTGGGATAAAAGGGCAAAAGGCCTGATGAATTCGGAAATTTCCCTCACTAGATCTGTTACCGGCAGCTTTTCCTTTGAGGATATCGAAGGTTTTGCGAGCGAAAGGAAATCTGAAATAATATGATTCGCCCTGTCAAGCTCTTCAAGTGAAGTTGCTACATATGACCGCTGGCCGTCCGTCAGGTTTTGCTCTTCCTTCATAAGCTGCAGAAATCCTCTGATTGTCGTCATGGGATTTCTGATTTCATGGGCAACAGAGGCTGCAAGCTGGCTGATCGCATTGGATTTGTCTGCTGTTTGTAGTTTCTCAGCCATTTCTGAGTGCAATCTGTACATTTCCATAATATAAATGGCAGCACAAAGGCTTATAAATGATAAAAGAAAGAAAAGGGCAAGGTTCACTGCATGCTGAATATGGCCAGTCTGCAGGAAATATATCAGCCTGGTAAACGTGATTAAAAAGTAAAAAGCAAAAGCAACCAAGGTTTTACCAAGGATGTTGATCTTCTGATATTTTTTCCGGATAAACAGCATCGGTATTGATATAATAAAATAATTTATGAGAGTTACATAAAGATTATCTATATTAAAAAGGGCCATGAGAATCAGAAGGGCCGCGATTGACAAATACCCTCCGACAGGTCCAAGATAGAAAAAACAAAAAAATACAGGTATGAACTTCATATCAAATTCAAGGCCATTGGACATTCTCACAGGAAATGCCAGTGTCAGCACCAGGGAGGCAGCAGCAGCAAAAAACATGACCCATGCTCTTTTTTCATGCTTTATGCTAACATTGTGCATAAGCGGGATGATCATCATGATAAAAAAATGAAGAAATAGATTTTCAGCAAACTCCCGCAACTTCATCAGCCTCCACACTTAAAGTCCTGTCAAAAACATTATAGCAAATATTTTGAAAATGGATAGACGGCATTTTAAAGAGCCTGCAGAGGACTTTACACATTACAAAAAACAAAGGAATGGTAGTTATGGACAGCCAGGACAGAAAAATGATTAGAATGAAAGACATTGTCAGAGAAGGAGATCCTATACTTCGGCAAAAAACAGCTGAAGTGGCGGTCCCTCTCAATCAGGAAGACCATGTTATCATGGAGATGATGATGGAATATCTAAAAAACAGCCAGGATCCTGAATTGGCCTACAAATATCAGCTCAGGCCCGGAGTCGGCCTTTCAGCCAACCAGATAGGGGAGGATAAGAGAATGTTTGCTGCCTTCTTCAGGGATGAAAAAGGGGAAGTAAAAGAGCTGAGGGTCTTTAACCCTAAAATCATCAGCCACTCTGCTGCAATGGTTTATCTTCCGGAGGGTGAGGGCTGCCTCTCTGTTGACAGGGAGGTTAAAGGCTATGTTCCCCGCTATGAAAGAATCAAGATCAAATATTCCGATGAAAAAGGGGAGCAGGTAGAGATGCGCCTAAAAGGGATTGCGTCTGTCATCGTCCAGCATGAAATTGACCATCTGAACGGCATCATGTTTTATGACCGCATCAACAAAGAAAATCCATTCGAGCTGCCTGCAGGTGCATCAGCTGCTGAATTGTTTTAAGATGGAGAAAAACAGCAAAAAAGGAGCGGAAACGCTCCTTTTTTTTAATATGGGTCGTTATCTGTGAAAGAAACCGAAGAGATGGCCTGTTCAACTGCCCGGTACGCCTGGCCGAAGGCTGCTGATGAGGAAGGGGTCCCTTCATTCAGAAGCTCTTTACTGCTGTTTCGGGCATGGGTCAGACTGTTGATGAGATCCTGGATCATAATCTTTTTATTCCCGGCTGTTTCTTGTAGTGCTTCAAGTTCTTGGATGCACGAATCCAGATCCAGTGACTCAGGATGATCAAAATTTTCCTCCAGCAGCTGTTTAATGTGCTCTAATTGTTCTTTCATATTGAATTCTCCTTTCAGACTCTAAATAGAAACAGCATCAACTTATTCTTCATCAATGAACGAATGAGGCATGGCTTATAGGGACTGTACCCGGCAGGAGCCTCTATTTTTTCTGATAAACCTTTGCAATTCCTACACCGCTAGTATGGCTGTTCTTCAATGCTTTATACTGGAATATAGGCAAAGCGTTTTTTATCAAAAAAAAGAAAGCAGCCGAGGGCTGCTTTCTGCTGATTCTATACTGTCACAAGTTCTGCCTCATGCTGCTTCGATGGTTCGCCAACAATTTCCTGAACCTCTGCACCTTCCAGTGTCTCTTTCTTCAGAAGGGCCGCAACCAGGCATTCAAATTCATATTCATTCGTTTTAATGAGCATTTCTGTTTTAGCTAGAGCCTGCTGGAACAGCTCTTGCATCTTGGCTTCCTTTTCCGCTTTGACAAAGGTCAGGTTGAAACCGTCCTGGAATAAGCCGATTTCCACCATTTGCTCAAGTATATGCTTGGCCTGCTGGACATCGCCGCTGACACCGATGCTATGCTCGCCGAGATACAGCCTTTCTGCAACTCCGCCAGCAAGAATCATGCTGACCTGGTCAAGCAGCTCACTGCTGGTGGACAGATGAAGCTCCTTTGGTATGGGTGCAACATATCCGAGCGCCTGTCCACGTGGTATGATTGTTGCTTTTCTTACTGAGCCAGGCTTGGTGATGGCGGCAATCAAGGCATGTCCGGCTTCATGGATGGCAACCCTCTTTTTAGTCTCGGGGTCCTGAAGCGGGCGTGTTGTGCTTCCAAGCACCGTCCGGTCAATGGCAAAATCAAGGTCTTCTTTATCTATTTTTTCTTTCCCGTTCCGGATGGCCCTTCTGCTGGCTGTCTCAAAGAGAGAGCTGATGTCAGCCCCTGAGAAGCCGGAAGTGCTTTCTGCCAGTGCAGGCAGGGAAGCTGCTACATCTTCTGCCAGAAGCTTGCCTTTTGTGTGAATGCTGATGATTTCCTGCCTTCCTTTTGTATCCGGAAGCGGAACTAGGAAAGAGAAGTCAATCCTGCCTGGACGGAGGAATGCATCATCCAGCATATCCTTGCGGTTTGTAGCAGCGATGAACAGGATGCCGTCATTTGAATGGCCGCCGTCAAGCTGGACAAGCAGCTCAGTCAATGTTTTCTCGCTTTCGTCCCCGCCATGCTGCTTCCGCTTGCCTGCAAGGGCATCGACTTCATCAATGAAGACAACTGCAGGTGAGTGCTTTCTGGCGTTCTGGAATAAGCTTCGGACCCTTGAGGCGCCTACGCCGACGAACATTTCATTAAAAGAAGATCCGCTGGTTGAAAAGAATGAAGCGCCGATTTCCTTGGCAATCGCCTGGGCAAGCAGCGTCTTGCCTGTACCCGGAGGTCCATAAAGCAGGATTCCCTTTGGCGGCTTCACACCAAGCTGGATTGATGCTTCCCTGTCTTTAATGATGGAAAGTGTCTGGAGGATTTCCTCCTTCATTTCATCCTGAAGGCCGCCAATATCATCCATTGTGATGGAAGGAAGGGGCTTTGCCTTGCTGGCGCTGTTTTTCATCGAATTGGCGGTGGATATTCCTTTGCCGGATTTATGAAGGTAAAGGCCAATCCCTGCAAAAAGGATCAGTGTTCCACCCAAAATCCAGAATGTAAATGGATTTGCGGAAGAATAGCTGTACTGGATATTGTAATTTTCAATCAGTTTAGCAACCATTTGGCTGTTTGGAGGCACCTGTGACACATACTCAGCTGTACCTGCGGTCAAATGGAGAGTGCCATTTTTCATTTCTTTTAATAGGACAGTTTCACTAGGATGATCCTGAATGATATTTTCTATGGAAGAAAAGGGAATGGTAACTTCTTTGCTGCCGGATAGGCTGAACCACAGCGCAGCAGCAGCAATTAGAATGGCCAATGAAATAAGGGGGACAGGTTTCGAAATTTTTTTGAAAGTGGATTTCAACAATTTCCCTCCTAAATGAATCTATCTCCATTATAGGAAAACTTGTTCGGACTGTATAGATTTATGCAAGGGAAAAAACATGTAATTTTTGGTAAAGGGTTTTAAATTCTATTTTACAGGGTATTTAAAAAGCTTTTTCATAAGGAAGCCGAGTACCGGCTTGTTAACAGCCGACACTCCCATGATGATCAGAACTCCGCCGATGCTGCTGTATAATGGGATTTTTTCCCCGAGAATAAGGATTGCTGCCAGCAGTGTAAACAGCGGTTCCAAATACATCATGACCGAAACCTGTGTCGCTTCGAGCACCTCAAGCGCCCTTCCCCAGTACCAGTAGCCCAGGGCCGATACAAAAATGCCTAGAAACAGCAGGTGCAGCCACCCGTCCAAAGGGAGGGTATACAGTAATTCATACCCCCGATTTCTCAAAAGGAATGGCAGAGTCGCCAAACAGCCTATCAGGCTTGTCCAAAAGGTGACAGCAAGAGAAGAATAGGGAAGTGCAAATTTCTTGGACAAAATCGAATAAACAGCCCAATTAAAGGTACTGAAAAGCAGGAGGAAATAACCAAGACCAGGACTGAATTGAAGCGTACCCCCTGAATTTTCTGCAGAGATAACCAGAACCCCTGTAACGGCAATCATCATTCCCCCAATTTTAAGGAGCGAAAGCTTTTCAGATAAGAAAAGGAAGGAAAGCAAACTAGTAAAAACAGGTGTGAAAGAGATCATCCACCCGGCAGCAGAGGCATCCAGGGTGAGCATGGCAGAAGCTTGTACCATTTGATGGATGAACACCCCAAGTACCGAAAGAATAAAAACATGGGCGAAATGCTCTTTTTTTATGTAAAAGGATTCTTTGAATATTGTGAGAAGGCAGCCCAGGAAGATGGCAGCAATCATAAATCTTAAGGAAACCAGGGCACCCGGTGCCAAATAATATACCAGCCATTTGACTGAAACAAATGAAACACCCCAGAACGCAATTGCCAGAAGGGCGTACCATAAAGATAGAATGCGATTGCCCTGCATCATTCCCACCTCCCATATACCTTCTATTATTCTTATTCAAGAAGAATAGAAAATAGACTGAAAGAAGTGATAGACTGTTGCTTTCGCTTCAAGAGATTTGCCTTTGAATATGATGACTTCATCCAAGGGTTTAGACTCCATATGGATGTAACTGAAAAAGAGTTCTTCTGGTTTCCGATGTTCCAGAGGGGGCATTATATATACACTCATGCCGTTAAAATCGGGACCTGTGATTTGCATTTCACTTTCGGACAGGAAACCTATTGGCTATATCAGCTGAATAAAAAGCTGAACAGGAAATTGCAGCAGTACATCTTGACAATCAAAAGAAAGTAGCGTATATTTAATTCCAACAAAACTTATAGGAATACTCTTATCCAGAGAGGCGGAGGGAATTGGCCCTATGAAGCCTCGGCAGCAGACTCCTTGCGAGAACTGTGCCAAATCCAACAAGCGGAAGCTTGGAAGATGAGAGAAGCGGCAGCCATACGCGCATAAAGCCTCTTCTGCTTCCGGGCCACCGGTCAGAAGGGGCTTTTTTAATGAAGGAAGAAACTATAATGATAAAAGAAGAAGAGAAAAAGGACCAGCTGATTTCAGAGCTGCTGTCCATGGGTATATACAAACAAGAAGGCCGCCAGCTATTTCAGGTGCCGTACGAAGAACTGTTAAAACTTTATCAGGAAAACAGATCACATATTAATGAATAGAGGGAAGGGACTATATATGTCAGAAAGTATTCTAATACCCTGGAAGGATAAGCACTTGTGCGGATCGCTGGATTTTCCTGCAGGATTCAGCAAGAACCGCCGCTATCCCCTGGTCATCATCTGCCATGGGTTTACAGGAAGCCGTATTGGTGTCGACAGGCTATTTGTTAAAACTTCCAACCGTCTTACTGCAGATGGGTATCTTGTCCTCCGCTTTGATTATGAGGGCTGCGGGGAGAGTCCGGGTGAGTACGGAGAAACAGGTCTTCCCGATTTGCTGGAGCAGACTTTATCTGCTATCGATTTTGCAGTGAAGCTTGATTATGCAAATCCTCATTCAATTTCTCTCATCGGCCATAGCCTCGGCGGAGCCGTTGCCGTGCTGGCTGCTGCAAAAGATGTCCGCATCCGGAAGCTTATCATATGGTCGGCTTCTGCAAGACCATATCAGGATATCGTCTGCATTGTCGGCAGTGAAAAGGTAAAGGCACTGGACAAGGGAGCTTCACTTGATTATTTGGGCTATCAGCTAACGGACAATTACTTTTCTTCGCTGAAGAGATATGAACCTTTGGAAGAGCTTGCGGCATACAGGGGCGATGTCCTGATTGTACATGGAACAGCAGACCAGGATATTCCGGTATCCCACTCAGGAAGATATGCGGAAGAATTCAGGAAGCGGAAGGAAGGATCATGTTCCTTGCATTATGTTACAGGAGCCTGCCATACCTATTCAGCCGGGCGCTGCTTTGCGGAGCTGATCGAGTGCACATCAGAATGGCTCAAAGCTTTCAGGGAGCAGCAGTCATATGCATCTTCATGAACTGAATCAATGCTGAAAATGACCGGATTTTAAAAGATCCGGTCATCTGTGGTCATTTTAGGATTCTATCCAGGTAGCGGCGGAGAGTTTTTTCTATTCTGTCCGGTTTCAGACGTTCAGGCTCGAGCATACTGTGCAGGGCCAGCCCGTCAATGAAACTGTATAACATTTCAGTCTCAAGATCATGATCCTGGCCATCCTTCAGCTCTCCATGGGACTTTAGAAAATCCATCATCTGAACAATCCCCGTATATATTCCCTGCTTCAGGATTCGAAATTCTTCCTTTTGCCTGCTGTATGCAACAAACGCAAACCACACCTCCATTTCTGCCATTTTCTCATCAGTGGTTGGAACAATTTCAAGCAGGACTTGATAAACCTTTTCCCTTGGGGGCAAATCCTTCAATGCAATCTCCGAAACCCTGTTTATCACATTTTCATTTACCAGTTTCATTGCATAGACAAGCAGTTCATCTTGTGTGGAGAAATAGTGGCGCAGGGCGCCAAGAGAAACACCGGCTTCCGCTGCAATATTGCGGACAGACGCACCTTCCACCCCTTTATCCAAAATAACCTGCCAGGTGGCCTGGACGATTCTTTTTTTCCTTTGTTCATGATCAACTATTTTAGGCATAGTCTCAGTGTAGCAGACCGTAAAACAGGTTTCAATTTTTAATAATACACTTGTATCACTAAAAGTGTGGTGTTATGATGAGTTTAAACAACAATAGTACTGGAAGGGGAAAGTATGAACTGGATATTGTGGGTTATCATAGGGTGTGAAGTCGGCTTTTGGGTTTTAATCCTGGCCGGCCTTTGTATGCGTTATCTTTTCGGAAAAAAGAAAACCGGTCTCATCCTGCTCGCGATGACTCCTGTTGTAGATCTGATCCTGCTGGCAGCAGCGGGTGCGGACTTATACAGAGGCTCAGAAGCAACACAGGCACATGCATTGGCTGCCGTATATATCGGTGTGTCGATAGCCTTTGGAAAAAGTATGATTCAGTGGGCGGATGAAAGATTTTTATATTACATCGCCAAAAAGGGGAAACGGCCGGAAAAAAGATATGGTATGGATCATGCAAGGCATAATATAAAAGGCTTTGCGAGGCATGGAGCCGCATATCTTATCGGAGCTGCCTTGCTGATGGGAACCGTGCTAATCATAGATGATCCTGGGAGAACGGAAGCACTATCCGGTGTCGTGAAAATATGGTCGATTGTTCTAGCAGCAGATTTGATTTATTGCATTAGTTATTTTATCTGGCCAAAGGCCCCTAAAAAAAGCAAAGAGATGAATATATGAAAAGAATATCCCGCCTCAATCAGCGAGGGGGGATATTCTTTTATATGTTTTCTTTTTCCAGTTCTTCCTCAACAACCAGAATCGGTATTTCCCTTTTCTCCAGCTCTTCAATGAATTCCTTCCGTTGTTTAAGGGAATTCATACTAATATTAAAAGGTGGAAAACCGGTTCCTTGATTGATCTTCACCAATCTTTTCTTTCTCGCTGGAAGCCTTTCAATGTATTTTTCTTCATCCTTCAAGATAACCCCAAGGAAAGCATTGCCTTGAACCTCATATGGAAAGATACCCTCAAAATCTTCCCAGACGATGAGACCGGGGCCGCCTGGACCATTGACTTCCAGACCTTCTGTGCTGAAAGAAACCAAGGGGGCTTTGTCATAAATCATTCCTGCAAAAAGCAGGGCACATCCAAACAATAAAACAGCAAACAGTAAATAGATAATCAGCATAAAAGTTTCCCTGTTTTCTTCATGTAAAACCATATCTGCAGCCAGCCAGGCAAAAAATACACCTGCAGCCAATACAACCAGCATAAACAGAAAGAGTTTTCCTTTCGCGGCATAAAATTGTTTTTCCATCTTGTCCTCCTTATTGATTGATTAGTAGATACCAAATGGAAAATTCCCCCTTATACCGAAATATAAACCAAAAAATTCCATGGTGAAGCAATAATCCGATATTCGAAACGTTTGAGTAGAATTTATACATAAAAAGAGAAATAATAGAAGCAATCATTATTGAAGGTGTGGTTTTTATGTCCCAGCAAGACTTTACACAAGGGAATATTCTGAAGCAGATGTTTATTTTTTCTACTCCCATCATGCTGACGAACTTGCTGCAGGTTTCTTACCAGTTTGTTGACAGCCTCTGGGTGGGGAATCTGCTTGGAGCCGCGTCACTCGGCAGCATTGCGGTTTCAAGCACCGTCATATTTACGGTGCTGTCATTTATTATCGGTATCAATAATGCAGCTTTGACAATCTTGTCGCAGCAAAAAGGAGGAGATGATGATAAAGGTCTGAGGCAATATCTAAACAGTTTTGTGATTATCCTCACACTGCTTTCCCTTGCGCTGGGAGCGGCAGGCTATTTTGCTTCAAAGCCTATTCTCCAGTGGCTTGATACCCCAGAGGCGATGATTGCTGAAGCAGACTCGTATTTAAAGATTAATTTCCTCGGCATCCTTTTTTTGTTCGGCTACAATTTTATCGGGACGATTCTTCGTTCTCTGGGGGACAGCAGGACGCCGCTGATTTTTGTACTGGTCGCGGTGGTCCTAAACAGCATATTGGACCCTGTGTTCATTTCTATCCTGGGATGGGGGATCGATGGAGCTGCCTATGCCACTCTTGCCGCCCAGGGGATCGCATTCATATCTGGCATGTATATTGTTTTAAAAAGAAAACTCGCACCTTTTTCGATACCGTTCATGCCCGGTAAAGATGAAGTGTGGACGATACTAAAATTAGGCATACCATCAGGACTCCAGATGATGGTGATCTCAGCGGGTGTAATGGCCATTATGAGTGTGGTGAATTCCTTCGGGGCGGACACGGTTGCAGGCTTTGGGGCAGCCCAGAGGATTGACAGCCTGATCATGCTGCCGGCTTCGGCGCTCGGCACAGCTGTCAACAGCATGGCAGGACAGAATATTGGGGCAGGCCGGTGGAAAAGGGTCCATAAGATTGCGCTCTATGGTTCACTCTACAATTTAGGCATAATGCTCTTGATTGCCGGAGCGGCTGTGCTATTAGCAAAAGCGGGAATATCCCTGTTCATTACCGAGCCTGGAGCCGTTGAGTTTGGTACAGGCTATCTTGTATCAATTGCTTTCTTTTATCCGTTCCTCGGGCTTAATTTTGTATTAAATGGCATAGTAAGGGCTGCAGGTGCCATGTTCCAGGTGCTTGTGCTCAATATCATCTCCTTTTGGGTGCTGAGATACCCTTTGACCTGGCTGTTCTCACAATGGATGGGGGAAGAGGGGATCGCATACGGAATGGGAACAAGCTTTATGATCAGCAGCGTGATTGCTTTTTCGTACTATAAATACGGCAGATGGGACAAGAAAAAGCTGTTTTCAACTGAAAAATGACACGCCAAAAGACACTCCCTGTGCGGAGTGTCTTTTGGCGTGCGGAAAAAAGGAAAGCCATATATCGATCAGGCTCCTGGAATACATGAGTGGGGAGAAAAAAAGGATAGTCATGTATCCCATCACGTTCCCGGAATACATGAGTAGGGAGAAAAAAGGATGGTCATGTATCCCATCAGGCTCCTGGGATACATGAGCAGGGAGAAAAAAGGATGGTCATGTATCCCATCATGCTCCTGAGATACATGAGTAGGGAGAAAAAAAGAAAGTCATGTATCCCATCAGGTTCCTGGAATACATGAGTAGGGAGAAAAATAGGATGGTCATGTATCCCATCAGGCTCCTGGGATACATGAGCAGGGAGAAAAAAGGATGGTCATGTATCCCATCAGGCTCCTGAGATACATGAGTAGGGAGAAAAAAAAGAAAGTCATGTATCCCATCAGGCTCCTGGGATACATGAGTGGGGAGAAAAAAAGGAGAGTCATGTATCCATCAGGTTCCCGGAATACATGAGTAGGGAGAAAAAAGGATGGTCATGTATCCCATCAGGCTCCTGGGATACATGAGTGGGGAGAAAAAAAGAAAGTCATGTATCCCAACAGGCTCCTGCGATACATGACTAGGAAGAATAAAAGAAATCATGTATCCATCGTGGGGATACATGACTCGGCTGCACGTTGATGTGTCATTAACTTTTTTCAAGCCTTACCGTTTTTAGAAAGTCCTCTTCACTTTTTCCCAGAACGAGTTTTCCCCTTAAATTCCCAGTTTTAATTTTGCCGCTCAGTTTGGCTTCATTTTTTTTAGATTCTGAGACACTCCACCAAAGAGTGTCTTTTTTCAGCTCTCCGGCCTCTTCTCTCTCTCCCGCAAACTATACAAATATCGCTCCAGCTTTTCTTTAATCTCTTCGTTCTTAAGCGCAAACTCGATTGAAGCCTGAAGAAAGCCGAATTTATCCCCGGTATCATAGCGATTGCCTTCTATCAGACATGAATACATGGGCCCTTTTTTCAGAAGCTGCGAAAGAGCTTCAGTCAGCTGGATTTCTCCAGAAAAGTCAGGCTGAAGGGACTCCAGTACAGTAAATATCTCTGGTGTAAGAACATAGCGCCCGATGATAGCCTGATTGGTCGGAGCAGAGTTCTTCGAAGGCTTTTCGACCAGCTGCTCGATTTTACAAAGATTGCCTGCTTTGAAGGAATAGTCGATGATCCCGTATTTGGAAACGTCCTCCCAGGGAACTTCCTTTGCACCGATCATGCACGTTCCAGTTTCTTTGAATTGGCTGATCATCTGCAAGAGAGCAGGGGTACCGGAATCAACCAGGTCATCACCGAGGAGGACAGCAAAAGGCTCATTCCCGATGAATTGTTTTGCACAAAGAACTGCGTGCCCGAGTCCCAATGGTTCCTTTTGCCTTACATAATGGATTGAAGCAAGATTCGAAGCTGCTTCCACTTTTTCTAAGAGTTCGGTTTTGCCGGTTTTCTTCAGTATCAGTTCAAGTTCGATAGACTTATCGAAATGGTCTTCAATTGCACGTTTGTTTCTTCCCGTAATGATGATAATATCCTCAATGCCGGAAAGAATGGCTTCCTCCACGATGTATTGGATGGCAGGCTTGTCGGCAACCGGCAGCATTTCCTTTGGCTGGGCTTTGGTGGCGGGCAGAAAACGGGTGCCAAGACCGGCCGCCGGAATGACCGCTTTTCTGATCATGCTTGATACCTCCCAGCAGAATTTTAGCTGAATTAAGTGCACTCAACTGAACATATGAACAGGGACAAACGGGATATGCACCTTTTAATCAGGAAAAAAAGGAATAGTTCTCCTGATGCCCGCACAATTTAATACCAATGCAAGAGTTGGCGGGGTGTATGAATTGACCGGAAATCTATTCCTGAAAGACCGAAAAAATATCATCATGGCGCTTGCTGCCATTGCCTTGTATGTAAGTCCCTTATTCATTCTCGGGGAAGATGCGCATATACGAGTCCATGACAACCTGGATTCTAACCTGGCATGGTATAAAGTCCTCAGAGAAAGCGGGCAGACTTATGGAACGGCAGAGGCTGTCATCCCGCAGGTCATCAACGGCCTGCCGCGCAATGCCTTTGGCACTGAACTCAGCGGCATCGTTTGGCTGTTTTCTATTTTTCCGACCATGACAGCCTATGCCCTTAATCAGCTCCTTACAAGATGTGCTGCATTCATGGGCATGTATCTTTTGCTGAAAACTCATTTTATCAGATCACCTGAATGGTCAGCCATCAGGGTGGGGGCAGCACTTGCATTCGCGCTGACTCCATTTTGGCCATCCGGAATGCTGAGCACTCTCGGTATGCCCCTTGCCTTATGGGCATTTTTGAATATACGGAAGGGGAAGTCAGACTGGAAAAGCTATCTGGCGCTCACCCTGCTTCCTTTTTACTCCAGCTTTGTTCTCGGATTTTTCTTCTTCCTTGCAGCAATGGGAGGATTATGGCTGGTTGACCTTATCAGGGGAAAAGGCACAAATCTGCGATTTCTTGCGGCTATTGCAGGCATGACATTTTTATATCTGCTGGTTGAATACCGCCTTGTCCACTCATTTCTTTTTCTGGAAGAAGACAACAGCCGTGATGAATATTTTCATGCTCGGCTTACGTTCGCCCATTGCGTAAGGCTTGCCTTTAAAAACTTTGTTCTGGGCCATACCCATGTCATGACAGTTCACGGGCTCATTATCCTGCCTGTCACCCTTTATGCTTTATTCCTTGTCTGGAAGAATAAAAGCTGGAGGCAGGAGCGAATTTACGTATGTTTGTTTGCCTTTAATTTTCTTCTGTCCTTCTGGTACGCTTTCTGGTTTTATAAAGGATGGCTTCCATTGACAGAGCGGTTTCATTTTATGGACACCTTCAATTTTGCCAGGTTTCACTTTTTGCGGCCGCTTGTCATATATATAGGATTTGCGCTCGCTTTAAGGATCGTCTGGACATCGTCGAAAAGCAGAAAAAGCATCCTTGCCGTCATTATCGCTCAGATTCTTTTGCTTGGAGCTTTCAATGACGAAATTATTTACAGCAGAAAGCCCTCGGTGAAAGAATTCTACGCAGAAAGTTTATTCGAAGAAATAGGAAATTACATAGACAGGCCAAAGGAGGATTACCGGGTTGCAAGCATAGGCATCCATCCGGCAATTGCCCAGTATAACGGCTTTTATACGCTGGACACGTATAATAATTTCTACCCGCTCACCTATAAGCACCAGTTCAGGAAAATAATTGCGGAGGAATTGGCAAAAAATAAGACCATTCGCCGCTATTTTGATGAATGGGGAGGGAGATGCTATATCTTTACAGCAGAACTGGGGAAGCATTATATGTTCAAAAAAACTTCTGATAAAAAGCTCAAAAATCTCAAATTGGATACTGCTGTTTTCAAAGAAATGGGAGGTGAATATTTTTTTTCTGCCGTGCCGATTATGAACAGCATGGAAAACGGTCTGGAGCTGGAGAGAGAATTCACATCCGGGGATGCTGCCTGGAAGATTTATTTGTATAAGGCAATATAGACATCTAGGAGGAAGCAGAATGACTGAAACTATATTAACTATCGTTGTACCCTGCTATAACGAAGAAGAGATGCTGGCATATACGATGGCGGAACTTGGCAGGCTTCTGGAGGACCTTGAAACTGAAGGACTGATTTCCAGCTCGAGCAAGCTTCTGTTTGTTGATGACGGGAGCAGGGATAGGACATGGAATCTCATCCATAAAGAAAGCCTGAAATCTGAACGGGTGACAGGGCTTAAGCTGTCCAGGAACTCAGGGCACCAAAATGCCCTTTTAGCAGGAATTTTCACCAGCATGAAATCTTCGGACTGCATTGTCACGATCGATGCAGACCTTCAGGATGATCCCTGTGCCATCAGGGAATTTCTGGTTAAATATCATGAAGGCTGTGATATAGTCTACGGAGTTAGGAGTAAAAGGGAAAAGGATACTTTTTTCAAACGGGCGACTGCCCAGGGTTTTTATAAACTGATGGCAAAGCTTGGCGCCAGCCTGGTCTATAATCATGCTGATTTCCGCCTCTTAAGCAGGCGCGCTGCCGAGGAGCTGGCACATTTTGGGGAGGCAAATATGTTCCTGAGAGGCATTATACCCCTGATCGGCTTCCGCTCAGACCAGGTCATGTATGAGCGGAAAGAGCGGATGGCCGGGGAGACGAAGTATCCGCTGAAAAAAATGCTATCCTTTGCCCTTGATGGATTGACTTCCTTTTCGGTGACACCGATCCGGCTCGTTTTAATGGCAGGTCTTGTATCTTCTGTAATCAGCATCCTTTTTGGGACTTATTTTCTTTTTCTAAAGTTTACCGGCAGCACTGAAGCCGGCTGGACATCTCTCATTTCATCCATCTGGCTCATAGGCGGAGTGCAGCTTACCGCAATAGGAATGATCGGGGAATATATAGGGAAGATCTACAAAGAAACTAAAAGGCGGCCAAAATTCATAGTCGAAATTGATACCTACACACTGCCTGCGTCACTTCAGCTGAAAAACAGGGAGATGGAGCAGGATGAAGGATTCAGCATCAAGTATCGCCAGCTTCCTGAAACCAACTGATACACTTGTCCGGTTCCTCCTTGTCGGCCTAATCAATACACTGATTGGGCTAGGCAGCATTTATATTCTACTGTTGGCAGGGACAGGGTACTGGTTCTCCACGCTCCTCGGAAATGCTGCTGGTGCTGTGACAAGCTATTTTCTTAATAAAGCTTATACATTTAAAAGCTCACAGCCTTTTATAAAAAGCGGTCTTCTCTTTGCGAGCCTTGCGGCAAGCTGCTATTTTATTTCCTACAGCCTATCAAAGAAGCTGGTATTGATTTTGGACAATCATCTGGCATTCTATCCAGAAACGGCGGCAGTCCTGTTGGGAACTGTATTATATACAGTGTTGAATTATTTGGGACAGAAATATATTGTATTTAAAAGGTAGGCAGCTTCCATTAATAAGCTGTCTATTTTTTTCCCTTATATAACTCCCTGAATGTTTTGATAATTATGGTAATATTAAGTGAGGGAAAGGAGGAATACATGAAACCATATTCGCTTATTATTTTTGACCTTGATGGGACCCTTTCAGATCCATATCCGGGAATAGCACGCTCGATCAGGTATGCTTTAGAAAAGATGGGTCGGCCTGTTCCGCCCGTGGAGATTCTCAAACTTTTCATCGGCCCGCCTCTTCACCATTCCTTTCAGGAACATTGCCTTTTCAGTAGAGAGGAAGCAGACGAAGCGGTGCAGTTTTACAGGGAGAGATACACAGAAAAAGGATTATATGAAAACGAATTATATCCCGGAATATCAGAATTGCTTTTATCATTAAAAGAAAAAGACTGCAAACTGTGCGTCGCCACCTCAAAGCCTATAGCGTTTGCTGAAAGAATTTTATCTCATTTTCAAATCTCACATATTTTTGATTACATAGAAGGTGCTTCGCTTGATGGCAGCTATTCGGATAAAAAGGATATCATATCATCCGTGCTTCTGCATTTCAGGGAATATGAAAAGAAAAATATTTTAATGATTGGTGACCGGAAATATGATGTGATCGGCGCAAATCACTCAGGCATTGATTCAGCTGCTGTCCTTTACGGATATGGTACCGAGGATGAATTCTTTCAATCTGCTGATGCATCGCCGACTTATTTGATTCGGACGGTTGAAGAACTATATAGCAGCTTCGGTGTTGAAAGAAAATTTAACATAAAGCAGAGGTGTGAAAGTGATGTTCATAGTAAATGTTGAAGGAGCAGTCCACAGAGGAGGTAAATGGCTGATCGGAAAAAGAAGCAGCCAGGAAAGCCATGCCGGGGGAATGCTGGCTCTGATCGGAGGCAAGGCGGAGAAGGAAGGTCATTCCACAGATGTTTTGGAAAGAACAGTAAAAAGAGAAATCCTGGAGGAAACAGGTGTACTGATTAAAGATGGAATGGAGTATGTATGCAGCAGTTCTTTCATTACGGATGACGGATATCATGTGATTGACATTGTTTTTCTGTGTGAATACAAAAGCGGTGAAGCCAGTCCAGTTTGTCCTGATGAAAACGAGGAAGTGATGTGGATGAGCATCAGAGAAATCCTTGAACAGCCGGATGCACCTGAATGGCTGACGCGGAGCCTTACGGCTGCAGAAGATTTATTGCGGAAAAAAGAAATGTCTAAAAGAGGCAGGCGGATTTAGCAGTGAAAGAGAGCTATTCTCATATCAAAGGAGGTGGACCTGATGGAATTTAAAGTAAATGGTGAGAGTATTTTTGAAAGCATCAGTGAGGCGGCAAGAATCGCAGGGGGAAGCCATAGTGCCGCTGGCAAACTCGTTATGATAGAAGCACACAGCGGAGGCCTTTTTGTCTCTTCCGGAAACGGGGACCGCTCTGTGATCTTTGAGCACCCATTAATAAACTGCAGGGATTCTGGCCTGGATATATTGGAATATGGAAAGCTGGCAGCTGATGGAAGAATGCTTTCTGAAGTCATCAGGAAAATACCTGGCCGTTTAAGCATCAAAGCTTCCACTTCACATAAAATCCTGATTAATTCAATGGACAAGCAGATTTCCGCAGCGATTGCGGGTTTCCCGCTAGACCAGTTTCCTGATAGAGCACATGTAGAGTTTCCTTATATATATCCATTGGAAGCATCTGATCTTGCAGCAGGATTGAGGAATACAGCTGCATCTGCGGCCAAAACAAGCTCAAGGCCAATCCTGGAAGGCATCAATCTGGCATTTGATGAAAACGGGCTGACATTCACGGCGACAGATTCAAGCCGGCTTGCCATGTGGAAAGCTGACGGCTCTGCTGGGTTCAGCCAGTCATTTACTCTCCCGGCAAGAAATGCAGCAGAATTGCTCAAATTGATAGGCAAGTCACCAAGCGGAGAAGCAGCCATTTATATATCTGATTCACAGGCCGTATTCGCCACATCAACATTCCGTTTCTGCTCTTCGCTTTTGACCGGCAGATTTCCCTCTTCTGAGAAACTGAAGCCGGAAGGGTGCAAAACAGAGTTAGTCATCAATAGGAAGCACCTTCTTCAAGGTGTCAAGCGGACGATGATATTTGCTGGAGAAAATGAAGCTCTCTTGTTTCCATCCAAGCCAAGGATGAAAACTCCATCACTATATCTTCCCCAATGTCTGAAATGGGCATGATCGAGGAGGTGCAGGAATTGCAGAGCATCAGAGGAGAAACAGAAGCTTCAGCAGTAATAAATGGGAGTTATCTGGCGGATGCGCTGATAGGAACAGAGTCAGAATATATTAAAATAAGGCTTTATGGGACAATGAAGCCAATCCTGATCTCTTCCCCTGGGGAGGCAAACTATTTTCACCTTATTTCTCCTGTCAGGACTGCATCAGGGATGTTCCTTGGCAAGGGACAGGTTCAGAATCAAGATTAAAACTGAAAGGTGAGAAAATCAAATCTGAAGGGGATCTGAATACTAGTAGAATATTATTAAAAGAGGGAAATCTGTTGCGCTGTATCAAGTAATCCAGCTGGAAAACGGCCAAAGCGGGGAGGGCTAAGCAAAGGTATTTCCTCCCATCCAGGCTTTTTAGCTGAAAGGAGGCATACCGCGGCCGATTTCCTTAATGATGCTGGTAATGGATTCAATATCCTGCGCTTCAAGTCCGAACGCATTTTTAATCTTTTTTTCTATATTGTCTGAAACATTGCGTTTCCCGATTTCAATCAAAGCAACCAGTGAAAAGCTGCAATTAATCATTTTGGCGAATTCACGCTGTGAAAGATTATAATTCTTTCTGATAAACTTAATGATTTCTTTATCCAAGGTTAAATCTCCTTTTTTCTTTTATTTTCATATTATAAAAGAAAGTGAAGAACATCACTAGTGAAATATAAAAATAAAAGAAGGAAGGAGAAGAAAAAAGCGGCTTTTGAGTTAAAGCGGCTGCTTGGCTGGCTGATCTGCGCGTGGTATCCGGCTATAAACAAACCACATGTTCAGAAACTCGACTTTGAGCTTCTCGCCGGGCTTCAATTTTTCAGTTTCATTGACCACAACAAGCTTCTGACCTTCCAATTCCACTGTTTTCTCATCCACTGCGTCAGCGATATAAACCTTGAAAATAACTTTATTGAACCAATATGGATTCAGCCTGCCTTTTATATCAAGGATATTCTTCATCTTAAAGCCTCCTTCCTGTATGCATGTAAAATCTTATAATTTGAAAATTTAAACAATTACCAGAATACTTCATATATTAATTGAATACCCGATTAGATCATATAAAAACCAGTAAAACTGATGAATTGAATAGAACATACGTTCTGTAATATACTAAAGTATGGACGGGAAACAACTTTTCCTGCCTGGAGCTTAATCTGTACTTAGAGGAAGGATCATATGAAAAAATGCCTTTATTGCCAGGCAGCGGGGGACCTGATCCCCCTCAAGGAGTGGAACAGGGACCGGACGATTTATTATTGCAGCAAGCATTATGAACAGGTGCTTAAGTTCCAGGAGAGAGAACAAAGGGAATTTGTCGACTATTTCAGACAGCACCCTAAGCTGCTGGAGTATCTCAGCAGCAAAAGTCTTGAACTTTATGAAAAGCTCGAAAAAGAGAAAGGAGGACCGGCATGACAAAACGATTTTTCAGAATATGCCCTTTTCCTGCCTGATGGAATGAGATATAATGCATTATAGTATTAATTACATAACGTAACCACAAGGGGAGCTTAATGCTGAGAGTGAACTTTTGTTCTGACCCTTTGAACCTGTTAGATAATTCTAGCGCAGGGATGTGGATGGATGGGTGAAGGTATGCCCGCTTCCTGATCAGTTCTCCCTTGAGGTTTGCGTTAATTCGGACAAAAGGGGAGAATTTTTTATGAAAAAATTAGGGCTGGTTGCCTTGATTGAAGCATCTTTTTTTGCAGCTTTCGCTGTTATTCTTGATCTGCTTCCTTCTATTAAACTAACGCCTGCAATATCCATTTCCATTGCAATGGTGCCCATCTTCATACTTTCATTGCGATGGGGCTGGAAAGCGGGCTCCATTTCCGGATTCTTATGGGGGATTCTCCAGATTGTCATGGGCGACGCCTGGATAGTGACGCCCCTGCAGACTTTCATTGAATACTTCGTTGCTTTCGCCTTTATTGGCTGTGCCGGCTTCTTAGCTCTTGCCATCCAAAAAAGCCTTGCTGAAGGCAGGAAGGGTAAGGCTCTGGGATGGGCAGCTGCAGCCATTTTCCTTGGCAGTGCGGGCAGATATTTCTGGCACTTTCTTGCAGGTATGATTTTCTTTGGAAGCTATGCACCTGAAGGGATGTCTCCTTTTGTATATTCTCTCATGATTAATGGGATAACGATGCTCGGGTCAGCTGTCTTATGTACAGCCGTATTGTGGCTCCTCCTTTCTGCAGCGCCGCGCCTGGTACAGAGGAAACAGGTATATTCGGCTGCGGAAGAGCATAAATTGGCGAACTGATAACCATGTGCATAAAGCAGTCCCTTCTGGCGAATCGGCCAGAAGCGACTGCTTTTGTTTTTAAAAAAGGGAATTTGAAGAGAATTGCTGAAAAATGCTTTCATTCGACAAATTTTGGTATATAATAAGTTACGCTATTATACTAAAGTGATAAACTGGCCTACAAGGCATAACTTCTAGAGGTACAAGGACTATTAATATAGTAAAGGAGATTGAAATGACAGATAAGTTTATTATCCGCTTTGAAGATGTTACAAAACAATACGACAATGACAGTCCGGTTCTGGACGCCGTCAGCTTTGATATAGAAAGGGGAAAGTTCTACACGCTCCTTGGTCCTTCAGGCTGCGGAAAAACGACGATCCTGCGCCTGATTGCGGGTTTCATCGAACCGACAGAAGGATCCATTTTCTTCAATGGACAAAAAATCAATAAAGTGCCTGCCAACAGGAGGCAGGTCAATACCGTGTTCCAGGACTATGCACTTTTCCCGCATTTGAATGTATTTGAAAACGTGGCATTCGGATTGCGCATCAAAAAAATGAAAAACCAGCAAATCAATGAGCAGGTGAAAGAGGCGCTCAAGTTTGTCAACCTGGAAGGATATGAACAGAGGGAAATCAAAGAGATGTCAGGAGGGCAGAGGCAGCGTGTCGCGATTGCGAGGGCGATTGTCAATAAACCGGAAGTCATCCTGCTGGATGAGCCCCTTTCTGCACTGGACCTGAAGCTGCGTACAGAAATGCAGTACGAGCTGCGGGAGCTTCAGAGAAGGCTTGGCATTACGTTTATATTTGTCACCCATGACCAGGAAGAGGCGCTTGCTCTTTCTGATGAAATCTTTGTGCTGAACAAAGGCCGGATTGAGCAGAGCGGAACGCCAACTGATATTTATGATGAGCCTGTCAACCGGTTTGTGGCCGACTTCATCGGTGAGTCCAACATCGTCGAAGGGACCATGCTAACCGATTATCAGGTTGAATTTGCAGGCAGGAAATTTGAATGTGTAGACGCCGGCTTCGATTTGAATGAAAGGGTTGAAGTGGTCATCAGGCCGGAGGATATGGAAATTACTCCGAGCGAGCAGGGCAAACTTCAGGTACGTGTAGATTCACAGCTATTCAGGGGAGTTCATTATGAAATTTCCTGCTTTGATAAAGATGGGAATGAATGGCTTGTCCATTCTACACGAAAGGCAAAAGTAGGGGATGAAATAGGCCTTCATTTTGATCCGGAAGCCATCCATGTCATGAGGCCGGGAGAATCTGAGGAAGAATTTGACCGCAGGCTGGAGGCTTATCAAGAGGAAAGCCATGAGAACTAATCAGACACGCAACCTGTATCTGATCCCATATTTGCTGTGGATCGTTTTATTTGTCGTGACCCCTTTGTTTTTGGTGCTGTATTATTCATTTTTTGATATAGAAGGGCAGTTCACATTCGGGAACTACCAGAAATTTTTCACGCCCGTTTACCTGAAAATGACTTTGAGCTCTTTCTGGTATGCGTTCCTGATCACTGCCTTTTCTTTACTGATTGCCTATCCGACTGCCTACCTGCTTACGAAGACCAGGCATAAGCAGCTCTGGCTTCTGATGATCATCATTCCTTCCTGGATCAATCTGCTGCTCAAGGCTTATGCTTTTCTCGGCATTTTTGGAACTTACGGGGCAGCCAACAGCTTCCTTGAGGTGATCGGAATAGGTTCAAGGCAGATTCTGTTTACCGATTTCAGTTTTGTTTTTGTATCGGTATACATCTTCCTGCCTTTTATGATTTTGCCGATTTTCAATTCGCTTAACGAATTGAATTCATCGCTCATCGATGCATCCAATGATTTGGGGGCATCACCATGGACTACTTTTACACGGGTTATTTTCCCGCTGACGCTGGATGGCGTCAAATCTGGCTGCCAGGTTGTATTCATCCCTGCACTTTCCCTCTTCATGCTTACCCGCCTGATTGCAGGGAACAGGGTCATCACCCTGGGCACGGCCATAGAACAGCATTTCCTTGTCACTCAGGATTGGGGGATGGGCTCCACCATTGCCGTATTCCTGATCCTTACGATGGTGATCATCATGCTGCTGACCGGAAATCGCAGGAGGGGGGCATAGCATGGGGAAATTATCTAAATGGTCATCACTTTATCTGATCCTTGTATTTTTTGTTCTTTATGCGCCAATATTTTATCTAATGTTTTATTCTTTTAACAGCGGCGGGACAATGTCACATTTCGAAGGGTTCACGCTGGACTGGTATAAAGAGCTTTTTGCTGATGCAAGGCTATTGATAATTGTGCTGAACACAATCATCATTGCCCTGTTGTCGGCTGCCATATCAACGATCATCGGAGTGGCCGGTGCACTTGCCATTTTTTATGTAAGAAAGCGGCAGGTCAAGAGCACACTCTTATCTTTGAACAATATTCTGATCGTCAGCCCCGATGTTATCATCGGTGCTTCCTTCCTGATTTTGTTTACGATGATCGGAATCAAGCTCGGATTTACATCGGTCCTGCTCTCTCACATTGCTTTCTGCGTTCCGATTGTAGTTATAATGGTGCTGCCTAAAATCCAGGAAATGAGCCCTACACTTGTGGACGCTGCGAGGGATCTAGGGGCAAGCCGCTTTGATGTTCTGTCCAAGGTCGTTCTGCCATATATCACACCAGGCATTTTTGCGGGCTTTTTTATGGCCCTAACCTATTCACTTGATGATTTTGCAGTTACTTTCTTTGTAACAGGGAATGGCTTCACCACTTTATCGGTTGAAATCTACTCTCTGGCCCGGCGCGGGGTTTCGCTGAACATCAATGCACTTTCCACGCTGCTGTTCCTGTTCACACTTATACTGGTGATCGGCTATTATTTCATCACCCAGAAAAATGCGAAGCCGACTGGAATGGGGGTCAAAAAATGAAACAGCTCGGTAAAGCCCTGCTGGTCATTGCTGTCATTTCTGCACTTCTGCTGTATGCAGTCTCCCGGCTTAATTCCTCACAAGGCTATTCTAGCGGAAATACGCTGACGGTCTTTAACTGGGGAGACTATATCGATGCAGAACTCGTGGACCGCTTTGAAAAAGAAACAGGCATCAAGGTGATTTATGAAACCTTTGACAGCAATGAAGCCATGATGACCAAGATTGAACAGGGCGGGACAGCCTACGATATAGCGGTTCCGTCTGAATATGCAATTGAAAAAATGAAAGAAGAAGATTTGCTTTTACCGGTAGACCATTCAAAAATTCCAAACTTGAAATATATCGACCCGAGGTTCATGGACTTGGCATTCGATCCAAAAAATGAATACTCTATCCCTTATTTCTGGGGGACGGTCGGCATAGCCTATAACACAGATCTGCTTGGGGACAAAGAAATTACAAGCTGGAATGACCTTTGGGATGAAGATCTGCGAAACCAGATTCTCCTAATTGATGGTGCAAGGGAAGTTATGGGAATGGGCTTGAATTCCCTCAATTATTCCCTTAATGATCAAAATAAGAAGCATCTGAGGGAAGCGAAGGAAAAGCTTGATACCCTTACTCCGAATATCAAAGCCATTGTCGGGGATGAAATCCGGATGCTGCTTGAAAACGATGAAGCAGCCATAGGTGTTGTCTGGTCAGGAACTGCTTCAGAGCTGATGTGGAAAAAGGACAATATTGAGTATGTTCTCCCTGAGGAAGGGACGAACCTGTGGTTTGATAATATGGTCATTCCAAAAACGGCAAAAAACGTGGATGCCGCCCACCAGTTCATGAACTTCATGCTTGATCCGGAAGTCGCTGCCCAGAATACCGAATATGTAGGCTATTCGACGCCGAATAAAGAGGCGCTGAATTACCTGCCGGAGGAAATTGTCAGTGACAAGCGCTTCTATCCGGACCCGGAAATGACCGAAAAGCTGGAAGTGTACGAGAACCTTGGGAAAAAAATGCTCGCACATTATAATGAACTATTTTTGGAATTCAAAATGCATAGTAAATAATAGCAGCGGCTGGAGGAGTCTCCGGCCGCTTTTTTGCATTCTAGCATGATTTCCGTCCTGTCAGGGGATCCTAGTCTTAAAAACAGGAGGAGGCAGTCATGTATTATATCAGCGGAAACATCATTTCAGGGGAATATGATGATCAGGCAGAACATTTTTCCATCAGCATGATCAAACACTTTAAGACTCAGTCCATTTTGACCAAGGATCAGGCTATCCAGCTTCTTGACTACCTCTACAGGCATAGGGACGAAGAGGGAGGCCAGGTCATCACCTTGAATGACCAGATGCCGCTGCGCATCTCTTCCGAGGAGATCAATTCCCTGATACTTGATCTTGAAAAGATTGAATCCCATTTTTAATGTTCTCCGAAATCTATATCCGATAATGATAGAATATGATATGATTTCTTTAATTGAATAAATGCTTTATGGTGCTTTGCAGCATGCTGCAAGCTTAAAAGGGAAGCCGGTTGAATTCCGGCGCGGTCCCGCCACTGTAATGCGGAGGCTCCTCCCTCGATGCCACTGTTCCTTAGCGGACGGGAAGGCGGAAGGAGTCTGTGATGCTGAGCCAGGAGACCTGCCATAAAGAAGTACACAACCGTCCTACGGGTGATAGGAGAGTGATGCGCTTTTAATATGGCAAAGTTTTGTTATTTGTTAAATTTTTTATGTGCAGGCATCCTCTATGAAGGATGCCTTTTATTTTTTTCATACAATAAGCCCGAGGAGTGAAACCTATGAAAAAAGCTTATCCAGCAGACCGTTCCCGCACCATTCAGACCAGGCTGGTGCTTCCGCCGGATACAAACCATCTTCAGACAATTTTCGGCGGCAAAGTGCTATCCTATATTGATGAAATTGCTGCCATTACTGCAATGAAGCATTCCGGCAGCATGGTAGTAACAGCTTCGATCGACTCTGTGGATTTCCTGTCTTCAGCTTCAGTCGGTGACGCCCTTACTCTTGAAGCCTTTGTTGCCTCAACAGGGAGAACCTCCATGGAAGTCTATGTGAAAGTGCATGCAGCCAATCTTTTAACAGGGATTCGAACGCTGACGACCGAATCCTTTTTAACCATGGTTGCCGTGGATGAAAACGGCAAGCCCATTCCAGTATCCGGGGTGCTGCCTCATTCTGAGGAAGAAATCAGGCTGTTTGCTTCAGCAGGGGCACGAAAGGAGCATAGAAAAAACAGAATGCTTATACGATAAAAGGTGGCTTTCAGCCACCTCTGTATTCATGAAATAAGGCACCTTCTTCAGCAGCTATTTCCTACGGGCTGCTTCCAGCCTATCCAGCTCCTCTGGGATCCTTCCTTCTTCTATGCGGCTGAAAAGGGGGGCGATAGTGCCGAGCCTTTTCTCTGCAGCCCGAACCTCTTTCCATTCCAGCGTATGCGCATTCACCTGCAGCATGTTATTTATCTTCCTGCTGGAGAAAGGGAGGAAGGGGTTCAGAAGCCTTGCCAGATTTTTGATGATGTACACACAGGTCTGCAATGCATCTGCACATTTTTGCGGGTCGCTTTTAATCGTTTTCCAGGGCTGTTCACTGTCAAAATATTTATTGGCCGAGCGTACAAAGGCGAAAATATCCTCAAGCGCTTCTTTTAGCTTTGCGCCTTCGATCTTTTCTCCGGTTTTCTCATATAAATGCTTAATATCCTCCTGTACAGCTTCACTTAATTTTCCATCCGGTATCATGCTGTCATAATATTTTTCGATAAACTTAAAAGTTCTGTTGACCAGATTGCCATATGCCCCAAGCAGCTCACTGTTATGGCTGTAAACGAATTCCCGCCAGGAAAAGTCAGCATCCCTGTTCTCAGGAGCATTGACAGCAAGGAAATACCGGATTGAATCCGGTTCATATCTTTCAAGTATGTCAGGGACCCAGACTGCATAATTCCTGCTTGTTGAAAGCTTCTTTTTCTCTAGTGTAAGATATTCGCCGGAAACCATCCGCGCTGGTTCCCCAGGCAGCCCTATCCCCATTTGAATAGCTGGCCAGATGATGGTATGGAAAGGGATATTGTCTTTCCCATGCACATAATAGGATATAACATCACTACCCCAGAACCTGCTGCCATCCTTGCCGTGCTGGCGGGCCCATTCCCTGCTGGCAGAAAGATAGCCAATCACCGCTTCAATCCATACATAAATTTTTTTCTTCTCCATTCCTTCAATAGGGACTGGCACCCCAACATCCAAATCCCTAGTTGCAGCCCGGTCCAGAAGCCCCTCAGTTAAATATCTTCTTGTCAGGCTGCTGCTGTTGTCCCTCCACAAATGGCGGGAGCGTGCCTCCTCGGACAGCTCTTCAAGCTGCTTCTGAAAATGGCTCAGCCTGAAATAATAATGATCAGTTTCTTTCATTTCCGGCGGTGTCCCGCATATTTTACAGGATTTATCCAGAAGGTCGGCCGGCTCAAGGATGGCTGAGCAGGCATCGCATTGATCCCCGCGTGCTTGGCTGCCGCAGGAAGGGCAGACTCCCTCTACATACCTGTCAGGCAGAAACTGGACACATGTCCGGCAATAAGTTTGTTCTATCGTTCTTGGAACAAGATGGCCATTTTCCAAGAGCGACAGAAATACTTCCTGTACAGTCTGATGATGATGCGGGGCATCTGTCCTTGTATATAAATCATAAGTAAAACCCAGCTGTTCAAAGCTTGCTGCGAAATCCCTGTGATAGCGGTCAGCAATTTCTTTCGCTGATTTGCCTTCATGTTTTGCCCTGATCGCTATGGGTGTTCCGTTGCAGTCGCTCCCGGAAACATACAGGACTTCTTCGCCCTTCATTCTGTAATATCTTGCAAGGATATCTCCGGGCAGCAGACTTGCAATGTGCCCAAGATGAAGGGAACCGTTTGCGTAGGGCCATGCCCCGCCAATAAAAATTGCCATGTTCAATCTCCTCCTCATTTTTCCATTGGCAGATCTTAGGATAAAATAAAAAAGCCCCGTCCTTTTCTATACATATAGAAAAGGACGGGGCTTGCCCGCGGTACCACCTTTATTCGCCTTTCGGCCTCTGCAAGTACGGGGCATATAGATGCCCTTATACTGTGGGTTTGATAACAAGTACCACTACTTGCCGCAGCCTACTGGCGAAGATCGCGTTCAGTACGGGGCTCGGAGACCATTGTTCAAACAGCCGCTTTTGCTTCTTTTCACCTGCCGAAGCTCTCTGGGAAAAACGGATCTGTTTTACTTTTTCTCTTCAATGCCTTTGTATAAGAGTTAATATCTGCCAATGATTTAAAGATTATTATATTCACGGGCAGCATAAATGTCCAGCAAAATTTAACAGGGGAAGGGAAAAAATCTGGCTGTATCAGCATGATGCCCATTGCAAATATTTGACTGTTTAAAAGCAAACCTTTATCATACAAAAGGCAGATAATGATAATATTCATATAGAATAGTCCAGATAAAGGGAAGGCTGATTATGCAGAAAAACCAAATGTTATTTGAATATCTCAGCAATAATTCTCAGAGAATTACTGACAAATGGCTGAGCACCAGGGCAAAAGATAAAGGATCGATTTATTCAGCAGAAGCGGATATAAAGATTGAAAGAATGCTCCGTGAGCAAAATGCCTTCACTAATAAGACCGTTTCGACCATTCTTTTGGATGACCGGTCTTTATTCGAAAAATTGGTCCAGGAATGGGCGAGCACAGTTGCTGAAAGCAGGGCAGATACCGATACTCCGATCTATGAGGTAATATCAGCTTTAGGCAAGGTGAGAGATACATACTGGGAATTTGTGGAGGAATTTGCGAAAAAGAACGATGAGATTGTCAAGGAGGATATCCTCCAGTGGAGTCTGGTCATTCATTCAGCTTTTGACATTCTCACACAGAAATTTGCTGAACAGTATTACAAAATTACCAGAAACAGGCTGAGAGCACAGCAGGATCTCATTCATCAGCTTGGTGCACCCATTATCCCGATCATCGGATCCATTGGCGTTCTTCCTTTGATAGGCGATATTGATACAGAAAGAGCCAAAGCAATATTAGAGAGCGTGCCCCTTCAGTGCACAGAAGCTAAGCTTTCCTATTTGTTTATCGATCTGTCCGGTGTACCGATCGTTGATACAATGGTAGCGCAGCAAATCTATCATATCGTCCAGACGCTGGACTTGCTAGGCATCAAGACCACCATCTCAGGCATCCGCCCGGAAGTTGCCATGACATCTATCCAGCTTGGAATCGACTTCAGCAAAATCAACACACATAGCACATTGAAAAATGCCCTGGCGAAAATGGGGCTGAGCATGAAAGCTGAATTATAATTAGAAAATGCACCCTGCTTTTAAGCCTGAGGTGCATTTTTTTATGCAGCAAGAGGCAAGCCGTTAGGCGCGCCCGATGCTCTGAACTCTTCTAGGCTGGCGGAATGATTCCTGCAATAAGAAGGACGAAGAAGATCAAGCCGATGACAGCAAGGACGAGAGATGCAAAAAAGACCGGGCCTTTTCTGAAGAAGAAGGGTTCATCTTTCTGGATGATCCCCGTTTGGGCGCCCACCATGCTGTTGATGTGCCTCTGGGGCGAACCGCCGCTTGTTGAAAAAATAAAAGTGACTGCAGCAAATGCGGCACCAATAAAGAAGAGCACTTCAATAAACCTTACAGAAAAATATGCTGCCACTCCCCATGCGGCCAAAGCTTCAGCTGCTAAAGCAGCTATAAAGACAATCGTATTCCTGCTCATAACTATCACCTCGTCATCTATACGATGAAAGAGCTGAAAATGTTTCATTAAATATTAAAATATTCAAAATGTTATAATGAATATTCCATCATTATGATATGATATACAAAAATCTACTCTAAAAGGAGATCATAATGATTTTACAAGGAGCAGGGAAGCTGTCCATAAATGGGGTTGGGTCTTCGGACGGCGGGAGCTATGATAAGGTAAGCATCAACGGAAAAGGCACTGTCAATGGCAATATTGAATGCCGCATATTTGATTGCAATGGTTCAGGACAATTCAACGGAGATCTGCTATCTTTTGAAAAAGCTAAAATCAATGGAAATGCGTCGATTGCCGGAAGCTTCTCAGGGGCAGCGCTGTCTATCGACGGGAGCGCAGGCTTTTCCGGCGATGTGGCTGTTGCGGACGAAATTAAGGTAAATGGAAAAGGAAGAATCGGCGGAAGGCTCGCATCCAGAAAAATTATTGTTAATGGCAGGCTTACTGCAGGCGGCGGTGTCGAAACAGAGGAATTTAAATCAAAAGGCCAATTTATAATCGGCAGCCATTTGGCGGCAGAGAGCATAGAGTCTTTTATCATGGGCGAGTGCAAAGTGCAAGAGATGAGAGGAAAAAGCATTCTAATCAGGCAAAAGAAAGACAATCCGCTCAGAGGGCTGCTCCAATCTTTTTTTCCTTCCCGGCTTGAAGCAGCTTTGATAGAAGGTGAAGATATACATCTCGAAAATACGAATGTGAAGATGGTAAGGGGAAATCATATTGTGATAGGTGAAAATGCCATTGCTGATATTGTGGAGTATACAGGATCCCTCAAATATGAGGGGAACGGTACGGCTTTGGAGAGCAGGCAAATATAATCTATTACCTGGAATATACAGCTGACTGGGCGCCTGGAATAGGGCGTCTTTTTATGAGTTCATTTAGTCCTGGTTTTTGAAACAGAAGATAAAACGGTTTAAATGCGGAAAAAAGCAGGGAAAATAAATGATAGCTCCAGAAAATATTTGAACATCCTTCATACTTATAGCATAATATATGTACATATACTCATATAAGGAGGGAATGAAATGGGACACCATCATAATCATGGACACGGACATTCTCACGGACATTCAAGCAACAAACGGGCGCTCTTTCTTTCATTTATCATCATCGCTTCTTTTATGGTCGTTGAAGTTATAGGGGGCATCCTGACAAACAGCCTAGCTCTTTTATCAGATGCCGGCCATATGCTCAGCGACGCTGTCGCCCTGGGACTGAGCTTTTTTGCTATAAAGCTTGGAGAAAAGCAGGCAACTGCAGCAAAATCTTATGGCTATAAGAGATTTGAAATCATTGCAGCTGCATTGAATGGCCTGACGCTGATCGCGATTTCCATTTACATCTTTTATGAGGCCGTCCAAAGGATTATGGACCCGCCGGCAGTCCAAAGCATGGGGATGCTTGCTATCTCGGTTCTCGGCCTTATTGTCAACATCATTGCGGCCTGGATACTGATGAAGGGCGACAAAGATGAGAACCTGAATGTAAGAAGCGCCTTTCTCCATGTACTTGGCGATATGCTGGGCTCTGTAGGTGCCATCACCGCAGCTTTGCTGATTTATTTCTTTAATTGGGGCATTGCAGATCCGATTGCAAGCGTCATCGTTGCCATCCTGATCATTATCAGCGGATGGAGAGTTACAAAGGATTCCTTCCATATATTGATGGAAGGAGCACCTGAACAGATTGACGCCTCCAGCATCCGCAGCTCTCTGGAAGGCATCGCATCTGTAAAAGAAATTCACGATCTCCATATCTGGTCGATCACATCAGGAGTGCCGATGCTCAGCTGCCATATCGCTATTACAGAGGAAGGCCGTCACGATGAAGTCCTTAGGGAAGCACAGACTGCCCTTCATAACCAGTACGGAATCGACCACAGCACCATCCAGGTGGAAAGATATGAAAAAGGCTGCCCAAGTGCGCATGGCACATGCAATTAATGGTGGCTGGCATGCTCGATGGTTTGCAGGAGGATCCCCATCACATGTTCGTCATCATGGGAATAATATAAGGTAGTGCCCTCACGCCTGAATTTAACCAGCCTGAGATTTTTTAAAAACCGCAGCTGATGGGAAACCGTCGATTGAAGCAGAGTAAGTTTTTCAGCAATTTCGTTCACTGAGTGCTCCCCTTGAAAAAGCAGGTTCAGGATTCTGAGCCTGGTCGGATCGGATAATGCTTTAAATGTCTGCGATACAATGAATAAGGTTTCTTCATCCAGATCCTTCATAATGTGCGGCTGTGTCTTTTCTTCTTCTGCCATTGATTCAGCCTCCTTTTTATATCATTATAAAGAAAAAATGCACGAAGAAAAATCCCGGAGAACTTTTCCCGGATTTTTTCTTCGTGCTTCTTGCTTTTCGGGCCATATAGGTATAAATTAATGCTTATCAGCATTTTTTCTCCTATCTATCTTGGCGTCTCCTGATAGGTAATTGCTCGGATTTTTTCTGTTTTTTCATCAAAAGTTATACGGACAAAGACACCGAATTCCCGATTGTCCCTGGCAAGCCAAAGTTTGAAGGTTTCTGTACAGTTGGATCCCTGTGTTGTTCTGCCTACATGAAGATAATCAAGGATTCTTGCTCCGGGATACTTTATTTTTGTATTGGTCATCGCTAGCTTTCCCCATTTGGCATATGCTGGCGTCTGCTGTGCAGCTGAGATATGCCGGATATTTGCAGCAGAAGGGGAAAGCAGAGCAGGGAAACTTAACAATAATATAATCAGTATCGACTTTTTCAAACCGCTCACTTCCTTTATAATTAGTTAGCCTGTCATCATTGTGTATTAGTATTGAAAAAAAGAGTGCAGTCTATGCCCTTATTCGTTATTTACTTAATTACCGTTCCACCAGACATCTTGTAAAAGGCGGGAGATTGATTGAAACAACCGGAATACGTTAATGTTATGGAAGAAATTGTCGCAACACTCGTAAAAGTCCTTATGCTGAGCCCGGATTATCAAACCTTCTGCCAATGTATGAAGTGCCGCGCCGATATTATCGCCATCAGCCTCAATAATCTGCCAAACCATTATGTAACTACAGAAGAAGGCAGGAAAATGGTATTTGAACAGCTGAACACAGAGGAAAACCGGAAATGGATCAATAAAAGAATCATCAATGCGATTCATGTGGTGAGTAAATATCCGAAGCATTAGCAGTCAGTGAAGCGGAGGTATCGAGTTTCTTTTTTAATAAATTGTGGTTGATTCCTGCACATCTTACTGGAGTCACTATTTTCATTTTTCTTCAGGAAAGTGGTTCCAGTTCCTCCGGCTGGAGCCACTATTTCCATTTTTCTTCAGGATAGTGGTCCCAGCTCCTGTGGCTGGAGCCACTATTTTCGTTTTTCTTCAGGATAGTGGTCCCAGCTCCTGTGGCTGGAGCCACTATTTTTATTTTTTTCAGGATAGTGGTCCCAGCTCCTCCGGCTGGAGCCACTATTTTTATTTTTTTCAGGATAGTGGTCCCAGCTCCTCCGGCTGGAGCCACTATTTTCATTTTTCTTCAGGATAGTGGTCCCAGCTCCTGTGGCTGGAGCCACTATTTTCGTTTTTCTTCACGATAGTGGTCCCAGCTCCTGTGGCTGGAGTCACTATTTTTATTTTGCTTCAGGATAGTGGTCCCAGCTCCTGTGGCTGGAGCCACTATTTTCATTTTTCTTCAAAATATTGGTCTCAGCGCTACCGGCTGAAGCCACTATTTTCGTTGTTTTTCTTCACGGTAGTGGTTTTACCTCCACCGGCTTTGACCACTATTTTTTTATTTCATATCACAATAGTGGCACCAAGCACATCCTGCCCCCAATTTTAATTCACAATAATTGCACACTAACCCCATCTGATTAATAATAGTAGTAACGTGATTTTGTATGGAAAAGTTAAGGAGGAGTAATGTGCGCGATTTTATCAAAGCTGCGGGTGAAGCAGACAGATACGAACAGATGAAAGAGCTGTCCGCCATCTTCAAGGAGCGGAGCCGATCAAAGGAAAATAGAGGGAGCTTCCCACATAGAAATATTTTAGACCTGAAAGCTTCCGGCTACACATCCCTTACTGTTCCGGCAGACCGGGGCGGAAAGGGTATCTCATTGCTAGAAATGATCAGGCTGCAGGAAAAGCTCGCAGAAGGAGATGGTTCTACTGCACTTGCAATCGGATGGCATATGGGGATAACGAAAAATCTGGGAGAGAAAAGGAAGTGGGATGACGAACTTTTTTCCTTTCTTTGCCGTGAAATCCTGGACGGGAAGCTGATAAACAGTGCCGCAACGGAAAGGCAGACAGGCAGCCCGACACGGGGCGGGCGGCCCCAGACTACAGCAGTCCTCAAGGGTGGAAGCTGGGTGATCAGCGGCAGAAAGACCTTTACAACGATGGCTCCGGCTCTGGATTATTTTATTGTCAGCGCCTTCATTCCAAGTGAAGACAAGACAGGAAATTTCCTTGTTCCCAGAGAGGCTGAAGGTTTGTCGATCGAGGAGACATGGGACAGTGTCAGTATGAGAGGCACCGGCAGCCATGATCTTGTGCTTGATGAGGTTTCCATTGATAAGACATTCCTGGCTGAAATATTGGGGCAGGACAAAAAGGCGAATGGCTGGCTTCTTCATATTCCAGCGGTATATCTTGGCATTGCACAAGCAGCCCAGGATTTTGCGGCTGGCTTTGCTAAAAGTTATTCTCCCAATAGCATCCAGGGAACCATCAGCGATATCCCTTCTGTCCAGCAGAAAATAGGGGAGATCGAGCTTGAACTGATGCGGGCAAGAGAGTTTCTTTATGCAGCGGCAGACAGATGGGACAGGGCCGCAGAAAATGAAAGAGAGTCCATGCAGCCTCTTCTCGGTGCTGTAAAGCTGGCTGTTACAAATGCAGCATTAACAGTTGCTGACCTTGCAATTCGGGTCGTTGGCGCAAGAAGCCTTTCTGAACAGAATCCTCTGCAGCAATATTATCTGGATATCAGGGCAGGCCTTCATAATCCTCCAATGGATGATATGACCATATCGCTGCTTGCCCGCAAAGCCTTATCAAGGCTTGACTGAAAAAAGAATGGGAATTCCCATTCTTTTTTTTGTTAAGGAAAAAGTACACGAGTAAATTACCGGCAAAACTGCATAATAAAAACATCCAGCACTGAAAGAAAGAGCATAACCGGGGTGTAAGCAATGGCTTTTAAAAAGAAAAACACTACTGAAAAAAAGTATCAATGGAAGCCTGAAGAAATGCCTGAAGAGCTGGTATCCGCTGATCATGTCAGGAAGAAGATGGAAGGCTCTGATGACTTCAAGGAAAGGATCATTGAAGCAGAGGGAAGGACTCTTTATCTCTTTTTTCTTTCCAGCATGGTTGATGATGCCAGGCTTGAGGAAAGAATCATCAAGCCGCTTTCACTATCAGCAGGAAATCTCATAGAGAAACAGGCGCAAACACAGGAGGTTCAACGCACTTCTATCCTGAGTGATGCACTGAAAGGGATTCTGACAGGATATTGCTTTGCCATGGAGCATGATTCTTCCGAGGGTGTGCTTCTTTCTGCAGCTTCCAGCCTTTCCAGAGAAATTTCTGACCCGGCCAATGAACATATTATCCAGGGCTCTCACGAAGGATTCATTGAGAACATCGGCAAGAACCTCCTTTTGATCAGGAAGCGCATCGAGAATCCCAATTTAAATGTAAAATATATAACGATCGGCAAAGCGACCAATACCGCTTCTGCACTTATTTACATAGAAAACCTCACCTCCGGAAAACTGATAACCGAGATTACAAAAAGGCTTGCCAGCATTTCCATGGACAGCATTCAGAGTCCAGGATTTATCCAGGATTGCATCGAGGACCATCCTTTTTCTCCGTTTCCACAGATATTGAATACAGAAAGGCCGGACAGAGCTGCTGCACATTTGATGGAAGGAAGGGCTGTGCTCATTACGGATGGCAGCCCTTCTGTGATGATCATGCCAGTGACATTTTTTGCTTTCTTTCAATCTCCGGAAGATTATAACAACCGCTGGTACCTGGGCTCCTTTTTCCGGTTTCTGCGGCTTATCTCATTTATCTTGTCGCTGATATTGCCTGCTTTCTATGTGGCGGTTGTTTCCTATCATCATGAAATCGTTCCAATTGAACTTGTTTACACACTTCAGGCGTCATTGAATTTTGTGCCGGTGCCTCCAGTCATAGAAGCAATGTTCATGCAGCTGGCCCTTGAACTGCTGAGGGAAGCGGCAGTACGGCTGCCGCAGCCGATTGCACAAACCATTGGCATAGTCGGAGGGCTTGTTATTGGGACTGCAGTGGTGGAAGCCGGCCTCGTTTCCAATGTCATGATCATAGTAGTGGCCTTGACCGCAATTGCATCCTTTGTCATTCCATCTATTGAAATGAGCAATACCCTCCGGTTTATCGGGTTCCCGCTTATGCTTCTGGCAAGCATATTCGGCTTCATCGGCATTGTGTTCGGCCTGCTTCTGCTGGTGATCCATCTAGCTCAGCTTAAATCATTTGGTGTTCCGTATTTCAGTCCTTTTGCACCACTCAGGCTGAAGGAGCTGAAAGACACATTCATAAGGGTCCCTGTATGGCTTATGAAGAAAAGGCCGAAGGATTCAATGGCAGCTTCTTTAACTAAACAGGGGAGCTCGAGGGGGTGGAAAAGAAATGAAAGTGAAGACACGTATTGACCAGCAGGATTTATTTTTCCTCCTGCTGCAGACCCAAATAGGGGCAGGCATACTGTCCATGCCATATTCACTTTATATGGCCGCAAAAAATGACGGCTGGATATCTTTATTGCTGGCAGCCGCTGCTATTTTCTCCTTGATTTATTTCTATTGGCTGCTTTGCAGGCGCTTCCCCCATCAGACACTGTTTGATTTCTCAGGGAAGGTGTTTGGAAAATGGGGCGGGGCTCTGATCAATCTCGGCTATATATGCTATTTTGTATCTACAGCTCTGCTGGTTTATCTGAACTTTGCCGATATCATCGGCCGGTGGGTTTTGCTTGATACACCTCGCTGGCTTCTTATTCTTCTTTTGATGTTCATAGCCGTTTCTGCCTGCAGCGGCTCCTTTAGCAGCATCGTCTCTCTGTTTTCATTCACTTCGGTATTCATTGTCTTTCTTTTCATCCTTTCTCTATTCATTTTTAAGGAGCCTGAAATTGATTATCGATATATGTTCCCTGTTGCCTCACAAGGAGTTCTCCCGATTTTAAGGGGGGCAAAAGAAGCAGTATATGGTTTTCTCGGCGTAGAAACGGCACTGTTTTTCCTGGCATTCGTCAGGGAGCCGGAAAAAAAGGGGGCAGTAAAGGGAGCCTTTTTGGCCCAGATAGTGATCAGTGTATTTTATTTATATCTGTTTATGGCAAGCATTATCATGTTCAGCCCGAAGGAGATCGTACTCATCCCGGAACCTGTCCTGTACATGCTTAAAGCCATCACCTTCAAGATCATAGAAAGGCTTGATCTCGTCTTTATAACCGTTTGGATGACGGCAGCTGCAACAACGATTATCAGCTATACATACCTGGCAGGAATGGGCCTCTCCAAGCTGCTTAAAATCAAGCACAGAAGAGCCGTCCTTGCTGCTACAGGCATCATTTTCATCCTAACCTTTATTCCGCAAGGGGAAATGGAGATAACCAGCATTGGCAGGGCGGTGTCCTTTGCCGGGCTTATTTTCAGTTCTGCCCTTCCTTTAGTCCTGCATATCGCAGCAGCATTTTTAAAGAAAGGGGGTGCGGGCCTTTGAGGACCATTAAGCTGGCATGGCTGCTTATCATAGTGCTGATTCTAGGCGGCTGCTGGGATGAAAGGCTATTGAAAAATTCCCGCCTTGTTTATATTTCCGCCTTTGATCTGACTGAGGACGGTAAATACGAAACTACTTCAATCATCCGCAATACAACCAAGGTTCCTAATCCCCAGCAGGAGGCCACCAATGAAATTGCAAAGGGAGAGGGCTTGAATATACGGGATACAAGGCTTACAATCAACCGGTCACTTGCGGGGGAATTTGACCCTTCCAAAAGCAAAGTGCTGATCCTTGGAGAAGAGCTGGCTAAAAGGGATATCTATACAGTCCTTGATATCGTCTACCGTATTCCGCGGACGCCCATCATTGCTAAAGTGGCAGTAGCTGACGGAAGTGCAGGCGCTCTGCTGGCGGAGAATCATAAAAATGAACCCTTGCTTGGGGAGTTTTTGTATGAATTGCTTCTTAACAGTGAAAAAAGCACCGAAATCCAGGAGCTGACAGTGCAGAATATTTGTACCATCCTCTTCGACGAGGGCAAAGACTTTATGGTTCCTTATATTAAAAATAATGATGAGAATAAAAAGATTGAAGTCAGCGGGAGCGCACTGTTTCATGACAGGATATTTACCGGAAAGGTCATAACCCCTGAGCAAAGCAGTCTTTTGATGCTGTTCATGGACAAGATGAACAAAGAATGCAGGTTCGCTTATAAACTGTCAAAAGGCGAAACGGTCACTTTTGCTGTCAACAAAGTTAAAAGAGACCTTCATTATACCTATAGCTATGGCAGGGCAGTATTCAAGGCAGTTCTGTCGATTGACATTAATATTGAGGAATATCCCCTCGATCATCTGCACGAAAAAAAGATTGCCAAGGAGCTTGCCAGGGAAATTTCGCAAAAAATGTCTGATGATGCAAAGGGGGTTTTCAGTATTCTTAAAGAGGAAAAAGCTGACTTACTGGGAGTTGGAAGAGAATTAATCGCTTTCCACCCGGATATATGGGAAAACATAAAGGGGAGTGATTATTATGCAAAGGTGGATGTAAAACCGGAGGTCCGCATCCTTATTTCGGGTAACGGCATCATCAATTAATGATTGCCACCCTTTTATTTGAGAGGTTTGGTTTTCGCTCTATCATGGTAAATAAATATTAAAACAAAGACTACAAAGATAGAGGGTGATGTCACTGCTTGCGTTTTTAAAAAGAGGGAATAAGTCTTCAGGGATTGCAGCTGTAGGGAATACGGCTTTAGCCATCGCCAAAGGAGTCGCAGCAGCAATAAGCGGCAGCGGTGCCATGTTTGCTACGACCCTTCATTCGGTTGCGGATGCATTGAACCAGGGATTCGTCTTCTTCGGAAGCGCCATATCCGAGAAAGAAGCAACAAAAAGATTTCCAAGCGGATTTGGCCGTGTGGTCAATTTATTCGTTTTGATCGCGGTTATTGTGATTTCCATTATGGCATACGAAACCATTCATAAAGGATGGGACCTTATTGTCCATCCCCATGAGTCTTCTGATTTGTGGCTGAACATCATTATCATGATTCTTGCCATCTTGACAGATGGGGGAGTCCTTGTGAAGGCAATGAAAGAGATTGCCCATGAAACAAAAAGCGGGGCAAAGGGATTCAGCGTATTTACGACTTCATTTAAGAATGTCCGCCTTGCTGCACCGCCTACAAGACTTGTCTTTTATGAAGATATCATCGCGACCTTCGGGGCTCTGCTGGCACTTATTTCAATCATCCTTGCCCATTTGACAGGCTTCTATTTCCTGGATGGGGTAGGGACAATCCTGATTGGATTTTTGCTGGTGGGAATTGCCATCAAAATTGGATATGAAAATACTCTTGGACTGATTGGTGTTGCGGCACCAAAGGAAATTGAAGACCGGGTGGCAGATACCATCCTATCAGATCCGGACGTGGTTGATATTAAAGATATGCGCATCCTCCAGGAAGGAAGGAAGTATCATATTGAAAGCTATATTGAGCTGAAAGCCGGCCTTTCCCTGGCCATAGCAGATGATATTATCTACAGGGTCCGGGATAAGCTCTTCAAAGATCCGGATGTCGGGGATGTCAGGATGGGAATCCTTGAAACTGACAACATCACCACATGGAAAAGGGATTAGATAATAATGAGGCACACTTCCAAAAGAAGTGTGCCTTTTCTATGCAGCAGAAAGCTGTAAATGCAGGATCTAAAATAGTCAGCTATTATTGCTGTACAAGGGACTGACGATATTTTGCTGCGAGCTGCTGCTTTGTCATGACGAGATACGCAGGAGCTGCATCCTTTAAGTCCTTCCATTTAGCTTTAGGCTGGGACAAAAAATAAATCGGTGCCTGCATCAGCTGCTTAAGGAGAATATACCCCCTGTGTGTCAAAGGATGACGTTCAAAGCCAAGAATCTGGTAGCCTTTGTTAATCATGGTGATGCCTATGACACCCTTGATTAAGTCGCTGTCAGGATGCTTTTCAAGATGCAGAGCCAGACAGGGCATGGATTCGCCGACAATTCTGATTAAAGCTCTGCCTCTGGATACCGGGCTTTTAATGTGGACAAGCTGCTTTAGAAGCCTCGAATTATGAAGATGGATTTTGATGACAATATCATTTTTTTTGAGGGAGGAGCCGTCTGAGAGGATGATATCGGGACCTCGATATTTCGTCTTTCTGACCCGGAATACGCTGTACTTTTCCTCCAGCTTTAAATGAAACAACCTTGTACAGCAATAATAGACAGGATCAAGGAAATCCCATAAGTAAATCAGCCAGATACGAATGATCATTCCAGTCTCCTTTGATGTTGATTTTTTGTTAGCTTTTTATAAAAGATGCTTTTGTATACTCCCTGTATTCAAACTTAAGGCTGTGTCCGATGTGAATGTTTACCATCATGATTAGCAGCATTCATGAGCACGCTAAGAGAAAACTGACAACCCGAGGTGCACTTTAATGAAAAGAATAATCACAGCCCTCATCAGTGCTGCAGCGTTGTTTGCGGCTGTTATGATGTTATTCCAGCTGCCGGGCAACAACCAGGAAAGGAAAGATGAAGGGGAGCTCTCCGGTCGTACACAATCTTTAGAACAAAGCTCAAGCCGCCTGCTGAGAATCAATGCAATAGAACAGGGCGAAAGAATTAAAACAATCCTGAACGGGGATGACGATGTGAAGATCATCCATCATAACCTGAAGGAGAAAAGCCACTATAAAGAGCATGAAGCTACTGTTAAATTTTCCGCTCCTCCTGATGATGATGAGCTTGACAGTCTGGCAGCCGGACTTGATGCAGAATTCTTCCGGCACATGGATTCCATATTTGTTTTTCAGTCTGACAGTATGACAACCGCAGACCTTCTGCAGTTTTTCAGGGAACGGACTGATGTCGCCTATGCAGAGCCTAACTTCATCCTGATGCAAAATGAAACTCAGCTTCCGAATGACCTGCTTTATAGAGAAAAGTACCAATGGAACCTGCCTGCCATCGATATTGAGAAAGCCTGGGATATCTCAAAGGGTGACGAAGATATCATTATTGCCGTTGTCGATACAGGGGTGGATATAGATCATCCTGATCTCAGGAGACGATTGATGAAGGGCTATAATGTTATGCAGAACAGCAGCGATTTTGACGACGACAATGGCCATGGAACTCACGTTGCAGGCATTATAGCTTCTGAAACTAACAATGGGGAAGGTATTGCAGGCATAACCTGGAATAATCGGATCATGCCGGTTAAGGCAATGGGCAGCAAGGGCTACGGTTATACATTCGATATCGCCAAGGGCATTATCTGGGCAGCGGATCACGGAGCAGATGTGATCAATCTGAGCCTTGGCAACTACCAGCCGTCTGCTTTCCTGGAGGAAGCGATCCGGTATGCTTATGACAAAGGAGCAGTCCTCATTTCAGCTGCAGGGAATGACAACTCTGAACAGCCATCATTTCCGGCTGCCTTTCCGGAAGTGCTCAGTGTGTCGGCTGTAAGCTATACGGGTGAAAAAGCTGATTTTTCTAATTATGGTTATTATATTGATGTGACTGCACCAGGTGTGTATATTCCAAGCACCTATTTTAAAAATCAGTATGCAGCCCTTTCAGGCACATCCATGGCAAGCCCGCATGTCGCAGGACTTGCAGGGCTCATTCTTTCAGTCAATCCTGATCTGTCCAATAGAGAGGTCATGAATATTATAAAAGGTACAGCGAGGGATATTGGGGAAGAAGGCAGGGATGCTTACTTCGGCAATGGCCTGATTGATATCAATGCTGCACTTGCAGCTGCTGAAAAATAACAAAAGGACCGGCCGCGGTAATGAGCGGGCAGGTCCTTTTCCATGTTGGATAACATTAATTGGATATACTTTTTCTCCAGAGGTGAAGCCGTTGCTTAAAATAAAATAGCTTTTAGTCTTTGCAGATCCTATAGGGCCTCTTCAAAAACCCAAAAAATTATTAAACCCCTGCTGATTGGAGTGAAAGGCACGCAGAGTCCTTCGGTAAAGCAGCGCCTCCCCGCAGAAAGCGAAGTGCACGGAAATCAACGGCACCACTCCAGCTGAAAGCTAAGGGATTGGAAAAATGATAATTAATTAATTAAGCTTTTAATAAGCCTACAATCCATATATAAGCTGCGCTCAGCTCTTCACTCCATACAATATGCAGCCGACACCGGCAAATACCCAGAGCATCTTGGTAAATGAAACCTTATCGGCAAGGCCAATGAGCCCTATAGTGGTTGTTGCAATCAGGATTAGCGGGCCAACGAGGGCGAGAGAGCTGTTCAATACGAGTGCTTTTTCAATATCATTGTATTTGATGATCAGAAATGCAGCCAAAATTTCAAGGCTTCCCGAAAAAATCCTCAGTGAAGCCATCATGATTATGGTTTTTTCCAAAAGCTGAAACATAAGTACCTCCCAAAAGCAGTTTGCTATAGTATATGCAGCCGGACTGCCGGGAAGGACAAACAATTCCAGCACCTGCTGAAAGTAAAAAGATTCTGCCCATCATGACAGAATCTTTATGGCATCATGCTGACTGTTTCAGTTTATTCAAACGGCTGCCAGAAAGCGCATTCCGATTCAGTCTTAGTGCAAGAAGGCCGGCCAGTACGGAAAGTATGATATCCTTAGGCAGCGGAACCAGCATCCAGATCCATGCCATCGCATAAGTGAAGCCTTCCGGTGCTGCAAACCATAGTTTATAGGCTAGATACATATAGTTTGTCCCTAATATATAATTGATGGCCAGTCCCGTAAGCGCAGCTGTGATATAAGATGCTTTGCTTGAATTTTTTTCAATTATCTTCCCTGTTGCATAAGCTGCAAGAATATATGTAAGGATGAAGCCGAATGTCGGGCTGATGACAGTCGCAAAGCCGGAGCCGAATTTTGCAAACACAGGGACACCAGCGATGCCAACCAAGGCATATACAGTCATGGCGATGGCTGACAGCCTGCTGCCAAGGATGGCGCCAGAGAGGATCGCGATGAATGTTTGCAGGGTAATAGGGACCCCTCCGATAACCATGAATGGGACGAATGATGTGATATTTGCTCCAATTGCCATCAGGGCAGTAAACATACCGGCCAATGAAAGATGTAGCGGCGTCAATTTCTTTTTCATGAATTATGCCTCCCAGAATTGTTTTATACTAAAATAAGAATAAGATGGAAAACGACTATATGTCAACTGAAATTATATTTAGTTTACTAAAGGAGTTCGAATGATGGTGGACAGGCCAAGAGCAAATACATTGGGCATTATTTATAAGGACGGCCGCATCCTGGCGGAAAAGCTCAGCGGGAAGCATTCAAAGGGTGAGGGAGTCTTTTACCGCCCGCTCGGAGGAACAATAGAACTTGGGGAAACCTCGATAGATGCTTTGAAAAGAGAGTTCATGGAAGAGATAGGAGCAGAGATCAATATAGTGAATTATATTGCCTGCATAGAAAACATTTACTCTATTAATGGAATCACGAGACATGAATTGACACAGCTTTATGAGGCCGAGCTTGTGAATGAGTCACTATACGAAAAAGAGTCCATTCCAGTGAACGAAAATGGGAGAAAGTCGGAAGCAAAATGGATACCAGTTATTTCTTTTATTGATGAGAGGGAAGTACTTTTTCCAGCCGGGCTTGAAAATTATCTAATCCGTTTCTTGTAATCCAAATGTGTACTTTTCTGCCTGCACGGGTATAGAACTAATAAAAGAAAGGGTGATAATCATGCAGACATATGGCGAGTGGTATACCCGCAGGCGTCCAGAATACAAAGGGTGGGAGAACCAGGATACTAATGAGATCTTAATCAAAAATGCTCTTTACTACGGCCTCCCATCTGTTGTCATGGTTGCGCTTTTAATATTAGCCTGAATAGTGAAGCACCTGCCTTTCCGGCAGGTGCTTTTTTATGTTCTCTTTTTCTGGATAATAGTAAAGCTTCAGAAATTATAGTAAAATAGGGGCAATTAACTGGTAGGAAGAAGGTGTCCGTATGTTCGAGCTGCTGCTGACAATGCTCGAGAGGCTTGGCCTGATTGTTACCATTGCCTTCATTTTGACCAGATTCCGTTTTTTCCGCGAAATGATATACCAGGAATCATTGACGGCAAAACAGCGGTGGGTCGCTGTTCTTTTTTTTGGATTCTTCGGTATATTCGGCACCTATACCGGTGTCAGTTTTGACACGGATACCCTGCAGTTCAGCCGCTGGGCGTCAGAGCTATCTTCAGATGAAGCCATTGCAAACTCCAGGGTGATCGGCGTGGTTCTTGCCGGACTATTCGGAGGGTACAGGGTAGGGATTGGCGCCGGATTGGTGGCAGGAGTCCACCGTTTTACATTGGGCGGCTTTACAGCTTTTTCCTGCGGCTTGGCTTCAATCTTTGCTGGGATCATTGCAAGCATCCTGCATAAGAGAAACAGGCATGTGAAGCTGTCGACAGCGTTTTTTATCGGAGCCCTGGCCGAAAGTGTGCAGATGCTTATCATCCTTCTTCTCTCAAGGCCTTATAGCAAAGCTTCAGCTTTGGTCGAAACCATCGGTCTGCCCATGATTCTCGCCAATGGAGTCGGCTGTGCCATTTTCCTGCTGATCATCAAAAGCGTGGTCAATGAAGAGGAAAAAGCTGCAGCCATCCAGGCGCAGAAATCCCTGCGCCTGGCACGCCAGACTTTGAAGCATCTGCGAAAAGGGATGACCAGCGATGCGGCAGAAGAGGTATGCCGCATCCTTTACCACGAAGTCAATGCAAGCGCCGTGTCGATTACAGATGATGAACGCATCCTGTCTCATATTGGTGTGGCTGATGACCATCACAAATCAGGACATCTGATTCAAACAGATATAACCAGAAAGGTGCTTGGCCAAGGAGCCTTGATCATTGCCGGCAGGAATGATATCAGCTGCAGCAGTCCGTCATGCCCGCTTGGTGCTGCCGCCATTGCTCCGCTGAAGGAAAGGGGACAGACCATCGGCACCTTGAAATTCTATTTTAAGTCAGAAAAAGAAATTACCAATGTAGTCATTGAATTAATTTCCGGTCTGAGCATGCTCCTTAGCAATCAGCTCGATGCTGCAAGGGGAGAGAAAGCATACCAGCTTGCGAAGGATGCAGAAATCAAGGCACTGCAGGCACAAATCAGCCCGCACTTTTTGTTTAATACTTTGAATGTAATTGTTTCCCTGATTCGCATTGATCCAAAGAAAGCCCGCAAGCTGCTCTTGTCGCTTTCCCATTTCCTGAGGCAGAATCTTACGGGTACAACTTTGGAACGTACAACATTGAAGGAAGAATTAAAGCATGTACAAGCCTACTTGGAAATAGAGGAAGCAAGATTTTCTGACAGGCTTAAAACTGAATTCCGGATAGAAGAGGAAGCACTTTCTGCTCAAATTCCGCCGCTGACACTCCAGCCGCTAGTAGAGAATGCAGTCAAGCATGGCATCAAGGATAAGGAAGCTGACTGCAGGATCATTATTTCTGCTGCTGTTAAAAAAGAAGGGACAAAAGTTTCCGTTTCTGACAATGGAGCAGGTATCGAAACAGAACGCCTTCACCAGCTGGCAAGGGGCATCGTACCTTCCCTGACTGGGACAGGACTTGGAATTTATAATGTAAACAGGAGGCTGGCGATGCTCTTTGGGGAAAGAGCCGGACTTAATTTTGACAGCAGGCTGAATGAAGGGACGACAGTCTCATTCGTGCTGCCGGACAAAGGAGAAGAATAGCATGGAAAGAAAAATCAGCATACTGATTGCGGACGATGAGCCATACAGCAGGCAGGAGCTTGTTCACCTGCTGAACGAATATGGAGACCTTCAGGTAATAGGGGAAGCAGAATCTGGTGAACAGGCAGTCATCCAGTGTCTGCAGCTGCAGCCGGATGCTGTATTTTTGGATATTGAAATGCCAAAAATGAATGGCATGGAAGCCGCCCGATCGCTGAATGATTTAAAAAAAGTGCCAAAAATAATCTTTGCGACAGCTTACCCGCAGTTTGCGGCAGAAGCTTTCCGCTATGAAGCGGTTGATTATCTGCTGAAGCCCTTTGACGAAGAGCTGGTTAAAGAAACTGTATCAAGACTCAGAAAGATTTTTGCAGAAGAAGGCGACAGCACAGCCGCAGCCGTGAACCCGGGGAAACTGGCAGTGGAGGAAGATGGCAATATCTCTTATATAGACCCATTGTCCATCCTATATATTTCTCGTGATGATAAAGTTTCAAGGATTGTTGCGAAAAACGGAAGCTATTCTGTTAAAACTCCTTTAAAGGAGCTTGAAAGCAGGCTGCAGCAATTTCCTTTTTTCCGCATACATAAAAGCACAATCGTCCATCTGCCCTATGTATCAAGGTTGACTCCATGGTTTAACGGCGCTTACCAGCTTGAAGTGGAGGGGTCTGAAGAAATATTATCTGTCAGCCGGAATTATGCCAAAGGATTAAGGAGCAGGCTGGAAATTTAGTGATGCAGGCAGGAGTATTGTGCCTGCATTTCACCTCTCTATTTCAGCATCTTAAGACAGATTATTGACATGTTGGCCACAATTCCGCCACATTTTCCTCCAGGTGCCTTATACTTTCTGTAAGCGATTACAAAAGGAGGCATTTCAATTGTATTCTTTTATAGCAGGCATCATTTTACTTATAGCAGGGTATTTCACTTATGGAAAATTTGTAGAAAAAGTATTCGGCGTTAAAAAGGAGAGGCAGACTCCAGCTTATACGCACAAAGACGGCGTTGATTATCTGCCGATGAATACGAAAAAAAACTCTCTCATCCAGCTGCTGAATATAGCAGGTGTTGGTCCGATCTTTGGACCTATCATGGGTGCATTATATGGACCAGTTGCTTTCCTGTGGATTGTGCTCGGCTGCATTTTCGCCGGTGCTGTCCATGATTATCTGACAGGTATGATTTCCATCCGCAACAGGGGTGCACACTTGCCGGAACTGGCCGGAAAATTTCTCGGCAGCTTTATGAAGCATGTTGTGAATGCATTTGCCATTCTGCTGCTGCTTCTTGTGGGAACTGTATTTGTTACTTCCCCGGCAGGGCTTCTTCACAATTTGATGAACGGGTGGATGAGCATGGGCCTGATTCTTGGTGCCATCTTTATCTACTATATACTGGCGACACTATTGCCGATTGACAAAATCATTGGACGCTTTTATCCCATCTTTGGAGCATTGCTTTTGATCAGTGCGCTTGGAGTAGGGGCTTCGCTCATCATCAGCGGTGCGCCTATCCCTGAAATCAATCTGACAAACATGCATCCTGATAATGCACCGATCTTCCCGCTTCTGTTCCTGACAATTTCCTGCGGGGCTTTATCCGGATTCCATGCGACCCAGACCCCAATCATTTCGAGGACAACAGAAAATGAGGACCAAGGCAGAAAGATTTTCTATGGCATGATGATTGCAGAAGGCGTTATTGCCATGATTTGGGCTGCAGCTGCAATGAGCCTTTTCAATGGCTCTGCAGGCTTGAATGAACTGCTTGCAGCAGGCGGGCCTGCCGCAGTAGTAAGTGAAGCTTCAAAACTGACTCTTGGTGCTGTCGGCGGAACACTGGCTGTGCTCGGAGTGATAGTCCTGCCGATCACATCAGGCGACACTGCTTTCCGGAGTGCAAGGATGATCATTGCCGACTATATCCGCTTCGGCCAGCAGAAGCTGGGCAACCGCCTGGTTATCGCCCTGCCGCTGTTTGTAATATCATTTGCACTGACAAAGATTGACTTTGAGATTCTTTGGAGATACTTCTCCTGGGCAAACCAGTCTACTGCTGTCATCGCCCTTTGGGTAGCAAGCATGTACCTTTTCATTGCCAGAAAAAATTATTGGATTGCCATGATACCGGGCATCTTCATGACAATGGCCACCGTCACTTATATCCTGAACGCAAAAATCGGATTTGGCCTTTCAATGAATATATCGTATTTAGGGGCTGCGATTGCTACGGTTATTATCACTGTTCTTTTCTATAACGCTGCAGGAAGGGCAAGAAAGAACAATATCGCACTCGAAGAAGATATCACAGGAAGAGTTGCTTAAGATCAATTATGCGTAAGAGCCTGGATGAGCATTTCCGGGCTCTTCTGCTTAGATGCTGTGCTAAAATTAAAAATAATGCTGGAAATAAACGGAATGATGCAGGATTTAGTTTTGCAGCCGTTTTCTGAGAAAGGAAGGTAAGAATATGCGTATATTGATTGCAGGGGCAGGAGCAGTAGGAGGGTATTTCGGAGGCAGGCTCCTTGAAAAAGGAGAAGATGTTACCTTTCTAGTAAGGGAAAAGAAATACGATCAGCTTCAGCAGAACGGCCTGGTCATCAACAGCGTACATGGAGATGCGATGTTGAAACCAAAGCTTCTGAGAACAGGGCTTCCTTCAGAAGAAAACTTTGATTTGATCTTGCTTTCTGTGAAAGCCTATCACCTTGAGGAAGCCATCGGAAATATTAAGCCTTTTGCTGGAGAAGGTACATGCATCCTTCCGCTGCTGAATGGCATTGCACATATGGACACGCTTGAAAGGGCCTTTGGAAAGGAGAGGCTCCTTGGAGGTCTTTGCTTCATAGAATCAACATTGGATGAAAAAGGAGAAATTGTTCAGAAAAGCGATATACAGGAGGTTGTTTTTGGCGAAATTGACGGGAGGGAGACCGGGCGGATTTCCCGAATACGTGAAGCACTTGCTGGAACAAAGGCTTCTTTCCGGTACAGCAGTGAGATCGTGAGTGAAATGTGGAGCAAGTATCTTTTTATCAGCATGATGTCCGGGCTTACAACGCTGACACGTTCGCCAGTCGGTCCTATAAGGGATACAGCAGAGGGGAGAAGCATCATAGAGGGGCTTGCTCTGGAAATCCTTCCTGTCATGAAAAGCCTGGGAGCGAATCTTCCGGATGATGCAAAAGAAAATATCATTAAGAAAATAAATGCAGTCGGATATCATATGAAATCTTCCATGCAGCGAGACATGGAAAAAGGCTTGCAGACCGAGTCAGCCCACTTCTTTAAATATCTCCTGGATGCAGCGGCTGAACACCGTTTACCAGTGCCAGTTCTGAATACCATCTATATGAATCTGCAGGTATATGAAAAGAGGAGGGAAGAACAAAAAGAGAGGGGGTAAACTCAAAACAGTCCGGAGACAAGTAATCAGAGGGTGTTAGTCAGAGCGACTAACACCCTCTGGCTGCAGAAAAGCGATTCAGAGGTCTTAGTCAGAGCGACTAATACCCTCTAGCCGCAGAAAAGCGAATCAGACGGTCTTAGTTAGAGCGACTAACACCATCTAGCCACAGAAAAGTAAATCAGAGGGTCTTAGTCAGAGCGACTAAAACCGTCTGTCCACAGAAAAGCGAATCAGACGGTCTTAGTCAGAGCAAATAACACCATCTAGCCACAGAAAAGTGAATCAGACGGTCTTAGTCAGAGCGACTAATACCCTCTTGTCCACAGAAAAGCGAATCAGACGGTCTTAGTCAGTGCGACTAACACCATCTAGCTACAGAAAAGTGAATCAGACGGTCTTAGTCAGGGCCCCCAAAGCCCACTTGCTCATTGAAAAACAGAAGCAGAGGGTTTCCCCCCAATCACAACTTCTGTTTGCCTGAAGGGGATTTCTAATTTCATTAGTTGTCTTAAAGTCTAATGCAGATCTTTAACCTTATACTATTGGAGAGCAAACCCCAGCAGTTTTATATCCTGGAGGATTTTCTGCTGGATATCAGGCTCTTTGCATTTTTCAAAGTCAGTGATCAATCTGCCAATTTCCCTAATAAAAAGCAAATATTCGCTGTCTTTCAGCATAAATAGTCACCCCTACTATCGAAATAGGTCTAATTTCATACATTTTAGTATAAAATAGGAGAGATTGGAAGTAAAGTAAATTTACCTGCAGTTCACTCATTTATGCTTTTTTGTTTTAGTATGAACCTCCTCTGCGAGCTGTTCTGCTCTCTGATCGTTTTCAATGCCGCCTGAAAGGCCCGGTGTATCAGGCAGAAAGACGGGGCGGACTTCGGAATCTGCTGATACAACTTTCCACTTTCCTTCATCAAGAGCCAGGCTGAAATCTATAATCCCTAAATGGCTTCCCCAGGAACCTGCCTGTACAGCCGGAATTCCATTGATTGTGCCTGCTTCCGAATCGATCAGACCGCTGCTGTCCCTGAGTTTAGGAGACGGAAAGACCTGGTGGGTATGGCCGAACATAATGGCATCAATTCCAGGCACCTTGCTCAGCCCGAGCACTGAATTCCTGCTTTTATCCTTAACCTGTTCATCAGCTTCGAGACCAGCATGTGCCAGTGCTATTATGACATCTGCGCCTTTTTCCCTCATAATCGGAATATAATGCTCAGCTGACTCGACCATTGATTTATTGCTGAGCTTTCCTTTTAAATGTTCTTCATCCCATTTCAGGACAACAGGTGTAATGAAACCAATCACACCAATTTTGACAGGATATTTTCTGCCATCATCTGCCGTAAAGTTCCGATGAAGAATCACATAAGGGGAGAAATAGGGAAGCTCTTCCTGGAATGATTCTGTACCCTGGATAAAGAGATTGCTGTTAACATAAGGAAAGGCTGCCTCTTTCAGCTTTTTATTAAGATAGCCCAGCCCGTAATTGAATTCATGATTGCCGGGTGCCGCGGCATCATACTGCAGCTCGTTCATAATGCTGATAATAGGGTGAGGCAGGCCGGGATGCTCATGAATATAATCTCCCAGAGCACTTCCCTGGATTAGATCGCCATTGTCAAAAAGAAGGGTATTATGTCTCTCCAGGCGCGCTTTTTTGATTAAGCTAACGGTTTTTACAAATCCGAAGCTCTTCACTTTTTTTCCGCTTTTATATTCGTAATTCAATATGTAAGAGTGAAGGTCCGTCGTCTCCATGATCCTGAGCTGCATGTTGGGATGGTGTTCGCTGAATACAGCTGAGCCTGAAGGAACACAGAGGAGCATGGTTAATAAAACAAACACGGTAATAAAAATGGATTCTTTTTTCAACATGGCTCACCGCCTTCCCGTGATTCTGTTATTGTGCCTTAAACACAAAGAATCATGCCAGAAAGTTAAGCGGAGGATAACTGTTCAGATTATAGAAGGAGGGCCGCAAATACCGTTTTCAGCAGCAGAGCCTTTTATTTCCCATTCAGGAACACAGTAAAAAATCTGAAGGGCTAAGTCCAGCTGTCCCTTCAGATTTCGTTTATTTTGAATAAGTTTTTTCTGTACCATCCGTAAAAGTTACTTCAACTTCAATATTTTCATAGTCTTCGTTAAGATCAAGGCCTTGTATTACCTGTACCAGTACCTCATCCTCAGAAGACTCTTCATCAAAAGTAAATTGCTTGAATGCTTCCAGCAGCTTGTCCAGCGCTTCATCTCCGTTTAATTCTTCATCATTTAAACCATCTTTGATCTCAGCTTCCATCGTATTATTTCGATCATATTCGTAATCAACTTCATACGATTTCATATCCGGATACTCAGCATCAAGCTCAAAATCTGTAAAATTGATGCGGGAGAAATCCTCAACCGGCTGTTTATTATCTGTATTCAAATCATCTTCCTGGCTAGGTGCGCTAGGGGGCGGATCCTGGACTTCATTCTCATCATTCCCGCAGGCAGCAAGCGGCACCATCAGAAGGGCGGCTGCTATTGGTTTCAATAACTTCGATTTTTTCATGACAGACCTCCTATTTCGTTTTTATAATATGTATATTTCCTATTTCGCTATATTAAAAACGCATATGTGAGGTTTTCTGTTCTGATCTACTCTGCTGCAGGCAGCAGCCGGTCCTCTGAAAAGCATATTTCATGGAAAAAACTTTTCAGCAGCAGCCATCTGGCTGGATAGGCAGCAGCGAAGTCAGAAGCAGATTGTTCATTATAACATACGAGGCAGTCCAGCATCATTCTGCCTTCCTTTAAGTCATAATAAAGGGCATGCAGGTTTTCATAATGCTCATTAATCTGCCAGCGGTTCAGCTTGACAGGAAATATCCCGTTTAATTTCATATAATTTTGCGCTGCCTTCTTTTGGATTTCCTGTACAATTTCAGGCGCATAATCTCCGGCTGCCAGTTTTTCATTGATAAAATAAATGCCTTTCTTCATCTATGAACCCCGTTCCTGTGTTTTCTACCACTATTGACAGAAAAAACTGAGTTCATACAGGAAAGAACAGAAGATTATAGAATTCTTATAATAGAGTGAATATTAATGTGGAGGCTTATAATGAGTGTATTATTTGAAAATGGCAGCCTGAAAGTAAGAGAACTGGAAGAAAGGGATAAATTAAACCTTGTACGCTGGCTGCAGGATCCGTCAGTACTGGAATATTACGAAGGCAGAGACAATCCTCATTCACTGCAAATGGTAGATGAGCATTTCTATAATCGGGACCGGCATGTGGCAGCCTGTATTTTTGAATGGGAAGAAACAGAACTGGGATATATTCAGTTTTATCCGCTGGAAGAAGAAGAAAGGGAGAAATACGGATACCTTCCGGGTATTTCTGTCTATGGTACAGACCAGTTCATCGGGGAGTCAAAATGTTGGGGAAAAGGAATCGGGAAGCTGCTCGTTCAGTCAATGATCAGCTATTTAATAAAAGAAAAGGGAGCAGACCTGGTAGTCATGGATCCCCAGACATGGAATGAAAGGGCCATTGCCTGTTATGAGAGCTGCGGAATGCAAAAAAGAAAGCTTCTCCCGAAAAACGAATACCATGAAGGTGAATGGAGAGATGCCTGGCTGATGGAATATGACAAAAAAAGCGGGATAGAATTGTAAAAAAGGAAAATAGGTAAGAACACCATAAAAAGGAAGCAAACTCAACTGAGTTTGCTTCCTTTTTTATAGGGCAGTATCTGAGCCCGAGACAACACTTTCTCTTTTTGCCCGAAGGAACCGGACAAAGTTCATGACAATTGTTTTTACAACCGCATACGTCGGAATTGCAAGGATCATGCCCAGAATTCCTGCAAGGTTTCCTGCCACAAGCAGCAGAATGATAATGGTAGCAGGATGTGTATCAAGTCTTTTGCCGAGTATCAGAGGAGATAGGATATTCCCTTCAACCTGCTGGGCAACGGCAATGACGATAATCGCCAGGATGGCCTTGGCCGGGGAATCGAACAGTGCGATCAATACAGCAGGCGCCCCGCCGAGAAATGGACCGACGTAAGGAATGATATTCGTAACAGCGACAATCAGCGCCAGAACGAGGGCATATGGCAGGTCAATGATCATATAGCCGATGAAGGCCAGAGTCCCGACGAATAAAGCTACGGTCACCTGTCCCTGTATGTATGCTGCCAGGGTTTCACCTGTCTCCTTCAGTGTCTTTAAACCTTCACTCCGATAAGAAAGAGGGAGGAATTTGGATATGGCAGCCGGAAATCTTCCGCCATCCTTGAACATATAAAAGAGCAGGAAGGGAACCGTTACAATCGTGACTGTAATATTGGCGACAAGGCTGAATACATTGGAAATTCCATTTGTCACCCTGTCAGGGATTGTGTTGGCAAACTCCATCAATGACCTTTCCAGATTTTCAATCGGGACATAGTCCTGGTTCATAACCCATTTGAACTGCTGCGAGCTTGAAAGATTTTCTATGTAGATTCTTGTTCTTTGTGCATATGTCGGCAGATCATTGAATAATGCTGTAACCTGCTTTGAAATGATAGGAACAAGGCTGCCGATCACCAGGACGATAAGCCCGATGATAATCAGGTAGATGATTATGATGGCAAGGGTCCTCGGCAGTTTTCTTGCCTGGAGGAAATTGACGACCGGGTTAAGCAGAAAATAAAGGAAGCCTGAGATGATAATCGGGAAAAACAAGGTAGACACAAAGATTCCGATTGGTTCAAATAAAAAGGAGATTTTGGATGATACGTAAATGATGGCCACAATCAGAAGGATCTGAAGGGACCAGAATTGGATATTTTTTTTTGTCACAGAATTCACCTTTCGCTTTCGCTTTCTTCCTGTAAAAAGTATAACAGAAGTTAGGATAATTTTCCTGATAATTGCCAGGCTATGTATTTTAGGCGGACATCACCATTCGAAGTGCAAAATAAAAAGACCCAGATTGGCCCTTATGTTTGGAATTGTATAAAAGATCTTTCTTTGTTTTTGTCCTTCTCTCAGACATAGCAATCAATGCATAAGGGCTTCTTTTGCTTTCCGGATTTCTTTTTCCTTCACGCACCATTTTAGCGCGCAGCTTCTTCGCTTTGGATTTAGCCATTTAATCTACACTCCTGTCTTTATGGAATGTATTTATTTTATAATATCCAGGTCACTCAAACAATGGGTTCCTGGTCCGCGGAGCTAATTTTTTTCTGAAAACTTCTGCTTTGCCTGTTTCAGTCCGGCGGCCAATGATTTCTCGAATTTACCTGGTCCATTCATATAGCGGCAAATTCCAAATATGGATCCCTCTTCAATGATCATAAGCAATAATAGTATAGGGATGATTGCAGGTAAAAGATTTATCACAGATTATGCCTCCCAACCAGTCATATATAAATCTTATGAAAGGAAGGGAGGCTTGATGATCATTTTTATCCTCTGATTCCGGGACTTTCTCTCAACACAGGAAGGGTGCAGCAGCGGAAGGCTCCCCCGGACTTAATGATTTCCGTTATATCCACTTCGATCACCTCGAAGCCTCTTTCTTTCAGCTGGCTGTTGACATTTTCATTTACCGTCAGACTGAAGATCTTTTTGTCCCCGATGCATAATACATTCGTGCCCAGGGAAAATTGTTCTTCTTTGGTTACTTCTATCAGGTGATACCTGGATTTGATGTATTCCAGTGCTTTCGGCTCAATTTCTCCTGGGAAAATCAAGGCTTCGTCTTCAGATATGACATTGAAGACACAATCCAGATGAAGGAATTTATCTGTAAAAGGGACCGTAATTACCTCATGATCAGGCAGAAGTGATTTCAAATGGGCAGCGGCTTTCTCATTTGTCCTGTCACTCAAGCCAACATAAACAGTGTCGCGGTCTATGACGATATCTCCGCCTTCAATTTTTTCTCCTATCAGGTTGAAATAGGAAATTCTCTCCTTCTCCAGCCATTCCTTGAACACATCCTCTTCTCCCTGCCTGATCCTGCTTGCCATTTCGGCCACAAACACCGTTTGGCCAAGCGTAAAACCGATATCCCTCGTGAATACCTGTTCAGGATATTTGCCCCTGGCCGGTAGGAGGGAAACTTCCACACCGTATTGCTCTAGTGTTTTGACAAAATTGCGGTGCTGCTCCAATGCCTTGTCAATATCAATGCCTTCTTTCAGAAAATGGCGCTGGGTCTCGTTGATCACATCTTTGATTGTCATATGCTCCGGTTCACATAGAACCACTTTTTTCAGCCGGTCATATTCGCTTCCAACATATGCCGGCATATCTGGCGTTTGCTTTACCATAATATCCTCCTAAGATTAGGTTACTTTCCTTACTATTCACCTAAACCAGGACAGTTATGAAAAAAGCTCATACTATCCCGGGGACTGGCTTCATATACTAGAGGACATGCATCAGCCAGGAGTGTTCAATCATGATTTTAAAAAAAACGGCTATCGTCCTTACTGGATGCCTACTTCTATCTTTGGGAATAAACGGTTTTCTAATCCCTAACAAGGTTCTCGACGGCGGTGTCATCGGGCTGGGTTTGATCTGCAACTACTTATGGGGATTTGAAGCAGGATTGTCCATCCTGCTGATGAGCATTCCGATATTTGCTCTTGCCTGGTTCAAGGATAGAGGTTATTTTTTCAACAGCCTGCACGGTTTGCTGTTGTCTTCCATTTTAATCGATATCATGAACCCGGTCAGCCGGTCACTTCCATATATCGACCCTGCAATCGGCTCTATAGCCGGCGGGGCGCTGGTCGGCCTCGGCATAGGCTTAATGCTCCGCTATGGCACCAGCACCGGGGGAACAGACCTGCTGGCGCAATTTATCGCAGACCTTTCAGGAATAAATGTGGGAATAGTGATTTTATTGATTGATTGCCTTGTCATATCAATCGGAGGCCTGCTGGTTTCAGGCGATACTTTCATGCTGTCCCTTATCACGGTCCTGACAGTAGGGCTGGTCACAAGCTTATGCACCTATCGGGCAGCAAAAGAGTAAGGAGGGCAGTGTTGGAGTCAAAAAAAAAGCCCTTACTCAGGGCTTTCTTCTTCAGCCAGTTTCCTGACCTCTATAAAAACAATATGATGGCCTTCCAGTTCTTTGACTGTAAAGGAATAGTTTTCCTCGATGATTTCTTCCCCCTGAACGACATCATACCGCTGGGAAAGGAACCAGCCGCCAAATGTGTCAACATCCTCTTCAGGCAGGTTTGTGCCAAGGAGATCATTGACATCTTCAATAAGAACCTTTCCGCTGATGATATAATGCCCCTCAGCCAATTTGCGGATGTCGGAGATTTCATCTGCATCAAATTCATCACGGATTTCACCGACAATTTCTTCTATGATATCTTCTACTGTCACAAGCCCCGCTGTCCCTCCATATTCATCCAGCAGCAGGGCCATATGGGTGCGCTCCTTTTGCATTTTAAGGAGAAGATCATGAATCGGTATTGTCTCAATGACCCTGATGGCAGGCTTCATGAAAGCTGTGATGGGTGAACCTGTCAGCGTTTCCCTTTTTACAGTGGCAGTCAGGATGTCCTTGATGTTGACGATTCCTTCAATATTGTCTTTATCTCCATTTATGACCGGATAGCGTGTGTACTTTTCCTCGCGGATGGTACCGAGGATATCCTCCACGCTGTCATCGATTGAAAGGCTGACGATTTCAGTCCGCGGCACCATGATTTCCTTGGCAAGCCTGTTATCAAATTCAAAGATGTTATTTACATAGGTCAGCTCTGATTTATTGATTTCTCCGCTCTCATAGCTTTCGGAAAGAATGATCCGGAGCTCTTCTTCTGAATGGGCCAGTTCATTTTCTGATGCAGGCTTAAGCCCGAACAGGCCGGTAAGGATCCTGGCTGAACCATTGAGCGCCCAAATGAAAGGGAACATCAGCTTATAAAACAAAATCAGCGGCTTTGCAAACAACAGGGTAATTCTTTCTGATAGCTGAATGGCCATGGTCTTTGGAGCCAATTCGCCGACCACTACATGCAGAAAAGTAATGGAAGCAAAGGCAATTCCGAAAGATAAAAGATGGGTTAGCGATGGATTAAGCTCCAAACTTTCAAAAAGGGGATGAAGCAGCTTCTCGACAGTGGGCTCTCCAAGCCAGCCAAGACCCAGCGCTGTGATGGTGATACCCAGCTGGCAGGCAGAAAGATATTCATCCATATGGGTAATCACATGCCTGGCCGCCTGGGCCCCAGGTTTATTTTCTTCAATCAGCTGGTCAATCCTCGAACTTCTGACTTTGACAATTGCAAATTCTGCTGACACAAAAAAAGCGGTTAAAGCAATTAAAAGTGCAACTAATACCAAATTGATAAATATGTCCAACGAATCGCCTTACAGAGTAAGGCTTACACCTCCTGGATGAGTAAAAAAGTCTACTGTAAGTTCCGGCAGGAGGGCTACATCAATAACAGGAGAATGGTCTGCATGAGGGATATGCTTTCAGCAGAAAGGTGCTTTTTAAGAGCTTCCTTCTTCAGTCCTTTATCCTCCAGATTTTGGAGCAGCTCGGAAAGCTCCTTATCCAAACCGGATATCTTTACTTTAAGTGTTTCATAATCGATAAGATCTGATTCTTTTTCCTTTAGCCTGTTCTTTATTTCTTCCAGTGAAAAGCTGTTCCTTTTGCACTGTTCGATATATTTAAGGGTGTCAAGAGCTTCTGCATCATAGTAGCGGTAGTTGGAAGCAGACCGTCTTGCTTTAATAAGGCCGATTTGTGTGTAATAATCTACCGTCCGCTTCGTTACATTCGCCCTTTTTGCAATCTCTCCGATTTTCAGTTTCTCTGCCCCAAACTCATCGCCTCCCCAGCAGAACGTTTTAGTTATAGTGAAAATGATAATCCTATTTATTTAAAATCACAATCATAAAGTTTTGGCGGTAATGGAATTTTCTTATCAGGATAGGGTAAAACCTATAAAAAGGACAGGGAGGAATTATTTTATGGACTCTACACATCCGTTTTGGCAGACTGTGCTTTCATTCTTGCCGCTGATTATTATTGCGGCAATTGTGGTCGCCTTTCTCGTCTACCGAAAAAGCAAGAGCAGGCGTTAGCAGGGCAAGGCCCGGCATTGAGCCGGGCCGCATTTTAGTTGAAATAGCGGGGCAGCTTCATTTACCATGATACATAACCGGGTTCCAGGCAATCCTGTCTCTATATTAATAAAGGAGGGAAACTGACCGATTTGGCACACCGCTGTTCGCATCCTTATCGAATATACAGCAGAAAAGTGGAGTGGAATGTACAAAAAGTGATTGAAACGGAATATCACCTCCACCTTTATGATGACCGGGTCGTTGCAGAAGACCGCGAGTTCCGGCTGGCTGATATCTATGATGTCTCCTACCGGGAACAGTCTTCTTTCGGGTTTTTATACTTGCATACAAACCATGGCCTTTATCCCTATAAAGTTTATATCAGCCCTGAGGACTTCATCAGGCAATACCGCATTGCTGCGGGCAAGGCCTATTAATCAGGCTGGCTGAGCATCCTGGCAGGGTGCTTTTTTTTTCGCCTGAAACAGTGCGTATGAGCGACTAATTCGGCTTCAGAAGGGTAAAGATAGGCAGACTAGCAGAGGAGCTGATTCCATGAAAGAAAGTTCATCATCCAACCGTTTTCTCCCGGTTGCTTCTGCAACAAGCGGAGATATGAAAAATATCACCCCTGATGTCCATTGCCTGCCGATTCAAATTGTTAATGTCTTTTATGCTGAGCTAAGCGATGGCTCAGGTGACTGGGTGCTGATAGATGCAGGCATGCCAAAATCAGCTGAAAAAATTATTGAAGCAGCAGAAGATCTCTATGGCGTGGGAGCCGCACCGAAAGCAATCGTCCTGACCCATGGGCATTTTGATCATATTGGAGGGATAATCGGACTGCTTAAAACCTGGAAAGTGCCAGTTTATGCACATGAGCTTGAACTTCCATATCTGACAGGGGAGAAAGATTATCCTAAGCCTGATGCCAGTGTCGAGGGCGGGATGATTGCCAAGATGTCACCGCTCTTTCCGCATGAAGGGATTGATATTAGTGAATATATCCATCCGCTTCCTTCTAATGGTTTTGTTCCTCCATTGCCGGGCTGGAAATGGATCCATACACCAGGACATTCTCCTGGCCATGTATCCCTGTTCAGAGAAGATGACAGCCTGCTCATTGCAGGGGATGCTTTTGTGACGGTGAGGCAGGATTCCCTTTATAAAGTTCTTGTCCAGGAAGAAGAAGTGAACGGGCCGCCCCGTTACCTAACTACCGACTGGAAAGCCGCAGAAGAATCTGTCATCAAGCTGGCTGCTTTGAACCCTTCGGCCGCTGGAACAGGGCATGGCCGTCCGATGTCCGGCCCGGAATTGGCAGAGGGTCTGCAGAAGCTTGCCGATCATTTTGGCGATCTGGCTGTACCGGACCATGGCAAATATGTCGACGGGAATGCATAAAATGTCCTGTCCGGCCCAAACTAGAGATTAAAAAGGGGCTGGACTGCATGATTTTCTATGCATGCGTGAAGTATGAAGAACATGATCCTAATTCTTATAAAGGGATTGAAGTCACCACACTGGGATCCAATGATAAAGTGGCCGAATTCGAATCTTATGATCCGCTTGAAGATTACCGTAATTTTTCCAGCTGGGCTGAGAGTGTAGGCGAAAATAATGTAGGATTCTGCGACACATTCAAGGCTTTTGCCCATGATTACCGGCAGGTATCAGAAGAGGATTCAGAAAAGATGATCTCCATGCTGTATGGGGACCATGGCAGCTGCGGCTATGAATATTACTGACAGGCTTTTGAAGCTGTAAAAGCAGAAAAGCCCTGGTTATCCAGGGCTTTTCTTACTGCTGCTCTTCATCAAAATAACTCTCAAAGGCAATCCGGTCTGTCAGTTTTTCATTTTTGTAATATGGATTTTCTATTGTTGAGTTCTCAGGATCCAGATTGGTCTTGATGACGAGGAAAGGCACCGAAGAATGCTCTGCAATGAGCCTGTCATCCAGCTCCCTGAAATCTGGCATTTTTTCACTTCCCGGCTTAATGGGGTCCATGCTTCCACCTCCTGATCTTAGGTTGCTGCCGGCAGGAATGCGCTATCCAGGAAAGCGGTGGAAAATAGAAAAACAGATTGCTTCAGACCTGATGCAGGTGCTGCCTACATTGTTTTTCGGGAGAAAAGGGGGCTAACCCGTCTTGCCCGGCATGATCTGCAAAATGAATTGCTTGGCCTGTTCATCAATGAAGAGGCAGTATTCCTCCTGATCCTTTAGGTCGAGCAGATTTCTCAGCTCCATTGGTATATGGATGGAACCATTATCAGAAACAAGCCTTTTATTTTCAGTACTCTTCGGATCTGCTTTTCTGATTAAGATCTTCTTGTCTTCATCTTCAAACTCCAGGTCGGCAAGCCGGCCTGGAAGAAGGTCGAATTTTTTTCTCCAGGGACTTGGAAGAAGGACTTTTCCGGTCTTAGTAAAATTTTTGCATTTATAGACGCTTTGCATCTTAACACTTCCCCGATTTTTTTTTACTGGCTCTCTGCTGGATAACGTTTTCGAGCTTACTTACTACATAGCACATGACGGAGCGAAGAAAACCTCTTATTGCATAGGAGGGGGAAAAAGGGACATTTTTAATAACGGAGCTTCGTTATCTGGAAGAATAAGAAGAGGATGAGAGTTTCAGCTTAAGTTTAATTAGGGAAAAATAAGGAGAAAGTACAAAAGGGCTGCGCCCTGTCATATGCCTATCGAAAAGGAGGAAGAAAGATGAAGGATGAAAAGAAGCTGATGAGCGAGGAAGAGCTTGATGCCCTCCATCATGTAATGGAAGAACAGATTGCATATATTCTTGTTGATGAAGAAGAAGAAAGATCCAGGGAAGAGCACAATGCTGAAGGGTGAAAAAAGGGGGGAGACCCCCTTTTTATGTGAATGAAGCAACCTCAACGCCTCTGTCCTTTAAGGCGGCATGAAGCGTCGCCGCAAACTCGAGCGCTTGGAGACCATCGCCGTGGAGGCATATGGTGTCTGCTTTAATCATGATCTCTTTTCCGTTCCGGCTGACAGTTTTGTTTTCAAGAACCATTCTCAGTACCTGGCCGACTGCTTCTTCCGCAGTAGTGATCAGGGCATCACTGCTTGATCTCGAAACAAGCGTACCGTCATCTTCATATCTCCTGTCCGCAAACACCTCCTGCGCAGCTCTGATTCCAATCCTTTCCGCTGCCGAGGTGCTTTCACTGTTATGGAGCCCAAAAAGCACGAGTTCCTCATCCGCACTCTGGACAGCCCTTGCTACCGCCTCTGCAAGCCGTTTATCTCCCGCACACATATTATAGAGCGCCCCATGTGGCTTTACATGGCTGAGCCTTCCGCCTTCTGCTTTCACAAAAGCTGAGAGTGCGCCAATTTGATACAGGACAAGGTCGAAGGCTTCTTCCGGACTAATTTCCATTTTTCTGCGGCCAAACCCCTGGAGGTCAGGCAAACCCGGGTGTGCACCAATGGCAGTCCCATGCTGAAGGGCAAGCTTCACTGTTCTGCGCATTGTCCCTGGATCTCCGGCATGGAACCCGCAGGCAATATTCGCGGATGTGATATAAGCCATGATTTCCTCATCAGATCCGATCTTGAAGCTTCCAAAGCTTTCGCCAAGATCACAGTTCAAGTCAATTTTCTTCAACAATGTGCACCTCTTTCTGCCATTTTTCATTGACGGTTTTTGTAAGGGATCCTATTGTTTTTACCTGTTCCAAATATGCCATTTGTGCCTCATCCAAGGAGGCAGGCGCAAACCTGATCTTATCTCCCGGTTTTTTCTGTGCCAGTATAGGAAGGTCTGCCGACAGGACTTGAGCGATTTTCGGGTACCCGCCTGTTGTCTGCCTTTCAGCCATCAGAATGATCGGATTGCCGTCAGCAGGCACCTGCACTGTTCCAAATGATACTGGTTCAGTTATCATTTCAATTTCCCTTGCCTTTGCTAGTGAAGGGCCCTTCAGCCTGTATCCCATCCTGTCAGAATCTGGAGAAATCGTAAATTCCTGTTCTGAAAATTGGTTTATAGCATCAGAAGAAAACCATTCAGACTGCCTGCCGGGCATCACCCTGATCTGATCCTGATGAAGATAAGAGGCGAGCGAGGGTGAGAAGCTCCAGCTTCTGCTGAATCTGCAGGAGGTTTGTCTGATGGGGAGGACATCGTTCTTTTCTAATATCCTGCCATCCAGGCCGCCGAATCCTGCTTTCAGATATGTGCTCCTGCTTCCCATCTGGCGAGGCACCAAGATGCCGCCATGGAAGGCCAGATATGTACGGCACCCTGCCTTCATCCTGCCAAAAGAAAGAACATCTCCTTTTTTTGCGGCGATCGGCTTTCCGCCTTGAATATTGCTGCCGCTCAGCTTTGCTTCTGTTTCAGCGCCAAAGAAGCTGAAGATGATATCTTTTTCGAAAAGCAGCCGGGGGCCAATCAAGGTAATTTCAAGAGCTGCTTCATCATTGAAATTGCCTGCTGCCAGATTGGCAAGCGTGTAAGAGAAAAGATCCATCGCACCTGAAGGCGATACGCCGAGATTTTGGTATCCTTTCCTCCCTGCATCCTGGACAGTTGTCATCAGTCCCGGCTTCAGAACTTTTATTCCCATAGGCTGCCGCCCCCTGACTGAAATTCTGCTTCTTTGATCGGAATGAAACGCAAACGGTCTCCGGGCTTTAGATAGCTGGGTTCTTCCCTTTTTGGATCGAATAACGCTATCGGTGTTCTTCCGATAATCTGCCAGCCTCCAGGGGTCTCCGAAGGATATATCCCTGTCTGCCCGCCGGCAATGCCCACCGAGCCGGAGGGAATCTTCAATCTTGGGGAAGTTTTGCGCGGAGCCGCTATGCGCTGATCCATCCCGCCCAGGAAAGGGAAGCCGGGTGAGAAGCCAAGAAAGTAAATCTCATAGTCTCTTTTACTATGTATCTCTATAACTTCTTTCTCCGATAATCCATTTGAACGGGCTACAAAAGGCAGGTCCGGGGCGTGGGCTCCTTCATAGCAGACGGGGATATCCAAGAGCCGCGGAGAGTGGACATCCAATTGTATTTTCTCTGCAAGCATTTCAGCAATCAAGGATGAGGCTGCTTCAAAGGGAGATAAGGTTCCGACGGCATAAGGATCATAATGAACAGCCAGTGTATGAAAGGCAGGAACGCATTCAATCATGCCCCTGAAAGGTTTTTTGGATAAAAGGGAAGCCGCTTTCCTGACCTTTTGATTGCTTCCCGGGTCGATGCTGCTGCCAAATTCAAGGATGATGCAGCTGTCGCCTGCAGCATAGGTATGATAATGCATATTTGCACCAGCTTTCTCTAAGTAGTCAGAAACAAATGAGTATACTGACTATTGTACAAGATAGCCACCTGATTTAAAAGGCAAGCTGGACCGGCACTTTAAAAAGCCAGACCATCAAAAGGATGATCACAGTTGACAGGCCGTAGGACACTAATGGCCGAATATGATGAAGCCTGATCATGATGTACATCACCGGGTAAAAAAGAAGCTCCATCCAATATTGATAGCCATTCTCAAAAACAATCATCCCTGTTGCAGCAAAGGGGAATTCAGCTGCAAAGGAAAGGACACTCCAAAGGATAATATACCGAAGCCGGCCATGCTTCTCCGGATAGAATGTCAAGTATAATACTGTTATGGTCGGAAGTATGGCGAATGCATGAAACAGCTCGCCAGCAAAATGTGATTCTAATGGAATGCTTCTGTGCTTCCACAAAAGATGATCTTTGCAGATAAAATTATACAATAACACCAATACAGAGGTATAAAGCATGGTAGGGTGGAAGACACGCCAGTTTTTCCATGCTTTCAAATAGCCGGCGCAAACAGCCAGGATAATGGATAAAGTAATATTCATTTTCTGCACCTCAATAGAAGAAGTCATTATATAATTTACTTTTTTTGTAAAAAATACTCCCCCGTTAGAGCTCTTTTCGTAAAGATTGTCTCTTTTAATTATTTGAGGGAACAGCAAACCTTGAAATAAGCGGAGAATTTCCGTTCAAGAAGAGCAAAGTAGCCCATTTTCCTGTTTTTGGAGTCGTTAGTCGGAATTTCTCCCTCTATTTAAACTGTTTTTAAAGGCTTTTCAAGCTCAGAGGGAATTTCTCCGCTTATATTTCAGCCTGTCACTGAATCTACCATTCAGGTCCGGGAAGCCTCCGTTCTTTAATGGATGGGCGGGGATTGAGCTTAAATAACGATTGCGAAAAAGCAAAAATCAATGCGAATAGAGCCTTACAAAAAATACAGCATCGCAGCTCCTGTATGTCAATCAAACATTAATTACACAAGATTAAAAATTTTAAATGCCTGCACAGCGAAAAAGCCTGCCGTTACTGGCAGGCCTCCATATCAGTTTTTCAATACATTAAAATAGCGTGCTTCCGGATGGGCAAAAACCATGGCTGAAACCGAAGCTTCCGGCTCCATCATAAATCCTTCTGTCAGGTCTATGCCAATTTCCTCCGGCTTGATCAGATCAAAAAGCTTCCGCTGATCTTCAAGCTCCGGGCAGGCGGGATAGCCGAATGAAAAGCGCTGTCCCTGATATTTTGCTGAAAACCTCTCTTTCATAGTAAAGTCTACAGGATCAGGGAAGCCCCAGCGGTCACGTATTTGCCTGTGGACAAGTTCAGCAAAACCTTCTGCCGTTTCAAGCGCCAAAGCCTGCAGGGCATGATTTTCAAGAAAGCGGCCTTCCTTTTTAAGTATTTCGGCAGTCTCCCTTACAGCATTGCCTGCAGTAACAGAGAAAAAGGCGACATAATCCATTTCCCCGCCACCAGCAGGCTTCAAATAATCGGCAAGGCACAAAAATGGCTCAGTCTGCTGTCTTGGAAAATCAAATACCTCTAATATCCTGCTGTGGTCGTCCTTATCATAGATGATGACCTTGTTCCCGTCAGATTGAGCAGGAAAAAATTGATAGACAGCACTAGGTATGATCCAGCCCTCAGTTTTCGCCTGCACGATAAGGGAATCTACAGTATCATTCAATTTCAATGCCTTCTCATCACCTGACTCAATGAGACGGCTGATATTGCCCTTAAGCCCCAAATGATGCCCTAAAAGCATCTGCCGGTTAATATAAGGCTCAATATGCCCAAGTGTATAGGATCTTAGGACATGCCGCTCCAAATCCTGCGGAACAAAAACCGGTACATCAGACCGGACTGAAGGCCTCACCTTAAGTGCAGCAAGAGCTCCTGTTTTTCTTTCTGTTAAAGCAGAAGGGAGGGGGAGGGACCGCTTTGCCTCTTGCTCGGCAAGGAGCCTGTTGTATTCCGGCTCATCACGGAGCTGATCGGCTATTGATAATCCATTCATCGCATCTTTGGCATACATCACGAGGCCATTGTATTCTCTCGATATTTTCGTATCTGTGAATTTCCTTGATAGTGCCGCACCGCCGACGAGAATAGGGATATCAATGCCTGCCTGTTTCATATCAGAAGCGGTGATGACCATCTGCTGTGCGGATTTAACAAGCAGGCCAGAGAGTCCGACCATATTGGGCTTTTCCTTTTTTACTGCTTCAACTAGCTCAGAAGGTGATACTTTGATGCCAAGGTCGATTACTTCGTACCCATTATTACTGAGAATGATATCAACAAGGTTTTTGCCTATATCATGAACATCTCCTTTTACAGTGGCAAGAATGATTTTCCCTTTGCCTGATGAAGTTCCTTTCTCCATAAATGGTTCAAGATAGGAAACCGAGGCCTTCATCACTTCTGCACTCTGCAGCACTTCGGCGACAATCAGCTGGTTGTCGTTGAACAGTCGGCCGACCTCTTTCATCCCATCCATCAAGGGTCCATTTATAATTTCAAGAGGGGAACTGTACTCCAGTAAGGCTGCTTTAAGGTCTTCCAAGAGGCCTTCTTTTGTACCTTCTTTTATATAATAGGCAAGGCGTTCAGCCAGGCTCATATCAGGAAGAAGGCTTTTTTCTTCCTTTTTCTTGCCCCGGTAAAATTCTGTGAACTGTGCGAGTGTTTCATCCGTAGTTTCAAATAACAGCTTTTCTGCCAAAGCAATTTCTTCACTTGCTATACTGGCAAACCGCTCAAGTTTTTCTGTATTCACAATTGCATAGTCCAATCCCGCCTGGGTACAGTGATAGAGGAAGACGGAATTAAGAATCTCCCTTCCAACCGGAGGCAGGCCAAAAGAAACATTGCTGATGCCAAGAATCGTTTGTGTCTTTGGAAAGCGTTCTTTTATTAGGCGGATACCCTCAACAGTCGCTTCTGCCGAACCGATGTATTGTTCATCACCTGTCCCAACCGGGAAGACGAGCGGGTCAAAAATGATGTCCTCAGGAGGAATCCCATATTTTTCAACCAGAAGGGTATAGGAGCGGGAAGCAATTTCAAGCTTTCTATCTGCACTCACTCCCATGCCTTTCTCATCTATGGTTCCGACTACCACTGCTGCCCCGTACAGGCGTATAAGAGGGGCAATAGCCTCAAATCTTTCTTCGCCATCCTCCAGATTGATAGAGTTGATCACGGATTTTCCCTGCAGGTAAATAAGGGCTTTTTCTATAACTTTCTCATCTGTAGAATCTATTACAATCGGTGCTTTTACTTTTTTAGTTACTTCTTTAATGAAGTTTTCCATATCTTCCAGTTCATCCCGATCAGGGTCAGCAAGGCATATATCAATAACATGGGCGCCATTCTTGACCTGTGCCCTCGCGACTTCTGACGCTTCTTCAAACTTTCCCTCGGCAATCAGTCTTCTGAACTTCCTGGATCCTATGACATTTGTCCGCTCGCCGACCATGATGGGGCGGAGGGTTGGGTCATCATAGATGAGCGGCTCAATGCCTGATACTTTATGGGCAGATGCTGCAGAGATTTTCCGCGGTGCAAAATGTTCCATTTTATCTGCAATTGCCTTGATATGCTCCGGTGTAGTTCCGCAGCACCCGCCGACGATGTTCAGCCAGCCCTGTGAGGCAAACCCTGCAAGCTTTTCTGCGAGCGATTCAGGTGTTTCGTGGTAGCGCCCTTCTTCATCAGGCAGCCCGGCGTTTGGATAACAGCTGACAGCAGCATCTGCAAGCGAAGATAATGACCTGATATGCTCCTGCATAAATTCAGGTCCTGTAGCGCAATTAAGGCCGACAGCCAGCGGTTTCATATGCTCTAGGGAAATATAAAAAGCTTCAATTGACTGGCCCGCGAGTGTCGTCCCCATAGGTTCAATTGTACCTGAAACAATAAGGGGGAGAGTGATGCCGGTTTTTTTGAAGGCATTTTGTATCCCAATATATCCTGCTTTCACGTTGAGCATATCCTGGCTGGTCTCAAGAAGGAGGAGGTCCGCTTTGCCATCAATTAATCCGCAGGCTTGTTCCTCATATGACAATGCCAGCTCTTCAAATGTCGTTCCTCCTGTGACACTAAGTGTTTTTGTAGTAGGTCCCATAGATCCGGCAACAAAACGCGGCCATGAAGGAGTGCTGATCTGATCAGCCGCTTTCCTTGCAATCAAAGAAGCAGTTCTGTTGATTTCATAGGCTTTTTCTTTAAGGCTGTATTCATCAAGGACAATGCTTGTGGCCCCGAAAGTATTGGTTTCAATTATATCGGCACCGGCCTTAAGATAGGCAAGGTGGATTTCTTTAATAACCCCCGGTGCTGTAAGATTCAAGTATTCATTGCAGCCATCATACTGTTCGCCGCCAAAATCTTCAGCAGAAAGATCAGCTCTCTGCAGCATCGTTCCCATGGCGCCATCCATGATCAGGATTTTATTATTCATTCTTTCAGATAGAGAAATCTTTGGCATTCCTGCTCCTCCTGGCTGTCTTCAGCTTCTCGCTGCGCGCATATGCGGCAAGCTCCGCTGTCAGTTCATACTTCATAAACGGGGTGATTAAATAGATGCCATTGAACAGCTCTGCTGCTGCATCAATCAGCTCTTTGCTTATGCTGATCCCTTCGCGGACTGACTGGAGGGGGTCATCTTTCAGGCTGTTCATACGTTCCCTGATTTTGTCGGATATTTTGATGCCCGGCACCTCATTATGAAGGAAATCAGCATTCCTGCTGCTCGTCAGAGGCATGAGGCCGATATAGATCGGCTGTTCCATATGTTTGGTAGCCTCATATATTTCCATAAGCTTCTCTTCCGAAAATACAGGCTGGGATATAAAATAATCCGCTCCGCACTCCGCCTTTTTTTCGAGCCTCTGAACTGCCTTCTCAAGAGAACGGACATTTGGGTTAAAGGCAGCAGCAACAGAAAATGCAGCTTTTTGTCCAAGATCCTTGCCTGAAATCGAGCGGCCTTCATTCAGCTGCTTGATCATCTGAATCAGCTCGAAGGAGGACATATCATATACGGAAGATGCGCCGGGAAAATCGCCGACCCTTGCAGGATCTCCGGTAATGGCAAGAATGTCATGGAGTCCCAGTGTATGAAGGCCCATTAAATGGGATTGCAGCCCAATGATATTCCTGTCCCTGCACGTCAGGTGAATGAGCGGACGAAGCCCCAGCCTGTTCTTTGCCAAATAGCCGAGTGCTTCATTTGAGATCCGGGGGGATGCAAGCGAATTATCGGCAAGTGTAATTGCGTCAATGCCTGCGTCTTGAAGAGCCTTAGCCCCGGCAAAAAATTTATCCGTTTCCAATTTCCTTGGCGGATCCAATTCAACGATGACTGACTGTCTCTTTTTCACAAGATCCTGGAGCGGGGGAAGATCCCTTTGGGCCTCTTTTGGCATAATCCGAATTTTAGCCTTTGGTTCCCTGACTTCCTTTTTCTCTAAAGGAGGAGATCCTTTTAATTCATCTGAAAATGCACGGATGTGAGCAGGAGTGGTGCCGCAGCATCCTCCAAGCAGCCTTACCCCCTGGTTCCTGAAAGCTTTGGCAGACTGCCTGAAATATTCTGCATCGCCTTCGTAATGGAATTTTCCATCCGTGTATGCAGGCAGGCTGGCATTCGGATATGCGGACAGGTAAGCCTTCTGTGGCAGGGGCACCTCCTCAAGCGTCAGCAGCATATGATGGGGGCCAAGCCGGCAATTGAGCCCGACGATATCCGCGCCGAGCGCATCCAGCCTGGACAGCGCTTCGCTTATGGGAGTGTGATCCTGCATAATACCCGTCTCCTGCAGTGACACCTGGGCAATGAGAGGGAGGGCTGTTTCTTTCCTCGCGATCGAAAGGACAGTTTCCAGTTCCTTGAGATCATAATAGGTCTCAAGAAGGATCGCATCCACCCCTTCCATCAGCAAGCAGTAGAGCTGCTCCCTGAAGCTCCTTTTTATTTCTTCTATAGATATTGAGTGGGGTTTGATCCCGCGGTTTCCGCCAATCGTTCCGGCCACAAAGGCATGATTTCCCGCAGCCTTCCTCGCAACAGTGACAGCGGCACTGTTTATTTCCTTTACATGGTCCTCCAGTCCGTAGCGCTGCAGCTTGAGATAATTGGCTGCATAGGTGTTGGTCTGGATCAAAGTTGCACCTGCATCTATATAAGCTTGGTGGATATTTTGAATATGGCCTGGCTGTGATACATTAAGTTCTTCAAAGCAGAAATCTGTACCATAGGAATAGAGGAGAGTGCCCATCGCTCCATCTGCTATGATGATCTCTTTTTCCATTTTATCCAGCAGACTCATAGTTTTACCCTCGCTGTATGGCATGTTCTCTCTGCGGCAGAAAGTGCTCTGCTGAAATCGTGTATTAAATCATCCGGATTTTCGAGGCCTGCAGAAAGGCGGAGAAGGGAGTCGGATATTCCGCGCCTGCTTCTTTCGGGTGCAGGCATGGAGGCATGAGACATCCGGGCTGGCCAGGAGAGTATCGACTCGACAGCGCCCAGGCTTACTGCAAAAACCGGGATTTCCAGAGCATCAGAGAATTTCCGCAGCGCATCTTCGTCTTCAAGCTCAAAAGACAGCACAGCTCCCGGCCCGGCAGCCTGTTCTCTCTGCAGCTTAAACTGCGGATGGCTCTCAAGCCCAGGGTAATGCACTTTTTTCACAAGTGGGTGATTCTCAAGGAAAAGAGCAATTTTCTCTGCTGTTATCATGGACTGCTGCAGTCTGACATGAAGGGTTTTCAAACCCCTCAGCACCAGCCAGCAATCCTGCACACCAAGGACAGCACCAAAGGAATTCTGCAGAAAGGCCACTTTCTCAGCCAGCACTGGATCTTTTACTGCACAAAGGCCGGCAACGACATCACTGTGTCCGGAGATAAATTTCGTCGCACTGTGAAGGACAATATCTGCCCCAAGGTCCAGCGGCTTTTGCAGTTGGGGGGTCATGAAAGTATTGTCAACGAACGTATAAGCATCTTTTTCCCTGGCAATCTCAGCAATGCTTTTAATATCGGCAACCTTCAAGAGGGGATTGGAAGGTGTTTCAACATAGAATAGTTTTGTATGTGGAAGGGCAGCCTCTTTTACTTCTTCTAAATTAGTCATATCTGCGAAGGTGTAATCAATTCCGTAGCGCGAGAGGACCTCTGTGACCATCCTGTAGGTGCCTCCGTATACATCCTCTGAAATGACGACATGGTCTCCCTGGGAAAGAAGAAGAAAGCAAGTGGAGATGGCCGCCATACCGGAAGAAAACGCAAATCCTCTGGTTCCGCCTTCAAGTCCTGCAATTACTTCTTCAAGCGCCTCTCTTGTCGGATTTAGGCTTCTTGAGTAGTCATATTTGCCAAAAGACTCAAGATCCTTTTGATGAAAGGTGGAGGCATGATGAATCGGGACGCTTACAGCCCCTGTAACCGGGTCTGTTTTATGTTTATTGTGCAATAGCTTTGTTTCGAATCTATAACAGTCTTCGTTCATTTTGCATTCTCCCCTTCCACACAGCCACTGAAGGCCTGTTCCAAATCTTTCATCAAATCTTCCGGATCTTCGATGCCAACAGAAAATCTAAGGAGCTTGCCGCAGATTCCATTGGCTAATCGGGTCTCTTCCGGGATGTCAGCATGTGTCTGTGTGGCAGGATAAGTAATAAAGCTTTCAGTTCCGCCAAGACTTTCGGCGAAAGTAATAAGGTTCAGCTTCTGCAGGAATAGATCTGCCCAATTTTCTTCAAGGATTCTGAAGGAGAGCATTCCGCCTTTTCCGGGATACAGCACTTCCTCTACATATTCATGGCTGTTCAAGTATTCAGCCAGTTTACGAGCATTGCTTTCATGCTTCTTCATCCGGAGGGCAAGGGTCTTCATCCCTCTCATCAGGAGCCAGGAATCAAATGGGCTTAACACTGCTCCTGCAGCATTATGGTGATGGGCAAGGGAGGCACATAACTTCTCTCCTCGTGCCGCAATGAGGCCTGCGAGCACATCGTTATGGCCGCCCAGATATTTTGTAGCACTGTGTATGACGATATCGGCCCCCAGTCTGATTGGCTGCTGAAGGACCGGCGTAAAAAAGGTATTATCGACGATCAGTAGAATTCCATGCTGGCGGGCGATTGCAGCCATAGCCTCAATATCAGCCTGCTGCATGAGCGGGTTGGTCGGCGTTTCCAGGAATATTGCTTTCGTATGAGGCGAGATTTGCCTGCTTACCGCATGGATATCAGAGGTATCTGCGTATTTTGTAACCAGCCCCCATTTGGCAAAACCCTGCTCAAGCAGCCTGTAGGTGCCTCCATAAAGATCCTTTGACACCACCAGCTCATCACCTGAACGGAATAGAGATAAAACAACGGAGATGGCGCTCATGCCCGAACTGCAGGCATAACCCTGATCAGCTCCTTCAAGGCTGGCAATTGCCTGCTCAAGTATTTCCCTAGTTGGATTTCCCGTCCGGACATAATCATAGCCGTTGGACTTGCCGAGTCCTTCATGTCGGTAAGCTGTAGAAAAATAAACCGGAGGGTTGACGGTTCCTGTATGCTGATCGCTTCGATTGCCAAGCTGCGCCAATAATGTTTCTGTTTTCACCAATATGTTCACTCCTTTTTTGCACAATGCTTTCATGCTCCATGGAAAATAAAAAAAGTCTTCTATAAGAAGAAGACTTTTTGGATGCAGCACTTGTCATTCTTCTTATCTTTCAAGCCCATAAAGGACCTGCAGGAATTAGCACCTTTTCAATATTATCCATTGAAGGTTGCTGAGGCTTCACAGGGCCATACCCTCTGCCTCTCTTGATAAGAAATACAGTTATTGAATTTTCTATACTTTACAATATTAAACCAGTAAAAGTCAATGAACTTTCATAATATTTTAAAAATATGATCTCAACCCTCGATCAGATTCAGGACAGATACATCCAATTCCTTTTCAGGTTCAGCCCTGGAATATATCCTCGCTGTCCTTGTCCTTTCATCCACATGCTGTATGATTACAGATTCACCTTCATAGCTGACTTTAATAGGATCAGCAGACATAAGAATTTCTTTTGCCCTGCCAATATTCATTTTCATTCCTCCTTGGAAAGTATCGTTATATTTTTTGTACAGCCGGGAGAAATATATGCGGAAGAAAAGAAAAAATGGGAATTTATTTTTGTGAAAATTCAGCTCTTTTGCTTTAGAATAGAAGCAAGAAAAGGAAAGTGAAGGTGAGTCCATGCAAAAACATATGAAAAATCGCTGCTTATTGTATGAATGCATTCAAGACGGAGAGCTGATCGAAGAGGCAGGCCATATTCCATTCCAGCATGCGGACACCCTGGTCAAGGGCCCTTATGACTTTCCTTTGGACAGAAGACAAGAATGTCTGCACAGCATAAAGAGCAGGAAAACAAAACAGCTGGGCATTAATATAGAAAGAATATAATGGGGGACTGCACATAAAAACGCCGGGTCAGGCATTGTATTAGATTACTAAGTTGAAACATAGGAAAAAAATAAAACCGGGAATCTTTCCCGGTTTTATTTTTTACTATTAGAATAATAAACGCTGTTTATTCACAAGAATCCCTTAATCCTTTACAGTCCTAAAGTTAGATATCTACCTATTATAACATTACTA